>DASPPM010000036.1:0-16213 GCA_035625535.1 Alphaproteobacteria bacterium
CGCCTGGAGGCCCTCCAGCAGCGCTACGATCTCATCGGCGAGGTACGCGGCCGCGGCCAGCTTCTCGGCCTCGAGCTCGTGCGCGACCGGCAGAGCAAGGAGCCGGCCACAGAGGAGGGCCGCCGCATCCACAAGATTTGCTTCGAGCGCGGCCTCATCTTCAGCCTAAGACGCGGCGGCTCGGTGCTGCGCTTCGTGCCGCCGGCCACGACCACGGCGGATCAGATCGACCACGCGATGAACATTCTTGGCAATGCCCTCGAGGCAGCGAGCGCCTAGAGTCGGCGCGAGCTTTGGGTTAGGGTAGCGCAAGGGGCGGCGTCGGCAATCGTCGAGCGTGCGCCGGATGGCAAACTTTCGGGAGACGAAAATGAACAAATTCGCAAAAAAGGCGGTGTTCTGCGCACTTTCGGTAAGCTTCGGGCTCGGCATCGCCATGGCCAAGGCCGACGAGCTCAGCGACATCAAGAAGCGCGGCACGCTCATCGTCGGCACCAAGGCCGACTACAAGCCCTACGGCTTCCGCGACCCCGCGGGCAACATCGTGGGGCTCGAGCCCGACCTCGCCGCCGACGTGGCCAAGCGCCTCAGCGTCAAGCTCGAGCTGGTGCCGGTGGTCGCGTCCAACCGCATGCAGTTCCTCGACCAGGGCAAGATCGACCTGATGATCGCGACGATGACCGACACGCCCGAGCGGCGCAAGGTCGTCGAGATCATCGATCCCGACTACTACGCCTCCGGTACCAACCTGCTGGCGCCCAAGTCGGCGCATCTCAAGGACTGGTCGGAGCTCAAGGGCAAGCCGGTCTGCCTCATCCAGGGCTCCTTCTACAACAAGGAGCTGCAGGAGAAGTACGGCATCGAGCCGGTGGCCTTCAAAGGCACGAGCGAGGCGTACGCAGCGCTCAAGTCCGGCAACTGCGTGGGCGTCGCCTACGACGACACCGCGCTTTTCGGCCAGCTCCTCGATCCCGAATGGAAGGACTACGAGGTGCCGCTCAAGTCGATCCTGGTCCAGCCGTGGGGCCTTGCGGTCAAGCTCGGCGAGACCGACTTGGTAAAATTCATGCACGACGCCATCATCGACTGGCACAAGACCGGCTTCATTCTCGGGCTCGAGAAGAAGTGGGGTCTGCCGAACTCGCAATACGCCGAGGAGATGCACGCGAAATACAAGTGAGCGCTCCCTCACCCTCTCATCCCTTGATCCGCTTTGCGGCTCGAGCCCGCAAGCGGGAGAGGGCAGGGGCCCGTCGCGGAGCGAGGGGAAGGGTGAGGGAGTAACGCCCGCGGGGAGGCCGCCGCATGCAGGCATTCTGGCAGTGGTTTGCCTGGCTGCACGAGCGCACGGGCATCAACCTGACCATCTTCTACGATGCCTTCGACCGGCACCGTTTCGTCAACGGCTTCTGGATGACGGTCGAGCTCTCGCTCGTCTGCGTGCTGCTCAGCCTCGTCATCGGGGTACTTGGCGCCTGGCTGCAGGGCTCGAAGCTCAGGGTCTTGCGTACGGTCGTCCACTGGTACATCCAGTTCTTCCGCAACACCCCGCCGCTCGTGCAGCTCTATTTCTTCTATTTCGGCATCGGTGCCCTCCTGCGCGTGCCGGGGCCCAACGGCATCGCGCAGCCCCTCGTCAGCAACGTCGCCTGGGCGATCCTCTCGCTTTCGTTCTACGCGGGCGCCTTCAACGTTGAGATCTTCCGCGCCGGCATCGAGGCGGTGCCCCGCGCGACCATCGAGGCCGCGGAGTCGCTCGGCTACGGCCGCCTCGCCGCCTACGTGCACGTGATCCTGCCGCTCGCCTTCCGCATCAGCCTGCCTGCGCTCAACAACAACCTCGTCAACCTCGTCAAGACGACGACGCTTGCCTATGCCATCTCGGTGCCCGAGATGCTGTGGGTGTCGAGCCAGATCTGGTCGGACGAGGTCAACGTGCCCGAGATGATGAACGTGCTGCTGATCTGCTACGTCGCGCTCGTGGGCCTGCTCGTCCTCGTGATGAACCGATGGGAGCGCGCCTTGCGCGTCCCCGGCTTCGGCATTACCGCGCGGGGGATGGCATGAGCCGCCACGGGCAAGGGATCAGGGCCGCGTTGGCGGGCGGGAGCGATCTGCCGGTGCTGCTGCCGGCCGCCGAGCGGCTCGCCCGCGGTGCGGCTGAGGAGCGTGCTACGGGTTTGCCTTCGCTGCGGCTCACGACCGGCCACGGCGTCCTCATCGTCCTTATCTTCCTGCTCGCGGCGGGAGTGGCCGAGGCCGAGACGGCGCCCGCCCACCCGTCCGTCATCATGACGCTTTTGAAATGGACTCCGCTCCTCTTGAAGGGCTTCGCCTTCAACATCGCGATCAGCTTCTTCGCGATGGCGATCGGCACCGTGGCCGGCACCGGGCTCGGGCTCGCGCAGATCTCGCTCCTGCCGCCGGTGCGGCGGACGGCGTCCTTCGCGATGCATTTCTTCCGCAACGCGCCGTGGCTGGTGGTGCTTTTCTACTGCATGTTCCTCCTGCCCTTCCAGGTGCGCATCTTCGGCGTTGAGGTACCGCTGCCCGACTGGATCAAGGCGGTCTTCGGGCTGGGGCTGCCGGTGATGGCGAACGTGTCGGAGATCGTGCGGGGGGCCGTACAGTCGATCCCGAGCGGCCAGTGGGAGTCGGCCAACTCGCTCGCCTTCAGCCGGCGCCAGACGATCTGGATGATCATCTTGCCGCAGTGCGTGAAGCGCATGCTGCCGCCCTGGATGAACCTCTACGCCATCCTCGCCATGTCGACCGTGCTCGCCTCGGTGGTCGGCGTGAGCGAGGTCATGACGCTCACGGGCGACGTGCTTGCGGCCGAGAACCGGCCGGAGCTGCTGCTGCCCTTCTACAGCTACATCCTCGTCTGGTTCTTCCTCTACTGCTATCCGATCGCGCGCTGGACGGTCAGCCTCGAGCGCCGCTTCGCGGTCAACATCTGAGGTCGAATGCCATGGCCACACCCGGGGACAAGCCGATCGTCAGCATAAGCGACGTGCACAAGTCCTTTGGCACGGTCGAGGTCTTGAAAGGGGTCTCGATGGACGTGAGGAAGGGCGAGGTGGTGTGCATCATCGGTCCTTCCGGCTCCGGCAAATCGACCCTGCTGCGCTGCATCAACGGGCTGGTGCCGATCGACAAGGGTGCGATCCGCGTCGCCGCCTACGAGGTGCACAAGCTGATGAAGGACAAGGAGCTCCTCGCACTGCGCCGCGAGGTCGCCATGGTCTTCCAGCAGTACAACCTCTTCCCCCACAAGACCGCGCTCGAGAACGTGATGATGGCGCCCGTCCACGTGCTCAAGGAAGACAAGAAGGAGGTCGAGACGCGCGCGCGCGCGCTCCTCAAGAAAGTACGGCTCGCGGAGAAGGAGGGGGCATATCCGGGCGAGCTCTCCGGCGGGCAGCAGCAGCGCGTGGCGATCGCGCGCGGGCTCGCCATGCGGCCGGAGATCATGCTGTTCGACGAGGTGACCGCGGCCCTCGATCCCGAGACCGTCAAGGAGGTCCTCGTCACCATCCGCGAGGTGGCGGAGGAGGGCATGACCTGCATCCTCGTCACCCACGAGATGGGTTTCGCGCGCGAGGTCGCCGATCACGTCTATTTCACCGACCACGGCATCATCGTCGAGCACGCCCCACCGGCCGAGTTCTTCGCCAACGCCCGGGAGGCGCGCACGCGCGAGTTCCTTTCGCAGATCCTTTAGGGCATGTACCGTTGATTTGGAAGCAGCCCCCTCACCCTACCCTCTCCCCCTCGGAGGGGGAGAGGGTTGCGTAGGCTTAGCGAGACGAAGTCGAGCTTAGCCGGAGCTGGGTGAGGGGGTGATTCCGCGCCATCGGAACGTGCTTTAGAGCGCGGTCCCTTGAGGGCGCGCCTACGCCCTATCGAAAAGGCGTCGGAGCTCGAGCTTGGCCTGGGCCAAGATCCTCTTGCGCTCCGCCGTGAGACCGCGGCCGGCGCGGTTGATGTAGAAATTGAGCATGGACATGGCGGACTGATAGGGGCCCGCCTTCCGCCGCCGGCTCAGCTCGGCCGAGCGCTTGAGCGAGCGCGCGATGCGCCTCGGGTCGCCCCAGGTGAAGGTGCTGGGCTCGATATCGAGCGCGTTGCTCTTGCGCATCACGTCCGCGGACCAGTATTGCCGTTGGGCCGGCGGTTTGCTCGCACGCTTGACCGGGCTCTTGCCCCGAGCTTTGCCCGGAGCGCCTGTCTTCCCTTTCGCCATGGCTCAACCCTCGAAATTCGTTGCCGGTAACCACGATACCTCGATAGGGGAGTTGCCTCGCCCCGCCGAGCCATCCTAGAGTGCCCAATCCAAGTGTCGCGCACGCCGGAGAAGCGTGGCAAGGGGGGGCCATGAGAGCCAAGCTGATCCTCGTCTCGGCCGTCTTGCTCTTGGCAGGCGGGCTTCCCGCCTTTGCCGAGGACAAGACCGTCGAGCTCAAGATCTCGCACTGGGTGCCGCCCACGCATCCGCTGCAGCCGGCGCTCGAGGCGTGGGCGAAATCGCTGCAAGAGGAAGCGCAGGGGACGATCAAATCGACGATCTTTCCGGCCCAGCAGCTCGGCAAGGCCTTCGACCATTACGACATGGCGCGCGACGGCATCGCCGATCTGACCTACGTCAACCCCGGCTACCAGCCGGGGCGCTTTCCCATCATCGCCGCGGGCGAGCTCCCTTTCCTCATGAGCAACGCCAAGGGCGGCACCGAGGCGCTCGATGCCTGGTACCGCAAGTACGCCGCGCGGGAGATGAAGGACGTCAAATTCTGCTTTGCCTTCGTGCACGACCCCGGGAGCTTCCACTCGCGCAGCAAGAAGATCGTGGTGCCGGCCGACGTGGGCGGCCTCAAGGTGCGCCCGGCGCAGGCGACCATGGCCGAGTTCGTGACGCTTCTCGGCGGCACCAACGTCCAGGCCGCGGCACCCGAGGTGCGCGACGTGCTGGAGAAGGGCGTCGCCGACGCGGTGACGTTTCCCTGGGGCTCGATCGTCCTCTTCGGCATCGACAAGGTGACCAAGTACCACATGGATGTGCCGCTCTACGTCACCACCTTCGTCTTCGTCATGAACAAGGCGAAATACGACGGCATGTCGCCCATGCAGAAGAAGGCGATCGACGACCACTGCACCACCGATTGGGCCGAGAAGGTGGCGGCTCCCTGGGCCGACTTCGAGCGCGCCGGCATCGAGAAGCTCAAGGCCGAGCCGGGCCACGAGGTCTATCAGATCACATCCGCCCAGCTCGCCGAATGGCGCAAGGCGGCAGCACCCCTCGAGACGAAATGGGCCGACAACGTGCGCAAGGCCGGCGTCGACCCCGCTGCGGCGATGAAGGAGCTCAAGGAGGCGCTCGCCAAGTACCAGGCGGCCTATTGATGCGGGCGACCGCCCGTCGTTGCCGGGAGCGGGTGCCTGCGAGGAGGCGCTCCCGCACCTCCTGCCGCGATGCCGCTCGCCTCGCATGCGCCGCGCCATGACGAGCCGGCCCAAGCGCAATCTGATGGACGGCTTCATCGACTCGATCGAGCTCATTGCCGCGGGCTTCGTCGGCATCGTCTGCGCCGACATCTTCATCTCGGTGCTGCTGCGCTACTTCTTCGCGTACTCGATTCCCGACAGCTACGACTTCGGCCGGCTGCTGCTCGGCATCCTCATCTTCTGGGGCATCGCGGCCACGAGCTACCGCGGCGCCCACATCACGGTCGACCTCGTATGGGCGAACGCGGGCGAGCGGGGCAGGCGCGCGATCGACGTGTTCGCCACGCTCGTCCTCCTCTTCGTGGTGGCGGTGCATACCTACACGCTCTTCGACAAGGTCCGCACCACGCGCGCGGACCACGTGCTCACCTTCGATCTCAACCTGCCGACCTGGCCCTTCTTCGCGGTGGCCTGGGTGGGCGACGTCTCCGCGGTCTTCCTCATCGCGGTGCGCACCTATCGTCTCGTCGTCCATCCGGAGCTGATGCGCGCGCGGCCGCCGCAGAAGGCGGTCGAGTAGGTCGGCGGCGATGGGCGCCGATGCCGTGGCACTTTTGGGCTTCGCCTCCCTCTTCGCGCTCATGCTGCTGCGCGTTCCGGTGGGCATGGCCTTGGGCCTCGTCGGGGTCAGCGGCTTCGGCTACCTCGTGGGCGGCGAGCCGGCTTTGAAGCTCGTCGGCCAGACCTCGATGCGCACGGTGACCGATTACACCTTCGGCGTCATCCCCATGTTCCTCCTCATGGGCGCCATCGTCTCGGCCTCGGGCATGAGCCGCGAGCTCTTCCGCGCGGCGAACGGCTTCGTCGGCCACATGAAAGGCGGGCTCGGCATCGCCACCATCGCGGCCTGCGGCTTCTTCGCCGCGATCTCGGGCTCCTCGGTCGCGACCGCGGCGACGTTCTCGGCCGTCGCCTATCCGGAGATGCGGCGCTACGGCTATCCGCAATCGTTCTCGACCGGCGTCATCGCCGCGGGCGGCACGCTCGGCGCCATGTTCCCGCCCTCGACCGTGCTCGCGGTCTACGGCATCATCACCGAGCAGGACATCGGCAAGCTCTTCATCGCCGGCATCGTCCCCGGCGTCGTCGCCGCGTCGATGTACATCGTCACCATCCTCGTCATCGGGCTGGTGCGACCGGGCTTCCTCCCGGCCGGGCCGAAGAGCGCGTGGCGCGAGCGCCTCAGCGGCTTGGCACCCATCTGGGCGCCTCTCCTCCTCTTCCTTTTCGTGATCGGCGGCCTCTACGGCGGACTCTTCACGCCCACCGAGGCGGGCGGCATGGGGGCGGGCGGCGCCTTCCTCATCAGCGTGCTGCGCGGACGCCTCTCGCGCGCCGAAATCCGCACGGCGCTCTTGCAGGCGACGCGCACCGCCGCGGCGGTCTTCACCATCCTGATCGGCGCGCTCCTCTTCGGCTATTTCCTCACCGTCACGCAGACGCCGCAAAAGGTCACCGAGATCATGACCGGGCTCGGGCTCGGCCGCTACGGCGTGCTGGCGCTCATCATGGTCATGTATCTGGTTTTGGGCTGCCTGATGGACGCGATGGCCATGATCATCCTCACCATTCCGATCGTCTTTCCGGTCATCCGCGCGCTCGGTTTCGATCCGATCTGGTTCGGCGTCATCATCGTCATGACCGTCGAGCTCGGCCTCATTCACCCTCCGGTGGGCATGAACGTCTTCGTGATCAAGAGCGTGGTGCAGGACGTGAAGTTCGCGACGATCTTCCGCGGCGTGCTGCCCTTCATCGCGACCGACCTCATCCGGCTCGTGATCCTCATCGCCTTTCCGCTGTTGGCGACCTGGCTCCCGCAGCGGATGGGTTGAGCCCCACTGCACCGAGGACGAGCAGTCGGCCGAGTGAGTCGAGCACGTCCTCGAGCCCAAGCCTCGAGATGGCGCCGCCCTCGGCGCGGAGGACGACGACGCGGCGGCCGAGCGGATGCCATACAAGCGGATCGCTCGGGCCGAAGAGCGCGAGCGTCGGAGATGCAAGTGCCGCGAGATGGGAGATGCCGGAGTCGTTGCCGACATAAGCACGCGCAAGCGAGAGGAGCGCCAATACCTCGCGCAACGGCCGCTCCACGAGCGCATGGGCGGCGAGAGCCGGAGGCAGGCCGGAGCGGATCGTCGCCCAGGCCTCCCGATCGGCCGGCCCGATGAGGAAGACCGGTGTGGTGCGCCATTCAGCCGCCGCCGCCATGGCGAGGCGGGCGAAGCGCTCCGCCGGCCAGCATTTGACCACCCCACCGCTGCCGGGATGAAGGGCGAGAATACCCTCCTCGGGAGGCGCTGTGAGAGCCGCGTGATGCAGTGCCTCCTCGATCTCCGCGCGCGAGGGGCCGAGGAGAGGATGGCCGGCAAGCGGCCGCGGCGTCTGCGGCCAGTCGGCCGCACCAACGCCTGGCAGCGCCGCCAAGGGCGCCAGCAAGCGCTGTGCCGCGTGCGCGTGACCGGGCGGCCAGGGTGCTAACACGGGCTTCCCCCTCGCCCAGGGACCGACTTCCACACCCTCCTCCGCCAAGGCCGCCGGAAAACCGCCCGCGACCCGGCGAACGCCGGCCGCGCCGAGGGCCCGTTCGATCTCAGCACGGCCACGGCCGAGAAGCACGAGCGCGGCGTCGACCTCGGCCAAAAGCACCCGCGCGCGCGCGGCGAGGGCGACACCTTCCCCGAAGAGAGCGAGCCAATCGCGCCCGCCCGCGTCGAGCACCTGGAGCGGCGGGGACGGCTCTCGCAGGAAGCGCCAGGAGGCGGGCGTGCCGAGCACAAGGATGCGCTCAGCGCCCCGCTCGAGGAGAGCCTCGACAAGCGGCAAGGTCAGGACCGCGTCGCCAAGGGCACCCGGACGCAAGATCAGGACGGTGCGCATGATTCAGTGCCACCGCGGGTGCGACGCCCCAAGGCCCGTGGACATTCGAGGCTGGCGTCATTCCGGAAGCTTAGGCGAGCCCGGGAAAAGCCGAGCTTTTCCCTGCCGCGAGCCTTGCTGTCCGGAATCCATCCCTTCCGCTCGCGCGGGCGCGGCCATGGATTCCGCATCGCGCAAATCATCGCAGGTGCGATGATTTGCTTGTCCGGATCGACGAGCCGAAAACGAATGTCCACAGAACCCGGCCCCTGCTCTTGGAGCGCTTTGCGGCACCTCCGCTCCTCCGCTAGAGTAGCGAGCGCACGCCCACCCTGTCATCGCCGCCCTGCGAACATAGACTTGCCCATGAGCTGGAACCCTGATCTCTATCTCGCCTTCGGCGATCACCGCCTGAGACCTGCCCTCGACCTGATCGCGCGCATACCGCTCGCGGCACCCGAACGCGTCGTCGATCTCGGTTGCGGCCCCGGCAACGTCACCAAGCTCCTCGCCGAGCGTTGGCCGCAGGCGCGCGTGACCGGCATCGACAACGCGCCCGCGATGCTCGAGCGCGCGCGCAAGGACTACCCTCGGCTCGACTGGCGGCAAGCCGACATCGCGAGCTGGCGCGCGGAGACGCCCGCGGATCTTCTCTACAGCAACGCGGCGCTGCAGTGGCTCGACCATCACGAGACCCTCTACCCCCGCCTCTTGCGGCAGCTCGCGCCGGGCGGCGTGCTCGCCGTGCAGGTGCCGCGCAACGACGACAGCCCCTCCCACGTGGCCATTCGCGAGACGGTCGGGGACGGCCCCTGGGAGCGCTCGCTTGCTCCCCTCGTGCGCAGCAAGCGCGTGGCCGAGCCCGCCTTTTATCACCGCCTGCTCGCCCCGCTCGTGAGCCGGCTCGATATCTGGGACATCGAGTATCTCCAGGTGCTGCATGGGCCCGATCCGGTGCTCGAGTGGAACAAGGGAACGGCGCTCTCCCCCTTCCTCGCGGCACTCGCCGAGCCCGAGCGCAGCGCGTTCGAGGCGAGCTACCGCGCGCGCCTTCGCAAGCTCTATCCACCCGAGCCGGATGGCCGCACGCTCTACCCCTTCCGTCGCCTCTTCCTCGTGGCGCAGATGGCGGGGTAAGAGTGGAGCGACAATCCGCACGGGCCGCCCTCGCCCTTCGAGACGCCGGCTCTCGCCGCCTCCTCAGGACGAGGGCCTCATGGTGAGGAGCGCGGCCCGAGGCCGCGCGTCTCGAACCATGAGGACAGGCGACGAACGGAGGGGACCATGTTGGACAGGAAGAGCATCGACGCCGCGGTCGCGCGCCTCGAGGAGGCCGAGCGGAGCCGCAAGTTCATGCGCCAGCTGACGCTCGATCATCCCGCCATGACGATCGAGGACGCCTACGCCATCCAGCACGCCTGGATGCAGCTCAAGCTGTCCCAGGGCCGCACGGTCAAGGGGCGCAAGATCGGCCTCACCTCCAAGGTCATGCAGCGCGCGGTCAACATCGACGAGCCGGACTACGGCGCGCTGCTCGACAACATGTTCTTCCACGACGGCTCGAATATCCCCACCGACCGCTTCATTCAGCCCAAGATCGAGATGGAGCTCGCCTTCGTGCTCAGCAGGCGTCTCGCCGGCCCCGGCTGCACGATCTTCGATGCGCTCAACGCCACGGATTACGTGGTGCCGGCGCTCGAGATTCTCGACGCGCGCATCGAGCGCGTCGACCGCGAGACCAAGGTGACCCGCAAGATCACGGACGGCATCGCCGACAACGCGAGCGATGCGGGCATCGTGATCGGCGGCCGGCCCTTCAAGCCCCTCGAGGTGGACGTGCGCTGGATCGGGGGGCTCTGCTCCCGCAACGGCCAGATCGAGGAGACCGGCGTCGCCGCGGCGGTGCTCAATCATCCGGCCAACGGTATCGCCTGGCTGGCGAACAAGCTCGCCCCTCACGGCATCGCGCTTGAGCCCGGCCAGGTCATCCTCAGCGGCTCTTTCATCCGGCCGATCGACGCGCGCAAGGGCGACACGTTTCACGCCGACTACGGGCCGTTCGGCACGGTCTCCTGCTACTTCGCATGAGCGGCGCGGACGTGGTCGGCATCGCTGCGGGATGCGCCGCTGCGGCGTTGACAGCGTCGCTGTGGCGTGGCTAGCCTCCTTTCCGCAATTCACGGCGCGCGCCGGAAGAAGCGGCGCATCCCATTGAAGGCATTATCGCGAGAGAGGGACGAATGCGACAGCACCCGTGGAGCCTGCGCATGGAGCGCCGCGCCATCCTCAAGGCCGGGCTGGTATTGGGCGCCGCCCAGCTGGCGAGCCCCTTCATCATCAAGGCGCGCGGCGAGGAGCCGGTCAAGATCGGCTTGGACGATCCCTTGACCGGAACCTATGCCGCGCTCGGAAAGAACGAGCTCATCGGCTGCCAGTACGCGGTCGAGCGCATCAATGCGATGGGCGGCATCCTCGGCCGCAAGATCGAGTTCCTCAATGAGGATTCCACGAGCGGCGAAGTGGGCACCGCCGTGCAGATGGCGCGCAAGCTGATCGAGCGGGATAAGGTGGACTTCCTGCTCGGCAACGTGAATTCGGCCATGGCGCTGGCCATGGGCCAAGTCTCCAACGAGCTCAAAACGCTCCATATCGTGACCGGCGGTCACACCGACGCGGTCACCGGCAAGGCGTGCCATTGGAACGTCTTCCGCGTGTGCGACACCACCCAGATGGAGGCCAATGCGGTCGCCGCGACCCTCATCAAGGTGGCGGGCAAGCGCTGGTACTACATCACGCCCGACTATAGCTTCGGCCATACGCTGCAGGCGTCCATGGAAAAGGCCGCGGCGGCGCTCGGCGGCAGCAAAGTCGGCGGCGACCTGGTGCCGCTCCAGTTGACCGATTTCTCCGCCTATCTCAACAAGGCGCAGGCGGCGAATCCGGACGTGGTGATCTTCCTCGTTCAGGGCGAGGACATGGTCAACGCGCTCAAGCAGGCCGTGCAGTTCGGCCTCGACAAGCGCTTCCACCTTGCCGGCGCCCAGCAGGAGCTCGAGGCGCTCGAGGACCTGCCGCCCGAGGCGCGCATCGGCACCTGGGTCTTCGAATGGTACTGGAGACAGCCCGGCGTGCCCCATCTCGACGATTTCGTCGCGGCCATCCGCAAGAAGACCGGCAAGGTGCCGACCGCGCGCACCTGGTTCGGCTATGTCGCGGCCTGGACCTGCGCGCTCGTCGCCAACCAGGAGAAGTCGCTCGATGCGGTCAAGCTCGCCAAGGCGCTCGGCGATTTCAGGCTGCCGCCCGAGGTGGCGCTCATGCCGAACAATCCCTACTACCGCGCCGGCGACCACCAGCTCATCCCCTCGCTCTACGTCGGCCACGCCCAAACGAAGGGCGACGACCCGGAGGACCTCTTCAAGGTGACCGATGTCGTCAAGGGCGAGCAAGCGGCACCCTCCGTCGCGGCGACCGGCTGCAAGCTCAGCTGGCCGAGCTGAGCGCCGGCGGCAAGCCGCCGGACAGCACCGCGGCGTGGTGCCCGATGCGCCTTGCCGGCAGGCCCGGAAAGGCGCCTTCTGCCTCGCCCGGCGCCGCTCGGCCGGAAACTCCGGCTCAATCCGCTTGAAGATGGCCGCCGCTTCGGCCCATGATGGCGCCAAGCCACGGGGGCGCGCCGGGGCCGGCCAAGACCGGCCCTTCGGGCGCTTCCGCCAATGCCAACCAATAACCGCACAGGGAGTGCAGCCATGAAACGTCCGTACCACGCGGCACCGCTGAGCCGCCGAACCATCCTGAAAGCCGCCGCCGCGGCCGGCGTCGCGCAATTCGCGGCACCCTTCGTCATCACCGCGCGCGCCGCCGACGCCGTCAAGGTCGGCATGATCGACCCCTTCACCGGGGTTTACGCCGCGGTGGCGCAAAACGAGCTCATCGGCGTCAAGTTCGCCGCGGAGCAGATCAACGCCCAGGGCGGCGTGCTCGGCCGCCAGATCGAGCTCTTGGTCGAGGATTCGGCCAACGACGTCGGCACCGGCGTGGAGAAGGCGCGCAAGCTGATCGAGCGCGACGGCATCCAGTTTCTCATCGGGGATGTGAATTCCGCGATAGCACTCGCCATCGCCCAAGTCTCGAACGAGAAGAAGGTGCTGCACATCGTCTCCGGCGGCCACACCGACGGCATCACCGGCAAGGATTGCCACTGGAACGTCTATCGCGTGTGCAACACGACGAAGATGGAAGCCAATTCCGTGGCCGAGCTGCTGTTCAACAAATACGGCAAGAAGTGGCATTTCATCACGCCGGACTACGCCTTCGGCCACACCCTGCAGGAGGCGGCGCTGGCCGATCTCAAGAAGTTCGGCGGCACCATGACCGGCAACGAATTGACCCCGCTCGGCACCTCCGATTTCTCCGCCTATCTCATCAAGGCGCGCGCCGCCAATCCCGACGTGTTGCTGGTCCTGCCGCAAGGCAGCGACATGGTGAACTGCCTGAAGCAGATCGCGCAGTTCGGCATCGAGAAGCAGATCCACGTCGCCGGGCTGCAGCAGGAGCTCGAATCCCTCAAGGCCATGCCGCCCGAGGCGCGCGTCGGCATCTGGATGTTCGAGTGGTACTGGAAGCAGCCGGGCGTGCCGGGTGTGGACAAGTTCGTCGCCGACATCCGCACGCGCAGCGGCGGCAAGGTGCCGACGGCGCGCACCTGGTTCGGCTACACCTCGCTGATGAGCTTCGCGCTCGTCGCCAATCGCGAGAAGACGCTCGACGGCGTCAAGCTCGCCAAGGCGCTCGGCGACTTCGAGCTGCCGGCCGATGTCAAGCTGCAGCCCAACAAGTGCTACTATCGCAAGGGCGACCACCAGCTGATGACCTCGGCCTTCGTCGGCCAGGCGCTGAAGGAGGGCAAGTCCGACCCCGAGGACCTGTTCCAGGTCGATTCCATCGTGGCGGGCGACAAGACCTCGCCGCCGGAGAGCGAGACCGGCTGCACCTTGCAGTGGCCCGCCTGACGCGCCTCTCGGCGCAACGATCAGCCCCCTCCCCTTGCCCGCCCCGGTCTCCCCGGGCGGGCGGGGTGGGGGTCATTCTTGCGTGATCGGATGACCCAGCTTATCCTCTTCAACGTCACCAACGGCCTCATCGTCGGCGCCTTCTACGTGCTGATGGCGATCGGCCTGTCGCTGATCCTCAACCTGTCGAACGTCATCAACTTCGCGCATGGCGGCTTCCTCGTCATCGGCGGCTATGTCGCATACACGCTCGAGCCCTATCTCGGCTTCTGGGGCGCCTTGATCGCCTCGCCCTTCCTCACCGCGATCATCGGATTCGCGGTCGAGCGGCTGCTGATCAGTCGCGTCTATGGCCGCGACCCGCTCTACGGCCTGCTCTTGACCTTCGGCCTCGCCTTCGTCTTCGAGGACGGCACGCGCATCATCTGGGGCGCGCAGGGCAAGCCCTTCACCATTCCCGCCTTCCTGTCGCAGTCCTTGAGCGACAAATTCTTCTTCATCACCGGCTACCGCCTGTTCATGGTGGCGATGGTAGCGGTGATGATCGCGCTGCTCTTCCTGCTGCTGCGCTTCACCCGCGCCGGCATGCGCATCCGCGCCGGCACGCTCGACCTCGAGACCGTCGCGGTCTTGGGCGTCAATGCGCGCGCGCTGCGCTCCTTGAACTTCGCGGTCGGCATCTTCCTCGCCGGCTTGTCGGGCGTGCTCGCCGGCGGGCAATTGGGCCTCGAGCCGACCATGGGTGCGGGCCTGCTGATGCCGAGCTTCATCGCCATCATCGTTGGCGGCGTGGGCTCTCTCGTGGGAACGCTTGTCGGCGGCCTCTTGATCGGCGTCGCCTCAGGCGTCACTGCGGTGATGCTGCCGCCGGCGAGCGAGGCGATCATGTACGTGCTGATGGCGGTGGTGCTGCTGGTGCGCCCGCGCGGCCTGTTCGGCGAGGAGGGCATGCTGACGTGAGCGAGGTGAACCGCAGGCTCGCCATGCTCGCGGCAATCTGGGCAGTGCTCATTCTGGCACCGCTGTGGATGCCGCTCGTAGGGGGCTACACCGCGCTGGGGACGCGCGTGATGGTGCTGGGCCTGGGCGCCATGTCGGTGAATTTCCTGCTCGGCTTCACCGGGGTGCTCTCCTTCGGCCACGCCGCTTGGTTCGGGCTCGGCGCCTATGGCTGCGGGCTGTTGCTGAAATTCGTGGCACTGTCCACACCCTTGGGGCTATTGGCCGGGACGCTTCTGGGCGGCATCCTTGGCGGGCTCTTGGGTGCCTTGATCGTGCGCCGCCGCGGCGTCTATTTCGCCATGGTGACGATCGCCTTCGGCCAAGTGTTCTATTACATCGCTTTCCAGTGGTCGTCCTTGACCGGCGGCGACGACGGCCTGCGCCCCTTCTATCGCCAGCCGCTGCATCTGGGCGTAGCCACCGTGGACATCCTGCACGACTCCACCGCCTTCTATTACTTCGTGCTGGCCTCTTTCGCGCTCGCCACGGCGCTGATGGGCTTTATCCTGCGCTCCCCGTTCGGCCGCACCATGCTCGCCATCCGCGAGAATGAGCGCCGCGCGCGCTTCCTCGGGATTCCGGTGGAAATGCACATCTGGATCGCCTTCACGCTTTCCTGCTTCTTCATGGCCTTCGCCGGATCGCTCTACGCGCTCTTGAACAATTTCGCCGACCCCCGCGGGCTCCATTACAGCCAGTCGGGCGATTTCGTGATGATGGCGGTCTTGGGCGGCATGCGTACCTTCTGGGGACCGCTCCTGGGTGCCGTGGTCTTCGTCATGCTGCAGGACTACATCTCGAGCATCACCATCAATTGGCAGATCTTCATCGGCTTGTTCTACGTCGCGTGCGTGCTATTCTTCCCCCGCGGCGTGCTCGGCATCCTTCGGAGGAAGGCGACCACATGAGCCTCTTGCGGGTGGAAAGCGTCTCGCGCCTTTTCGGCAGCCTCGTCGCCGTCGACGGCGTCTCGCTCACCGTCGAGCCGGGCGAGCTGCGCGCCGTGATCGGACCCAACGGTGCCGGCAAGACGACCTTCTTCAATCTCATCAGCGGCTTCTTTCCTCCGACCACCGGCAAGATTTTCCTCGACGACCTCGACATCACCCAGGTCCCCTCGCACCGGCGCGTCGAAATGGGAATCGCGCGCACCTTCCAGATCACCGAGATTTTTCCCGAGCTCACGGTGCGCGAGAATCTGCGCATTCCGGCGGAAGTGGCGCATGGACTACGGCTCCGCCCGTGGCTTGCGCACGCCGACGACGAGAGCGTGCGCGCACGCGTTGCCGAGCTGCTCGAGATGGGCGGGCTCGCGGACAAGGCCGATCGCCTAGTGGGCGAGCTGCCGCACGGCGATCAGCGCTCGACCGAGATCATGATGGCATTGGCGCTCAAGCCGCGCCTCCTCCTCCTCGATGAGCCGACCGCCGGCATGGGAGATCGGGAGACCTACGACATCACCACCCTCATCCGTAGCCTGCACCGGGACCAGAAGCTCGCGATCGTGCTGATCGAGCACGACATGCGCGTCGTCTTTCATCTCGCCGATCGCATTATGGTACTCGCCGAGGGCGCGGTGCTCGCCGAGGGCACGCCCGGCGAGATCGCGGCGAACGAGCGCGTGCAGGAGGCCTATCTGGGGAAAGCGGCATGAAGGCGCTCGAGGCGGAAGGGCTGCAAACCTTTTACGGCAAGAGCCACATCCTCCACGGCGTGGGCCTCGAGGTCGGCGAAGGCGAGCTCGTCGCCTTGCTGGGCCGAAACGGCGCCGGCAAGACGACGACGCTCAGAAGCCTCATGGGCCTCACCCCTGCGCGGCAAGGTGCGGTGAGCATCTTCGG
>DASPPM010000037.1:0-41701 GCA_035625535.1 Alphaproteobacteria bacterium
GCGCAGATCGCGGCGGCGAGCAGGACCGCCGCCTCCGCCGCCTGCTGGGCAGCGCCCAGCACGTCGCCCGTATAGCCGCCGAGACGGGAGCGGGCAAGCACGCCGATGCCGCCGGCTGAGGCTAGGCCCAAGGCGAGCGCGACTAGGGCGGCGAGAGGTCCGAGCAGGAGCACCGCGGCGAGGACGCCGAGCGCCGCTGCTGCCGCGACCGTCTCCTGGCGCGGGCGTGCGACCATGGCCCCGAGCCCGTCGCGGCGGGCCGGCTCGAGAAAGAATGTCAGCAGCGGCAGGAGGCCGCGCGAGGCCGCCGCCGCGGCGATAAGGGCGGCCGCTGCTGCGGCGGGCTCGGCGAGCTGGGCAAGCGCACCCGCGCGCGTGCCGACGCTGAAGAGGAGCGCGAGTGCGCCATAGCTGCCGAGCCGGCTGTCACGCATGATGGCGAGCCTATCCGAGGGACTGGCGCCGCCGAGCGCATCGGCGAAGTCGGCGAGCCCGTCCTCGTGGAAGGCGCCGGTCGCCGCGATGGTGAGCGCGAGGGCGAGCAGCGCCGAGAGGTATGGCGAGAGGCCGATAAAGCCGGCGAGGGCGTAACCGATTCCGCCTGCGCACCCGATGGCGAGCCCGATGAGAGGTGCCGCACGCAGTGCGTCCGCCGCTTCCCGGTCCGCAATCTCGCCCTCGCGGCGGATCGGCAAGCGCGTGAAAAGGATGGCGGCGATGCGCAGATCGTCGGCCCAGCCGCGCGCCAGGCTCGACCAATCGAAGCGCTGCCAATCGAAGTGTCCCATCTCGCTTCCCCCGGCGAAGTGTCCTATCTCGCTTCCCCCGGGCGTGCGCCGGCCCCACCCCTCACGCCTCCCTGCGCGGCCCTCACTCCCCCATTTGCAGAAGCAGCCCGCGCCGTCGCGCAATGCGGAAGAAGCCGAGGAAGGCGGAACCGCCTGCGACGAGATAGACCGCGTTGAGCGCAAGCGCGGAGAGGATCAGATCGGTGCGGAAGACGTGCTCGAACATGACGGCGCGCATGCCCTCGAACACATATGACATCGGCAACGCCCAGGCCAGCGGCTGCAGCCAGTCAGGCAGCGTCGAGATCGGATAATAGACGCCGCTCAGGGGTGCCAACGCGAAGATGGCGAGCCACGCGAGACTCTCCGCACCAAGGCCGTAGCGCATAATGCAGCCCGAGACGGCGAGGCCCATTGCCCAGCCGAAGATCATGAGGTTTGCGAAGAAGGCGATGAGCGGCAATCCCATGGTGAAGATCGAAAAGGAGTAGAGCGGGATCGCGATGAGGGCTGCGGGCACCACGCCGATGAGGGTGCGCAGCAAGCTCATCGCGGCAAGCGAGAGCATGAGCTCGTAAGGCTGCAAGGGGGTGACGAAGAGCTGGCCGACATTGCGCGCCCAAACCTCCTCGAGAAACGAGACCGCGACGCCAAGCTGACTGCGGAACAGCACGTCCCACAGCAATACGCCGGCGATCAACACGCCGCCGGCGCGCGCCAGCCACGTGCTGTGGGTCACGAAGAACTGCGTGATGAGGCCCCACAGGATCACCTGCACGGTCGGCCAGTAGATGAGCTCGGCAATCCGCGGCCATGAGCCGCGCAGGAGGTAGAAGTAACGCAACGCCATCGCCCAAACGCGCCGTGCCGAGAAGAAGGCGGGGGGCGCCTTCGCGTCAGCTCGCCCGCTCGTCATTGCGCCGCCTCCTCCGCCGCCCTGCGTGCGATGTCGAGAAAGACCTCTTCGAGGTTGCGCCGCCCGTAGCGCGCGATGAGATCGGCGGGCGAGCCCCGGTCGACGATCCGCCCCGCCTTCATCATCAGCACGTCCGAGCAAAGGCGCTCCACTTCCAACATGTTGTGGGAGGCGAGCAGCACGGTGGCCCCCGTGCGCAGGCGGTAACGCTCGAGGAAACTGCGCACCCAATCGGCGGTATCCGGGTCGAGGGAAGCCGTGAGCTCGTCGAGCAGCAGGAGCTCGGGCTCGTTCAAGAGCGCCTTGGCCAGGGCCACGCGGCTGCGCTGGCCGGCCGAAAGCGTGCCCGTGGCGCGCTTCAGGAAGGGGGTCAGCATGAGCTCCTCGGCGATCTCCTCCACGCGCTGGCGTACGTTCGAAATGCCGTAGAGATGGCCGTAGACCGTGAGGTTCTCGAACGGCGTCAGCCGCTTCGGCATCTCGACATAGGGGGAGGAGAAGTTGATCCGGTGCAGGACGCGATGGCGGTGACGAAGCATGTTCTCGCCCAGCACCTCGACCGTGCCCTCGCTGGGCAAGAGCAGGCCGAGCAGGATCGAAATCGTCGTGGTCTTGCCCGCCCCGTTGCCGCCGAGAAGCGCCACCGTGGTGCCCTCGGCCAAGCTGAAGCTCACGCCATCGACGGCCGTCACGGCGCCGAAGCGCTTGGTGAGGCGATCGACGCGAACGACCGTTCGACGAAGGGTAGGGGCGGGCATCCGGCCAATATGGTTCGTACGCGCCGCCCTGCCAAGGCCGGAAAGACCCGCTCCGGCCCCGGCCGCGCGCTTGGCCTCGGCGTTGGCCGCGGGGCGCCGCCGCGCTAGACTTCGCAACCTTTGCCATGCGGCGGAGCGGGAGAAGGGACGATGGTCGCGGCGCACGACTTGGGTCACGCGGATTTCCCAAACAATGACAGCCGCGGCAGGCTCAAGCAGCGTACCCTGGTCCTGATCCGCTGGATCGCGGTCGCAGGCCAGGCGGCGGCGATATGCGTCGTACAATTCGGCATAGGGCACCGCCTGCCCCTCGTCCCCGCCCTCGCAGTCGTGGCCGCCTCGGCGGCTCTCAACATCGTGGTGGGACGCTGGCGCAACTTGCGCAGTCTGCTCAGCGACGGGGAGGCGACCCTCTACCTCGGCTACGACATGGTGCAACTCTCCGTGTTGCTCTATCTCACGGGCGGCCTGGTCAATCCCTTCGCCGTGCTCATCCTCGCCCCGGTCATCGTGTCGTCGACCGTGCTGTCGCGCGCCAGCACGATCGGCCTTGGTCTTCTTGCCGGCGCCTCCATCTCGCTCCTTGCCGTGGCCCATCTGCCGCTGCCGTGGCGCGAAGGCTCCTTCGAACCGCCCACGGTCTATGTGCTCGGCATCTGGTTGGCGCTCATGCTCAGCACGCTCTTCATCGCCGCCTATGTCGGCAGCGTTTCGGAGGAGGCTCGCCGCATGTCGCAGGCGCTGTCGGCGATCCAGCTCGCACTTGCGCGCGAGCAACGCCTGGCTTCCCTAGGGGCGCTTGCCGCGGCGGCGGCGCACGAACTCGGCAGTCCGCTCGCCACGATCGCGCTGGCGAGCAATGAGCTTGCCCGCGAGCTGCCCGAAGGCAGCGCGCTCCGCGCGGACGCCGAGCTTCTCATGAGTCAGAGTGCCCGATGCCGCGACATTCTCGCCGAGCTCGGGCGGGCGCCGGGGGCGGAGAAGCGGCTGCCGTTCACGCGGCTGCCGCTCTCGGCGCTCGTCGAGGCGGCGGCAGAGCCGCACCGCAACCCGGCCGTCGAGCTCATCCTTGATGCAGCCCCCGCCGAGGAAGCGCCCGAGGACTCGCCCGAGCCCTTTGTCACGGGCGGTCCCGAGATCCTCCATGGGCTCGGCAATCTGATCCAGAATGCCGTTCAGTTCTCCCGCAAGGAGGTGGTGGTGCGCCAACGCTGGAACTTCTCGGAGGTCACCGTCGAGGTGATGGATGACGGCCCGGGAATCCCGCCTTATCTTCTCGAACGAATCGGCGAACCCTACCTCTCAAGCCGGGCGCAAAGGGGCCTCCATATGGGGCTCGGGATTTTCATCGCGAAGAATCTTTTGGAACGTACCGGGGCCGAGCTCAGCTTCATGAATCGGCCGGAAGGCGGCGCCAAGGTTACGGTGCGCTGGCAGCGCTCCGCGATAGAGCCCGCCGGCGCTGAAGAGGTGAGGCGATGACTCCGACACGTGCGGATGGCCTGCGCGATGGGGGCTCCGGCGAGGACAGAGGGCGCCTCTTGATCGTCGACGACGACGAGCCGTTTCGCACCCGCCTCGCGCGCGCCATGGAGCGCCGCGGCTATCAGGTGACATCGGCGGACAGCGTGGAGAGCGGCATTGCTGCCGCGCGGACAGCCCTGCCCGCCTTCGCGGTCGTCGATCTGCGCCTAGGCGAAGGCAGCGGGTTGGACGTGGTCAAGGCCTTGCGCGAGGCGCGCAACGATGTGCGCATCGTGGTCTTGACGGGGTACGGCAACATTGCCACCGCCGTGGCGGCGGTCAAGGCCGGCGCCATCGACTACTTGCCGAAGCCCGCGGATGCGGACCAGATCGAGGCGGCGCTCAAGGCCCATTGCAGGCCCTTGCCGCCGCCGCCCGACCATCCCATGACCGCGGATCGGGTGCGCTGGGAGCACATCCAGCGCGTCTTCGAGCAATGCGGTCGCAACGTCTCGGAGACGGCGCGCCGGCTCAACATGCACCGCCGGACGCTCCAGCGCATCCTCGGCAAATATGCGCCGCGGGAATAGCGAAAGGCGGCTTCGGTACCGCTCGTGGTTGCGCCTGCAGTTTGCGACATTCTTTGCAGATTGCATTTGCAGAATGGTACAGAGAGGGTTCACAGATGCGTCCCAACCCCTGCAAAACTCGGCCGCTGCCCGCCCTGCCAAACTCCACCGAGCGCGGCGCCTCTCCCGGGCAAGACAGGAGAGAATACTAAATCTAGATTCAGATGCATCTAAATCACAACATATTGTGCCCCCGCTTCGCCTTCAGACTATTCTGCCTGGCTCGAGCGGGCGGGCGCGCTGCGCTCTAAGAGGGCCGATGACGCCCTCCGCCATCCCCGGCATGCATGGTGCAAAGCAAGCCTCGCGGCCCAAGCTCTGCGTGGAGCTTGGGAACCTAAGCTGCCGGACCGTGAAAGACGGGCTATTCTTGTCATGAGTCTTGGCAGCGCGTATAAAAAGAGATGGGCGAGAAATAGCTAGTTAGGGAGCCCAAGGGGATGGTCGAGAGCTTTATCCGGAACAATCGCGCCCTCGGTGGATTGGCCTTTGGCGGAATGCTTGGCCTTTCCCTCGCGCTTGCAGGACCGGTCTCGGCTACAGACGCGCCGGCCGGAGCCCCTGCGGGTGTCGCCCCTGTCACCGCGACTGAAATTCCCTCCGGCACCACGGCCGGCACGGCCACAAATGCCGCCCCCAACGCCGCCCCGCAGAATGCGGGCGCCCCTGCGGGCGCGCCTGCGGGCGAGGCCGCAGCGGCCCCGGAGAAGCCGTACATCGGCCCCTCGGCCAAGCCAAACGAGATCCCTGCCGGGGCGGTCGTCCCCAAGGCGGCGGCGCTGCCGATTCCGCCGCCGGCACCGACTTTGGCCGAGCTGCCGGCAGTTCAGGTTCCGCCAGAGGTGGCCCAGGCGGCCATTGATGAGAACCCCGCCGGAGATGCCAAGGTGCGGGAGTTCCTCGTGGCCGACCACGCCGACGCCCAGGCCATCACGGACCGTGGGCGGGCGCTGGTGCGCGACCTCTTCAACAATCCTGCCGCCCAGGACAAGTTCTTGGACATCTCCCAGCACGTTGCCGAGCTCACGGCTAATGTCGTGAAGGAGGTCGCGGGCGGCCAGGTTCAGAGGGTGGCGGTCGACAAGCGCTACCTGCCCGGACCCAACGACAAGGGCGTCAAGTTCGGCGCCGCCGATACCTCGTTGCCCTCCGGTTTTGAGCTGCTCACTCCCCAGGATCCGCGCGTCAAGGGCGTGAACATGCGTGTCATCGCCTTGCCGCAGGGCGACCCGATGACGGGCAGCGGGATCGTCGGCTTGCGCAGCTTTCAAATCGATGTGCCGAACGGCGACTATCGCGTGATTCTGCTGACGGCCGACTCAGGGCAGCCGGATACCGCCGAGGCTCCGTTTGGCGCCGAGGTCACGGTCAATTCGGTCGCGCAAAATGTGGCCCTCAGCGAGCCGAGCAAATGGACCGGGAACGGCACCCTCTCGACTCCACCTGAAGCAGCGCCTGCCGAGAAGCTTCCGGGCGCGCCGCCGGCCACCGACACGCTCCCCGGCACCAACAACCAGGGCGGCGTCACCACGCACCAGGCCAGTGGCTCGGGCAGCGGCGGCGCCCTCGTCGTGACGACGCACGTCGGCGACAACCGGCTCGACGTTTCGTTTACCCCTCCGGCCGATCGCCCGAACCAGCAGACCTTCATTGTCGGGATGATCGCCGAGTCGACGACCCACCCCTCCGGCCTTCAGGGGGTGATCAATCCATTGGATGTCCAGAACGCCATCATGGGCGATGCCACCAGCTTGTTCAACCCGCAAGCTGGCGGAGCCGGTGCGGGCGGCACCGGGGCGATCCTCGACCCGCAAGGCACCACGACGCCACCGCCTTACTCGAACATTGTCCCGCTGGCCAGTCCGGGGTGATGCGCGACCCGCTCATCGACGCCCTCCTTTGACGCTGCGGGCCGACGGTTGGGGGACAGCCGTCGGCCCGAACTTTGAGAGATATCATCACAATGTGTTGTGGTCCCGACACAACCCCCGGGATTCGGCGGGGGCGGCGCCGTGGCGGCCCAATGGTCATTGCGGCCCGGGTTTCGAAAAGGCATAATAAAATGAAAGGAATGGCCGCGATCTGATGAGGAGGGGTCGTGAGGCGGGGGGCAGTGCGCGGGCGTTTAGGCTTTTTCGCAGGCGCCCTGTTGGCGCTTTTCATGACGAACACCGCATGGGGACAGAACCCTGATTTCCCGAACGCCCAGGTCGAATCCGTCACGGGTCGGCAGCGTACCGACTTTCAGTCGCTCGGAATCGAAGTCGGAAATTTCATTCTCCACGGCGCCCTTCAGGGCGAAGGCGAATATGACAGCAACGTCTTCCTCACGCCGAAAGCGGAAGGCGATTTCGTGCGACGCCTGAGGCCCAGCCTCGGTCTGGCCGGCGAGGTCGAGGACACGACCATTCAGGTGAACGCCGACGCCGAAGCGACGTGGAACAAAAAGTTTCACGCCAACAACTACATCGACTTCAACAGCGTCGCCAGCGCCAAGCACGACATCACGGATGAAAGCAACATCACGCTGACCGCCCGCGAGGCGCGCATCCACGAGATGCGCGGCACGGTCAACGATCCCGGTACGGCGTGCGGGCCGAACCAGTATGACCTCACCGTGCTCACGGCCCAGCCCCAATTCAGCGCCGCGCCCTATATCGGGTCGGTCAAGATCGAGGGCCGCTATTTCGATTGGCTGCCCAATTGCGGATTCTCAAACAGCGACCGCAGCGTCCGCGAGGCCTACGTGAATACCCGCGAGGGCTATCAATTCGACAACGGTATCACGGCATTTGTCGAGCCGAGCTATGAAGTCCATCAATTCATCAAGCGGGTCGACCGCGACGGCATCAACCACGACTCGCAGACCTATCAGGGCCTCCTGGGGGTCAGCTACGACGCGCTGCAGAACGCCAACCTCGAGTTCAGCGCCGGTTATTTCTACGAAACCTTCTTCGCCAAGCACCAATTCCTCGGCACCGAGGCGGTCCCCGCAAGCGTCAGCGGCTGGTCGGTGCAGGGTACGGGGCTGTGGAATTTCACCGAGGACATGACGCTTACCGGGTCGATCAGCCGATCGAACTCGGACGTGCTTCCGTTCAACTTCACGATCGACACGACCGTGGACGAAACGACGGCGGCCTTGCTGCGGCTGGATTGGGAGACCACCGACCATCTCGTGACCTATATCCTGGCCACCGACCACTACGACCAGTACCCGGGGACGTCGCTCAATGAGAACACGATTTCAGCGAGCGTGGGCGGTACCTATTATGTGAATCAGTACCTTTCCTTCGAGCTGCAATATGTTTACTCTATGCGGGACTCGACGCTCTCCACGCGGAACTATACCGACAACCAGATATTCTTCCGGGTGAATGGGCAATATTGAGTACAAGTTTCAGGCGCTTAACCCAGGCGAATCCATGACGAGGCGCACACCGCTCATCGAGTCGGCCCGATCGGGCCTTCTGCTCGGGGCCATTGCCCTGGCGCTCATCGTCGGCGCCTGCTCGGGAGGTGGCCGTTCCAGCGCCCCAGCGTCGCCTGCCGGTGATGACGGCGGGCAGAAGGCCATGGCGGAGTACAAGCTGCAGGAAGGCGACGAGCTCGCCATCGCGGTATTCGGCCAAAAGGACCTCTCCGGCAAGTTCGCCATCGATAGCAACGGCAACTTGAGCCTGCCCCTCGTCGGCCAGCTCCAGGCCGAGGGCCGCACGGCGCCCCAGGTTCAGGATGCCTTGACCGAGGCCCTCAAGGCCTTCCTGGTCAACCCGAAGGTCACCGTGCAGGTCGCCACCTATCGGCCATTTTACATCCTGGGCGAGGTCAATAAGCCCGGCAGCTATCCCTTTACGTTCGGCATGACGGTGCGCCAGGCCGTCGCCACCGCCGGCGGCTATACCAAGCGGGCGAGGACCGGCACGGTTGAGGTCTTCCATTCCGGCGAGACCGACAAGGATGCCACGGAAGCCCCGGAGGACTACCAATTGCAACCGGGCGACACCGTGCAGGTCGAGAAACGCCTGTTCTAATTTTGCCCCATTTGACATATTCTTCCCTGCGGCCGAGGCTCCGCCAAGCGCCCATTGGCATGCCGATTGTATGGAGTCCGGCCGCGGAGAGGGTCAGACCCCGCCGGGTCAAGGGATGCTGGCGGGAGGGATAGCGGGCTCGCATCCTGTATTGCAGAATGCGAGAGGGGCTGGGTACGCCTAGAGAGAGTTCCTGACTGTCCGCCCGGCCGGGGCCGGGAAGGCCGCAAAGACGCGCGAGCAGCCGCGGCGCGCCGAGCGCGATTTGAGGCGCGGCTTTTATACAGGTGTGTCGATGTCGACGATTACCCGTCTTCCTGTGCCCAGCGGCGAGGAACCCGGCCCGGAGAGCGGCTTCGAGCTCGCAGCGCCCGCGGATACGGCGCTCGACCTGAGGCGCATCCTCTCCGTCCTCAAGCGCCGCAAGGTGATGATCCTCGGCGTGATGTTCGTCATCACCAGCCTTGCGGCACTGGTCGTCTCCCAACTGACCCCGCTCTACCGCGCCGAGGTCAAGCTGGTCGTGGAGGGCAACCGCCAGAACATCGCGCCGATTCAGGCGGTCGTGCAGGGCCTCAATCCGGACGTCATGACCAATGAGACCGAAGCGGCGATCCTCACCTCCCGCGAGCTCGCGGCCAAGGCCGTCGAGCGGCTCAACCTAGTGAACAACCCGCTCTACAACCCCGATCTCCTGCCCAAGAAGAAGGGGCTGTTGAGCACCATTTTCGATCCGATCAGGGGGGCGCTTTTTGGCGCCGCGGCCCCCTCTGCCGAGACGGCCGGTATCGCCCCGGATGAGAAGCGCCGCCAACTCGTGCAAGCGACGATCGACAAATTTCTGCACGCCCTCACCGTGACCGCGTCGGACCGCAGCCGGGTGCTCACGCTGCAGTTCGTCTCGCCGGACGCGCGCGTGGCCGCACTCGGTGCCAACACCACCGCCGAGGTCTACATCCTCGATCAACTTGCCGCCAAGGGCGAGACCACCTCGCGCGCCTCCGACTGGCTCAAGCAGCACGTCGAGGAGCTGCATGAGCGGGTCATCGAGTCCGAGCAGAAGCTCGAGGATTACCGCCGGCAGTCCGGGATCATCGACACGGGCGGCGAGACGGTCTACCAGTCCCAGTTGGGACGCCTCAACGAGGAGCTGGTGCTCGCCCGCACCAAGCTCGCCGAGTCCGAGGCGCGCGCCCAGCAGATCCAGGACCTGGTGAAGAGCGGCAATCTCGACACGGCCGCGGCGGTGCTCGACAGCAAGATCATCCAGAGCCTGACCGATCAAGAGGCTCAGGTGTCGCGCAAGCTCGCCGAGCTCAAGACCCAGCTCAAGGACACCCATCCCGAGGTGAAGCTGACCGAGCATGAGCTCGCGGACATCAAGGGCAAGATCTCGAGCGAGGTGCAGAAGATCGCGGCCAATCTCAACAACGAGCTCGCCATAGCGCGCGTGCGCGCCGCCAACCTCGGCGGGCAGGTGGCCGATTTGCAGCGCAAGGTGGGGCAGCAGAACGAAGCCGAGGTCACCCTCCGCTCGCTCGAGAGCGAAGTGAAGGCGAACAAGACGATCTACGAGACGCTGAATGCCCGTCTCAAGGAGACCAATATCCAACAGGACGCGTCCATGCAGCAGCCGGATGCGCGCATCATCTCGCGCGCGACCGTGCCGAGCGCCCCCTTTTATCCGCGGCGCGACCTGATGATCCTGGCGGCGCTCGTCGTCTCCGCGGCCTTGGGTATGGCGTTGGCGCTGGTCGTCGAGTATCTCGACTCGGGCTTCCGCAGCCTCTCGCAAGTCGAGAGCCTTACCGGCATGCCGACCTTGGCGCTGGTGCCGAAGCTCAAAGACGTGGCGGGCGAGAACGCTCGGGCGCACCAGATCGCGGTAGAGCGCCCGAACTCGAGCTACGGTGAGGCGATCCGGACAATTCGAACCGGGCTCCTCCTGAGCCACCTCGATCACCCGCCGCGCACGGTCATGGTCTCCTCGTCGGTGCCGGGCGAGGGCAAGTCGTCGGTCGCGCTCTCGCTTGCCTGTGCCGCCGCGCGCTCGACGCAGAAGGCGATCATAATCGATTGCGATCTGCGGCATTCCAGTCTGCACAACTATCTGGGGTGTCCGAACAAGATCGGGCTCACCGACTACCTTGCCGGCCAGGCGAGCCTCGAGGACGTGGTGGAGATCGACCCGCACTCGGGCGTGCACTTCATCACGGCTGGCTCGCGTGCGCCCAACCCGGTCGATCTCCTCGGCTCCCAGGAGATGAAGAAGCTGCTCACGCGGCTTTCCTCGCTTTACGATCTCGTGGTGATCGATTCGCCGCCGCTGCTGCCGGTGTCGGACGCGATGGTGCTCGCGCGCGCCGTGGACAAGACGATCTTCCTCATTCGGTGGGAGAAGACCAAGCGGGAGACCGCGCTCTCCGGGCTCAAGCTCCTGATCGAGGCCGGCGCCAACGTCGCGGGCATCGCGCTCACCCAGGTGGACGTGCGCAAGCACGCGAGCTACGACTATTCCGACTCCGGCTACTACTATTCGAGCAGCTACAAGAACTATTACATAGAATAGCCCGGCCCCGAGGGCGCTTGTGCCGCAACGAATGCACCTGGTATCGACCGCGCTCACGCTCGCCGGCGGGGCGCTGCTCATAGCGCTCTCGCTCCCGCAGCTCATCGGGGGGCTCGATTTCCTCTCGCAAGAGCGCACGCTCGACAATATCGCGGGGGGCAACTACACAAGACGGCTTTCGCCCGCGGAGATCAGCTATGCGGTCGCGCGATGGGGCGAAGCCGCTCCGCTCATCGAGGACGGCGATACCTGGGCCGGCTACGGCGACGTGTTGCTCGCGGCAGCCGCCGCCACGAGGAACGACCAGGAGAAGCGCCGCCAGCTCGTCGAGGCCGCGGTCGATGCCTACCGCAAGGCGCTGACGCTCGGCCCGGCCGATGCGCGCGCCTGGACCATGCTGGCCTTCGCTCGCTTCGCCTACGGCGCGTCACCAGCGGAGCTCTTCCCGCTCCTCTACATGTCGCTGCGCACGGGGCCGCGCGAGCCAGGCCTCTCCTTCCCGCGCCTTGACATCGCGCTTTTTTATTGGCAGCTGCTCAATCCGATACTCAAGGTCGCCATGCAGGACCAGGCGCTGATCGCGGCCAACGACAATCCCCGCCGCCTCGCGGAGCTCGCCCACCGCCGCTATATGCTCGGGCCCGTTCGCGACATGCTCGATGTCAACCGTTACCTCAAGTGGCGCTTCGACGATATATACTCCCGCCTTTACCCGTGAGTGGACCGGGAACGCGAAAGGTCGCTCAGGAGCTCTTGTCCGCGCCGCTCGTCCCGCGCGTCCGGGGCGCATCGCCTGCGTGGGCGATTTGCCTGCGGCCGGGTCGGGTCAAAAGCGCAATGCGGCTCAAGAGCGACCCTCGCTCGGCGCTCCCGGCCTCTTGCTCTGCGCCCCGTCGCGTCGGGAAGGATTGGGCGTAGGCCGTACCCAGGAGAAGCGCGTAGGCCACCGCGATCGCCGGTATCTGCAAGCTGAAGTCGACCACGGAATGAAGCGCCATGAGTGCCGTGGCGCCAAGCCCCGCCGCGGGGTAGACGAAGTCGCGTTGGCGGGTGAGCAGCCCGCGCGCGCATACCGCCACGATGCCGATCAGGATGGCGAGCATAAGGCAAAACGCCGGCAAGCCGATCTCGAGGGCCAACTCGAGGTAGGTATTGTGCGCGCGGTCGAACGTGGCCACGAGAAAGTCGAGCCGATCGTCGCGGTACATCTGGAAAGTGTCGTGAAAGCCCCCGAGGCCGACGCCGAGAAGGGGGTGGTCGCCGATCGCGCGCAAGGTAAGCGCGTAGATGACTCCACGCCCGGTCTCGTTGCCGGCATAGTCGCTCACTCGGCCGATAAGACCGCTGCCGCTGAAGCTCACCAGGATCACCGCTCCGATCACGAGCGAGAGGGCGAAGATCGGCAACCGGCCGGCCGCCCTCCGCTGGCGCCCGGCCAACCGCAGCGACAAGGCGAGAGCGATGGCGCCCACGAACGTCGCGCCGAAGCCGCCGCGAGACTGGGTGAAGAGCAGCGCCGTGGTGATGACGACCGTCGAGACGAGCAGCAGATAGGGGCCGAGTGTCGCCGTCTCGACGAAATGCAGCAAGCCGAAGCGGCTGAAGACTCCGTGGCGCAGGCTCTTGTCGGATAGGTGGCTGAGCAAGGCCAAGCTTGCGATGAGCGTCAGCCCGCAGTAGGCGGCGAAGCTGTTGCGATTGACGAAGGTAGAGGTTAGCGAGCCTGGATAGGCCCATTTCTCGTACCACAGCACCATGTCGAAGTGGCCGAGCTGCATGACGAGCCCGTAGACCGCGTAGATCGTCCCGGCGATGGTCAGCGACCATAACGCAATTTTCGCATAGGCGCGCGCGCGGCAGAGCTGAATGGCGAGAAAGAAGACGCCGGCATAGGTGATGAGGCGCAGGATGGTCTCGCGCGCCGCCCCCGGATCGATGGCGATGGAGCCCTTGAGCGGCGTGCCGAGCAAGCCGCTTGCCTCGCGCCAAAGCGGGTTGTGCCAGGAATCGGGCGTCATGGTGCTCTGCTGCACGAAAAACCACACGACCAGCACGGCGAAGGCGACGAGAGCGGCGCCGTAGCGGCGCCATTCGAGCTGAATGAGACCCCTGTCGAAGAGGGCGGCGAGCGAAAAGGCGACAAGCTGGATGCCGACGCTGGCGCCAAGCACGCCCCAGGCCCATGGCCGATTGCTGGCAAGGGGCAGCGGCGCCAGCCCGACGGTGATCACGAGAGCCCAGAAGACTATGTTCGCCATGCGGGGACCGGGTGGCCTCACGGGAAGGGCGCCTACTTGAACAGCTGGCTCAGTTGCTCCATGAGCTGCGCTAAGAAGGAGCCCGAGCCTGCGCCGCCCATGCTGAACGCCGCTTGCAGCAGATAGAGCGATAGCAGAATCGGGATTCCCACCACCAGGCAAAAAATGACGGTAATGAACGCATTCCCCAGGCTCGCGAACGGGTGGCGATCGCGCTCCCGGGCGCGGCGCTCGGGGGGGCGCTGCTCCCGGCCGGCCAGAAAGACGAGGTAGAAGCGACGCCAAAGCAAGGGAAACGACCAGCGGATATCGATCGTATGCGAGCCCCAGGTGCGGGCGCCGAAGGCCAGCTTGATCGCGGCGAGCTGGGCCGGCGTGAAGCTTTGGGCGACCGAGGGGTGGATACGGCTGAAGAACTTCTCGAGGAAGGGATCGCTCGGCTCATCCTTGACCATGCATCATACTCCAGCTCGTCTTGGCCGTAGTGAGGCCGTCGCCCTCGGCCGGCGCCGCGATTTGTTCAGTAGGCATTCTCGTGCACGAAGCCCACGAAGAGGGTGAGAAAGAGAATCTTGAGGTCGAGGAAGAGCGACCAATGATCGATGTAATAGAGATCGCATTGCACGCGCAGCTGCATCTTGCGCAGGCTGTCCGTCTCGCCCCTGAGCCCGTTGACCTGCGCCCAGCCGGTGATGCCGGGCTTGACGCGGTGGCGGCCGATGTAGTCGTCGATGGTCTTGGCGAACTGCTCGTTGTGCTGGACCGCGTGGGGACGCGGGCCGACGAGGGACATGTCGCCCTTGAGCACGTTGAAGAGCTGAGGCAGCTCGTCGAGGCTCGTGCGCCGCAAGAGCGCGCCTAGGCGCGTGATGCGCGGATCGTTGCGCGTCGCCTGCCGCAAGTCGCTCTCGCGCGCCGCCTCTGCCACCATGGTGCGGAATTTGTAGACGGTGAATTCGTTGTTGTTGAAGCCGTAGCGCTTCTGCCCGAAGAGCACGGGTCCCGGGCTGTCGAGCTTGATCGCGAACGCAATCAGCGCCATCAGCGGCAGCACGAGGATCAGAATGATGCTGGCGATGATCCTGTCCTCGAGGGACTTGAGCACCAGGTTCCAGCCGTGGAGCGGCCGCTCGAATACCCCCAGCATGGGGACGCCGCCGAGCGTCATGAAGCCGTGCGTCGGTATGTCGAAGCCGGCGGCCTCCGGGCACAAGCGCACATTTGCCGGCAGCGTCTTGAGCTCCTTGAGGAGCGCGGTGATGCGCTCGCTTTCCTGCCAGGAAAGCGTGATCACCACTTCGTCGACCGGATCTTGGCGGAAGCGCGCGAGAAGGTCGGCGATGGTTCCATTTACCCTCACCTCTTCGTCGCCGGCATGCGATTTCGGCGGGCGGTCGTCATAGACCCCGACGAACTCGTATTGCTCGTCCCGGCGGGCGAGCAGACGGCGGCGCAAGCGCGCGGCGAGCGGCGTGGCGCCCACGATCGCGATCCTCACGTGCAGCAGGCCGCGCCGGCGCCATCTCGCGAGTTGCCAGTAGACGGCGAAGTGCGCAAACACCATGGCGAGAAACGCCGTCACCGCCCAAAGCGCCAGCCAGACGCGCGAGAACTCGTCCGAGCTCTTTGTGAAGTAGGCGAGCACGACAAGGGTCAGCACCACGCCGACCCAGCAGGCGAGAAGCTGGCCGATTTGGAAGCCGAGCTGTTGTAGGTTCGCAAGCGTATAGACCTTGCCGACGTGCATGACGTTGAGGGTGAGGATGCCGCCTGCAAGAATGGCGATGATGTAATAGCCGGGCAAATCCCACGTGTCGTGGCGCAGCCAGTAGCAGATCGCCCCTGTAAGGATGACGAGCGCCACGTCCGCTGCGCGCAACGCCCCCATCAGGAACGTCGGCGCGTCCGATGCCATCGCCATTCCGCGCGCGCTCAAGCCGTCTCTCCTTGAGGAGTGCGATCGCCACGGGCCGGGGCTCCGCGCGCCCGCTGCCGCGGGCGCCCGCGAGCTTGCGTCCGGGCGCTGCCCCGGCCGGCGGCAAGTGTCGAAAAGAGTAGCATTAACAAGACCAAAGCACTAGCCGCGATGGATCCACAAATGCTGCTCGTTGATCGAATAGGTGGGGCGGTAGTGCACGATGCTCTTGGCGTTCACGACCTGGTTCTTGATCTGGTTGTCGAGCACAAGCGCCTGGCCGTCTATGTAGACGACAAGAATGGCGTGATCGACCCTGAGGTTGAGATCCTTGAGCACGACGATGCGCAGCTCGTCAAGAGTCCAGCCGAGAAAGCGCAGCGACCAGTATTTCGCGACGGCATAATCCCGGCACATGCCCCGCTTGTGAAGGAACTCAAGCGGGGTCTCCCAGATGAGGTCCTGGAGATAGGGGACGTTGTTCATGAAGTCGTTGACCTGCTTGAGCTGGCTCATCTTGTCGAGGGTCTTGATGCTCGAGAGGAAGGGTGTCCAACGCTTGAGCTCGCACAAGTTGAGCGGGGGGTTCTCGCAGACATTGGCGAATGGCTCCGGGGTCTCGTTCATCCGCTCGATCACCCCACCCCATTGCGGCAGCATGGTGCGCAAGTTGGCACTGTCCATGCGGGTCTCGGTCGAGCCGAAAAGCTGGGGATAATCGACGGCGCGGGCGGCTTCAGGCAGGACTACCGCGAGCACGAGAGCGACCGCGAGGCTATATGCTGCAATGCAGCATAGACTTCTCCTTGCCGTCGTTCCGTGCGCCGCCTGGATGCCCAGCATGACCCTAGCTTGCTCCCCTGTGGGGGTGGCGGAGCCCTTTGGCGCGCGCGGAGCGGCCCGCCCGTGCCGCCCTGCCAGGATGCCTTGGCTCCAGCTACGGACCATGCCCGTCCCCCCGCAGCAGGGTCAAGCGAGCAAAATCCGCGCCACGGCGCCCCTCTTCCTCGGCTGCGTCAGGTGCCCGGCGGCGGCCCCCAAGAGGCGCCCTCGGGCCCCGCGGGCGCCGCCCATCCATAAGCGGCGAAAATAAAAAGATGATAACGAAATGACGCGGCGCCGCCAGCCCGGCCTATCCTCGCCGAAAGAGCCAAAAGGCGTGCTCGGTGACCGCGTATACGGGGCGATAGTCGACGATGCTTTTCGCATCCACGAGGTAGCCTTTGTGCAGATTGTCGAGCACGAGACTCTGACCGTTGATGTGGACCACCAGAACGGCGTGGCTGGTCGGCCTCCCCGTTTGGCCGTCGGGCATGTCGAGGATGTCCAAGACCACGATGCGCAGGCGGTCCGACGGCCAGCCGAGGTAGCGCAGCGACCAGTACTTGGCGACCGCGTAATCCCTGCACATGCCGAATCTGCGGAGGAATTCGAGCGGCGTCTCCCAGACGGTGTCCACCAGATATGGAACATTGTTCATGAAGTCGTTTATTTGCTTGAGCTGCGTCATCTCGTCGAGACCCTTGAGGCTGGAGAGGAACGGGGTCCATTTCTGCAGCGCGCAGAAGCTCAAGCGGGGGTCCTCGCAGCGGCTATCGAACGGCTCGGGGGTCTGGTTCATGCGGTCGATGACGGCGGCCCATTGAGGCAGCAGCTGATGCAAGTTGACCGCGTTCATTTGCACGCCGATGCTGCCGAAGAGGCTTTCGCCTTCCAAGGCCTCAGCCGGCCCCGATAATGCGAGGAGGAGCGCGAGTGCGGCGGCTAAGGCTGCCGTACGCCGCCTCGAGCAGAGACCGCCCGCCGTGAGCCACGCGGCGATCATCGACATTCCACGCACTACCTCGCGGCCGAGGGCGATTCCCGCGGCCCGAAACTTGTGTTAAACCTGGGCCACCTTTCTGCCGAACGTTTCTCTGCCGGCCGGTGCCGACCCGATCATATTCTCCAACGACCCAGGCCGCACATGGCTGGGGCATGTGGAGACAGCCTCCGAGGCCCCTATGTCCGATTTACTGAATTCCGAGCCGAAAGGAAAGCGTTGGCGTGTCAGTAGCGGCGTCGTTCTCACCGCGGCGGGGATCTTGCTTGTTGCCGCCCTTGGGGTCTGGCAGGTCTTTCGCTTCGTCGACGACTTGCGGGAGCGCGATCTGCGCACTTGGCAGGACCGGCTCGGCCTGGTCGCCGACAGCCGTAAGGACGCCGTGGAGGCCTGGCTCGCCCAGCAATGGCAGGATTTGGGCGATGTCGCCGAGAGCGATTCCGTGCGGCTTTTCTTGACCCAGCTCAAGCTTGCCGGCGGCGATATAAGCAAGGTGCAGGACGGCGAGGCCCAGGCCGAATATCTCCAGAACATGCTCATCGTGAGGGCCGACGGCGCCGGCTTCAAGGCCCCCGTGCTCGGTCCCGAGGTCCCCGCCGACGTGCAGCGCATCGGGCTTGCGGGAATGGCCGTTCTCGGTCTCGACGGCAAGACGCTGGTGACGACCCACAGCATGCCGGCGCCTGATCTGGCCACAGGCGAGTTCGTCGCTTCGGCGGCCAAGGCGCGGCGCGCGCTCCGCGATATCTTCCTCGATCCCGCCAAGCAGACCGCCATGGGCTTCCTCGTGCCCATCTATGCCATCCAGGCGGAAGCGTCGGCGGACCAGCAGGTGGGTTGGGTCCTCGGCATCAAGGAGGTCGGCAGCGAGCTCTATCCCAAGCTGAAGCAGCCGGGCGATATCGAGACGGCCGAGGCCGTGCTCGTGCGCCAGGAGGGTGCGGTCATCCGCTATCTCTCCCCCCTCCAGGGCAACAGGCCTTTGCTGTCGTTCGCGCTCGCGACCAATACGCCTGATCTTGACGCCGCCGCCGCCATCGCCGCACCCGGCGGCTTCGAAATCAAGCGCGATTACCGCAATACGCCCGTGCTGTTCATCAGCCGGAAGATCGAGGGCACGCCGTGGCTGCTGATCTACAAGGTGGACCGTGCCACGGCGCTCGGCGCCAGCGATCGGCGCGCGCGGGATTTGCTTGCGGTCTTCCTGCTCGCGATCCTTCTGCTCACCGCCGGCATCATCGCCATCTGGCGCCACGGTGCCTCCCAGCGCGCCTCGGAGGCCGCTCGGCGATATCGCGCGCTCGCCCAGCGCTTCGAGCATCAAGGCAATTTCCTGCGCCTCGTCACCGACAGTCAGCCCAACTCGATCTTCATCGCCGACGAGCAATCGCGCTACCGCTTCGCCAATCGCCGGTCGGCGGACGAGGCGGGCATTCCGGCCACCGACATGATCGGCAAAACGCTCGCCTCCGTGCTCGGACCCGACGCCGCCAAGCGCCTCGAGCGGCTCAACCGCAGCGCGCTCGAAGATGAGAAGATGGTCTCGGCCGTTCACCGCCTGGGCGCGGGGCGCACGCTCCGCGTGCTGCAAAGCGAGCATATTCCGCTCACCACCATGCTCGACATCGTGCCGCGCGGCGTGCTCGTCGTGGAGCAGGACGTGACGGTCGCGGTGAGCGAGCGCGAGCGGCGCGAGCGTACGCTTGCCAAGCTGGTGAAGAGCCTGGTCAGCCTGGTCGACCGGCGCGACCGCTACGCCGCGGATCACTCCTCGCGCGTCGCCACCGTGGCGCACGCAATCGCGGGCGAGATGGGCCTCGACCCTACGTTGGTCGAGACCGCGGAAACCGCCGGCAATCTCATGAACCTCGGCAAGATCTTGGTGCCGGCCGACGTCCTCACCAAGGATGGCCGCCTGAGCGAGGAGGAGATCGAGCGCGTGCGCGACAGCCTCGATGCTACGGCCGACTTCCTCGAGGGCATCGAGTTCGACGGCCCGGTGGTCGAGACCCTGCGCCAATGCCGCGAGAATTGGGACGGCTCGGGCCGGCCGCGCGGCCTCGTGGGCGAGGCCATCGTGCCGACCGCGCGCGTGGTCGCCGTGGCCAACGCCTTCGTCGCCATGGTGAGCCCGCGGCTCAAGCGCCCCGGCCTCGACATGAACGCGGTCGCCGAGTCGCTCGTGCGCGGCATGGGCACGCGCTTCGATCGGGGGGTGGTGGCGGCCCTCATCAACTACCTCGACAACAAGGGGGGCCGCAGCGCCTGGGCCGAGTTCTCGAACATGCCGCGGCCATAGGCCGGCGTCTCCGCTCGCTGAGCTCTTTGCTATTCCGGCCGTCCGTTCCCACCTAAGAGGGAAGCCCGGCCGGCACGGGCCGGGAGCGGCGCGCCTTCGAGCGCCCGGGCACGCTCGGCGGGGAGAGAACGAGGCATCGTCGCGTTACGAGAGAGCAGCATGCTCAAGCACCTGTTCACGTCGCGTCCGCAGCCGATCGAGAGGGCATTCAGCGTTCCTCGGGGCACGCGCGTCTACGCGATCGGCGATATCCACGGCCGCGCCGACCTCCTCGAGACGCTTCACCGCAAGGTCAGAGAGGACGCGCGCCAAGCTGCCGTCGAGCGAAGATGCGTCGTCTATCTCGGCGACTATGTCGACCGCGGCCTGCAGTCGCGCGAGGTGATCGACCTCCTCCTCGACGCGCCGCTCGAGGGCTTCGAGAGCGTGCACCTCATGGGGAACCACGAGGAATTCATGCTCCGCTTCCTCGAGGAGCCGAAGGCGGGGCCGGGCTGGTTCATGAACGGCGGCGGGGCGACGCTCTACAGCTACGGCGTGCGCATGCTGGAGCGCGGGACGGACCTCACGCGCATGAGCCATCTGTGCGAGCAGCTTGGCCGCAATCTGCCGGAGCGGCACCTCGCGTTCCTGCGCGGGCTCAAGCGCTGGCATATCGAAGGCGATTATTATTTCGTCCATGCCGGCATCCGCCCGGGCGTCCCCCTCGAGCAGCAGCGCGACGAGGACACGCTGTGGATTCGCGAGCCCTTTCTCGACGACGCGAGCGATCACGGCAAGATGGTGGTGCACGGCCACACGATCATGGCCGAGCCCCAGGTGCGCCCCAACCGCATCGGCATCGATACCGGCGCCTATGCCACGGGCGTGCTCACTTGCCTCGTGCTGGAGGGAAGCACGCGGCGCTTCCTGCAGACGAGCGCCTGATACACCAGCCTCCTTCTTAAAGAGGAATCGGCCGCCCGTTGAGGAGCGGCCGATGGGGTGGGAGTGACGCGCGAATCTCCCGCCGGCCGCGCCCGGCGCGCGCCTACGCCGCTTGAATTGCCGGCATCGTGTCCCCGCGGCGGTCGGATCGGGCACCGTCATCCATGAGCCACTGCAAAGCTGCCGCGGACAGCCCGATCACGATCATGGACATCCAGGCCGTCGAATATGACCCCGTAAGGTCGAAGGTCAAGCCGCCCAGCCAAGCGCCGAGAAAGGCACCCACCTGGTGGCTGAGGAACACCATGCCGAATAAGGTGTTGAGGTAGCGCAGCCCGAACATCCGTCCGATCAGGCCGCTGACAAGCGGAATCACGCCGAGCCAGAGGAAGCCCATGGCAGCCGCGAAGACGAGCGTCGAGAAGGCGGTGATGGGGGCAGTCAGGTAGAGCGCGATGGTCAAGGTCCGCAGCAGATAGATGAGAGCAAGAAGCCGCTTCTTGCTGTAGCGCGCGCCGAGAAGGCCGAAGACATAAGACCCGACCGCGTTGGCGAGCCCGATGATGCCGATCGCAGTGGCGCTTATGGTAGGGGACAGGCCGCATATCGCCAAAAATTCCGGCAGGTGCGTGGTGAGGAACATGAGCTGGAAGCCACAGGCAAAGAATGCGACCGCCATGGCGATGTAGCCGCGATGACTGAGCGCCATCATCACGGTGTCGCGTGACGAGCGGACTTCGTCGCTATCTGCCGTATCGCTTGCCGCGGGCTCTTGCCTGAGCAAGACGGCGATCACGGCCATGATCAGCGCGATGGCGGCAAACGCCATCAGGGCGGTCCTCCAACCGTAGCCCTCGATCACCGCCTGGCCGAACGGCGCCAGGACGAAGGTGGCGACCGAGCCCGCCGCCGAAACCAAGCCGACCATCTGGCTGCGTTGCTCCGGGCGCACCGCCCTTGACACCGCGCCGACCAGCACTCCGAAGCCTGTCCCTGCGATGCCGAGGCCAACCATGACGCCGGCACCGAGGCCGAGCCCAACCACCTCGCCACCGAGTGTCATCAGCAGCAGTCCGGCGGCATACACCAAGGCGCTGCCGATCAATACAGGCCGGGTGCCGTAGCGATCGCCAAGCAGCCCGATAATCGGCTGGCTCAAGCCCCACACGATGCTTTGGAGCGCCATGGCGAAGCCGAAGGCCGAGGCTGAGACCCCGAGGTCGAGATGAATCGGCCCGAGGAACAGCCCGAGGCTTTGGCGAAGGCCCATGCTGAGCGACATGGTTGTCGCGGCGATAACCACGACCAGAAGTACTTGTCGACTCGCCGCGCGGTTGCTCGATTGGGCGATCCCCGGTGCCCGTGACAAGGATGCAGCGTCACCGGTCGCGTTCGAAAAATGCTTGGGCATTCCATGCGCTCCAAGAAGTGGCGTTGCCGCATTGGACGCGCTTGGCGCGGCTTGCTCAATCGACATTTCAGCTCGCGTCACATGAACAACCGGAATGTATCAATGGCTGCCACGGCTGATCCTCTTGCCGCCCAGGGACAGGTATTTCAAACGCTAACGCGCGCCGCATGGACCACCATCACTTCCTTTGCGGCGCAGTAGTCTCGCTAGGCCCCAAAACCTGTGAGTAAGCCGCGCGGTCGGGTCGTTCCCTTCCGCTGTCAACGTCGCGAGATACCTGACTGGGCTGCCCCTCACTGGCGAGCGTTCCAATTCCCCATTAAGAGGCGCTCCGTCATTTGGCGCTCGATATCGTCGGTCAAGCGCCCGCCCGATCGAGCGAGAAGGCGGGTGGCGTCTCGGTCGACCTGCTTCTGACGCGGCTCAAAAAAAATGGCGTCAAAAATGCGCCGGAGGACGCCGACCTTGCTCGTGACGCCATTGCTCCTGGCGACAGCCTTGTCGCCGAAGCAAGGAGCGAAATCCCTGTGATGTGCTGCATTAGCCATGTCCCCATCTCCGCCGTGTTCCGAACCCCGGCAATCCAGCGTTCCTAACCCGTCGTATTCGTCGTATGTATATCCGCCCTGGAATTGCAGCTGACAAAGGATGATTTCTCAGCCTATACATGAGTATTTCTCATGCAGGAACCAGGACCACGGGCGAATGCCCTACGCGTGTTCGAGGCCGCCGCGCGGCATCTGAGCCTGACCAAGGCAGCGCAAGAGGTGCACGTGGCGGCGGGCGCACTGAGCCACCAGATCCGCGGGCTTGAAGAGCTGCTCGGTGTCAAGCTGTTCGAACAGCGCGTGCGATCGATCGAGCTTACGCGCGCCGGGAAGGAGCTTTATCCCGGCCTGGAGTCGGGCTGCGGCCATATCCGTGACGCCGTGGCAGGTCTGAGCAACGCGAGTCACGAACGCGTACTCGTGATCAACAGGCCGCCCGGCTTTACCTCAAAGTGGCTGCCGCCGCAGCTTTGCCGCTTCGCACGCGCTTACCCCGAGATCGATGCTCGGTTTTCCTCGGCGCGTGAATGAATGATAGTCAGCACGCGATCACAGCGTTCGACGCGGACCGTCATGGGAATCTCCCTCCGCGAACACGATAACGACATAGGTCGGCGAACCTCTCCCCTTCCTCCCTGATCGAGCGAACCATTTCTTTTTCTTCGGAACGCACAGCGGAGGGGATTCGGATCAACCAGTACGAATCCGACACGACAGGTCCCGACTGCGGCAGGCGCCCATGGGCTCGCGCGAGACCAACCGGTTCCAGACGACCTCCTCACACCTTCTGTTCCGACGCAAAGAGCAGAGCGTCGTCCAAGCGATCGTTGCCCCAGAACATCTCCCTCCCGACGAAGAAGGTAGGGGCGCCGAATATTCCTTTGCCACGCGCCTCTTCCGTTTGCTCTCGCAAGCGGGCTTTCGCGGGCTCGGCCTGGGCCTGTTCCAAAATGTCCGGGGCTGGGAGACCCAGCTCGGTCAAAATCGGAGCCAAGCGGTCGGGTTGGTTGATGTCCTCGTCCAGCACGAAGTTGAGTTCCATCACCCGACGGGAGAAGGCTCCGATCCACGGCTGTTCGACCCCCAGCAGCGCTACTCGCAAGGGCAGCACGCCCAGTCGTGGAAATGTGCTTGGCTTTGCCCATCGCAGCCCATACTTGCGACACTGACGAACCATGTCCTGCCACACATAGGCACCCTTCTCCTTTTGCAGCACGAAGGGAGAGTTTTCCATGCCCAAGGCCCGGAAGATCGGTCCCAAAAAAAACGGTTTCCAAACGATGCGGACGCGGTGTCGTCGCGCCTCGTCCTCAATCCGCATGACGCTCAGGTAACTGTAGTTGCTGCCGAATTCGAACCAGAACTCGATTTCCGGCGACGCTTCGGAGGTCACTGTTGAACGCGTCATTGCGGCTTACTCCGACGTACAGAGAGAGAGCGACGAGGTACTGCAGGCGAAGCCGATCAGCCGTAAGTCACGAGGCAGCGGACCTCGATGCTCTCCCTGAGGGGTGCATGAGGTGGAATCTCAGGGAGATCGAAGGCTGAGTGCGGCGTGAAGCGGGCCACGCCGTTCACTTGAGAATCATATTGTTTGAAGACCAAGGCCTCGTGGCTGTCCATCTCGGAGAAATAGAACCACTGGTGGCGCGGAGAGTGCTGCACGAGGTATCTCTCGCCGGTGCGGTGGGGATAGAGAAGATCGCCCGCAACGAGATCCCTCGCCGAGACCGTTCGCGCATCGCACACCGCAAGCGGGGTATCCATGACCTGCCCTCGGATGGAACGCCAGATGTTGACGATGGCGAAGCGTTGCACCTTCGAGCCAACGTGATGATCCAAATCCACGACCTCGAAACGCTTCTGTCCGGAGGCTTCGCTGTAGTCGGTGTGCACGTGCCCCACCGCACCAGGGCGGCTACCGTCACCCTTGCGTCCGAAACCCAGTGGGGGACGCCCCATCTCTCGCCGTCGAATGGTGTGATCGAAAATGTACGCATGTCCGGCACCCGTAACACATTTCGCCAGCTCGGCCGCTTCCGCGTAATAGCGGCTTCGGATGGCGTCCTCGTCCTCTAAGTCGATCATCGAGGTGGGGGCATTCCACAACTCAAATCCTTCCACGTGAATGGTGGGAGCTGAGGCCATGGCCCGGGCGTCTGCGATCCGTGCCGGCCTCACCCGATATTCGCAGTTGTGCCAAGCCCGTCCGGCCGGCGGTTCGTACATATAGTTGTAGGGGCGCTCCTTCGTCGGGGAGAGGTAACCAAGTCCAGCTGTCACGCAGGGTACTCTCGGTATTGCGGGTGAGAAGTTGCAGATGGCAAGACCCGTCCCGTGCCCGGAATGACGAATATTCTGTGGCGAAAGCAACATTAGGGTTTGCATGGCCCCTCCGGTTCGCCACCGCAAGAATCGTCTTTGCCTGCGACGGTGGCGATGAGCGACGCCATCATCAAAGGCGATCTCAAACGTCGGCGCAAACGAGGAAAACTTCCCATTTGCATGCATCAGGGGAATGTGAAAAATCCGCGTGCCGGTCGAGGAATGAGGCACGACGGCGAAGATCGCCAAATTTCAAGCGGCGACCTTCTCCGCCTCCTCCTTGATCCAGCGAATCACTTCTTCCACTTCGGAGCGCGGGGCGGAGGAGGCGCGGATCAGCCAGTAGGCGTTCGACGTGACAGGTCCCGGCTGCGGCATGGTCACTGTCGCCAGACGGCTATCGGCCAGCGCGAGGCCGATCAGTTCGAGACGACCAAGAGCAACTCCTTGGCCCGCAATGGCTGCGTGGATCGTCTGATCGTACTGGTTGAAGCGAAGCACGGCCTTAGGTTTGAAACCTTTCCAGCCCTGGCTGGCAAGCCATTCGTCCCAGCGCAGCCAGGGCCGATACTCGCCATCGAACTCCAACAGGATCTGCGCCTCCAGTTCTCGAGGAGAGCGAAGCACAGACAGCCCCAGAGACGGGTGCGCTACCGGAGCCACGGTCTCTCCGAACAGCCTGATTGCCCTCGCCGGCGCATCCTCGGGCGGACAATACCGGATGGCTAAATCAAGCCCGTCGTTGCGCAGATCATTCAATTTGTTGCTGGCGGATATCCGCACATCGATGTTCGGATGCTGCTGCAGAAAATCCCCAAGACGGGGCAGCAGCCAGAGACCGGCTACGCCTATGCTGGACGTGATGGTCACCGGCCTGGCCGCGAAACCGACACGAATGGCGCCGATGACTTCCTGTAACTGCTTGACGGCCCCATCCGCGCTGCGGAACAACCGCTCTCCCTCCGTAGTGAAAGAGATGGAGCGGTGACGGCGCACGAGCAATTTCACGCCAAGCATTTCTTCCAGTGTGCGCACCTGGCGGCTAACTGCCGACTGGGTCAGGCACAGATCGTCGGCCGCAAGAGTAATGCTCATGCGGCGACCGACCGCGACAAAGCCCCGGATTAGGTCGAGGGAGGCAAGTTGACCAAGCGTCATTGACAGTCCGGCTGCCCGTGGCCTCATGTTGCCTCCTCTCTCCGCAGGATACGCGCGACGCGCCCGCCTGCTCGGCGTTTTCGGCGGAGCATCAGCAGCGCCGCGCGAGCCCGCGCGACAACGCCGAAAATCGCAGGCTGAGCGGGACAAAGGCGATCATGCGATAGCCGCCCTGCGGTGCTCGATCGCGCGGATCACCGCGATCATATCGGTGCCCCCGAGATCCGGAGCAGGGATCCAACCGCTAAGGGCGCAGCAATGCGGGAACTGTAGCAATGGGCCTGGCATTCGAATATCATATAGTTATGAAATGTCACTTCAAGGAATCAGAACGATGAGATCCACATTTGACATGAATGCGCTGCGCACGATGGTGGCTGGCGCCGAGCTGGGGAGTTTCGCCCGTGCCGCATCGCGACTCGGCCGCTCGCAGTCGGCAGTCAGCATGCAGCTGAAAAAGCTTGAGCAGCAGGCTGGGCGGCCCTTATTCCGCCGGAGCGGGCGCGGACTCGCCCCGACCGAGGCTGGCGATGCGCTCCTCGCCTATGCACGCCGGATCATCGCGTTGAACGATGAGGCGGCTGCCTCGCTGGGCGCAACGGCCGCGGTCGCCTCAGTGAAGCTCGGGCTCCCTCAAGATTTCGCGGAGGATGTGCTGCCCGACGTCGTCCTGCGATTTTCGCGCAAATGGCCGCTCGTTCACGTAGAAGCGCACGCAGGGCGCAATTACAGCCTGGAGAACGATGTCCAAACGGGCCGCCTCGACGTCGCGATCGCCTTCTATCGGCCGGGCTCCGAGAGGCAGGGGACTCGCATCGCTTCGCTGCCGTTGTTGTGGCTCGCCGCGAAAAGACCGGTACGCGGTTCGAGCGACGATTCGGTTCCCCTCGTGCTGTTCGACCATCCCTGCCTATTCCGACAGACCGCGCTCGAGACGCTCGATGGTCGCGGGCCCAGGTGGCATTTATCCCTCACAACACCGAGCCTTCCCGGGATCTGGGCTGCGCTGCGTTCCGGTCTCGGCATTACGATCCGGACAGCGCACCGAGTTCCGCCCGGAGTGCGCGAGGTGCGCCGGGAACTCGGCCTCCCCCGATTGCCACACATCGACGTGCGCATGCTTGCGGGAAGCGGGCTGTCGCCCGCCGCCTCGGATCTGCGAGACATCCTGGACCAGGTCGTCCGCGCGCGACTGATCGCGCCCGGCACTAAGTCACGTCGTCGCAATGACGGTTCTCAGCGCGCGGCGCGAACCCTAGAATCGGGAATCTAGCGCAGCCGTCCCGGCATCGGCCGTCGCACGAGCGCCGGCCGGCTGGCATTGCGCGGCCGGAAGGCGACGCCGCGCAGCGGCGCTGCCGCTCTTTGCGGCCGCGTCGCCTCGGCCGCCTCGAGATAGGGCAGCTTGCACAGGATGCCGGCGAACATCCAGAAGTAGATGTTGATGGGATCGATGTCGATCGCATAGCCCTTGATGCTGTTGATGGCCATGACCATGACGAAGGCCGTGTAGGCCGCCGCCGTCGTCTTGAGCTCGGGCGTGCGCACGAGGCTGCGTCCCCTCAGGCCCACGGCGATCAGCGCGCCGAACATGGCGAAGATCGCGATGAGCCCGAGAAAGCCCAGCTCCACGATCGATTTGGTGTAATAGCTCTCGATATTGAGCGGCAGGCTGAAGGACGGGAGGGACTGGTTGGGAAACGCGTAGCGGGCGGGGCCCGTGTCCGCACCCGTGCCCATGCCGAAAGGAACCAATTCCAAGGCGCGCTCCGGGCTCTCGAGAACGAATTCCTGGCCGTACCTGCCGGTGAGCTCGCTGGTCACGCCAAGCACCTCAAGGGGCTCGACGCCGCCGAGATCGAGCGCTCCGTAGACGAGAACCGGGATCACGACGATGGCGGCCGCGACGCCCTTGAGCCGGCCATCGAGCAGATAAAGGGCGATCACCGTCAGTGGGGTGAAGAGATAGGCTTGTCGGCTGCCGGCGAGAAAGGAGGCGACGATCACGGTGTAGAAAACCAGGCCGGCGAAGCGCCGCCACTTCCGCGACGGATCGACCCTCCGCGCGACGTAGGACACGACGGTCATCGAGAGGAGGAAGCCGTAATATTGCGTCACGAAGGAGAAGGTCGAGGGAATGCGGTAGAACTTGCCGCCGTAGTCGAACTCGCTGAATCCTTGCGTCGCCTCCTTGGCCGCGGCGCCGTAGAACCATTGCATGGCTTCGCGGTAGCCGATGCTGAGCGAGAGAAACCACTGCAAGAGTCCGACTGCGCTGGGCAGCAAGGCGAGCACCGTCATCAGGCGCAACAGGCGAACGTGATCCTCCGGCCGGCGGATCATGGCGGCCATGACGTAGATAAGCGGCAGGTAGAAGAGCCACACCTTCACCCCGATCAATGCCGCCAGCATCACTGTTACGCCGGGATTGAGAGTCTGCCCGAGCACGAGGACGGCGAGGAAACCTAAGGCCGCGCTCAGCAGTCCCGGCACGTGCCCCGATTTGACCTCGCGCGGATGGAGCAGGAAGAGCGAGACATAGAGCGGGACGACGAAGAGCACGTCCTTGAGGACGAGCGCCAGCGAATTGTGCCCCGAGAGCAGAATGGGGATGCCCGTGAAGGGTGCCAAGAGCAACAGGCCGTAGACCATGCGCCGCCAATCCAGGACGGCGATGAGCCACACGCCCAGCAGAAAAACCGCGCCAACCGCGAAGGCGAGAATCATGCAGTACTCTCAGCCCCGGAAAATGCCGGTGAATCCTAACACAACTCGCGCCGGTGGTGCCAGAAAGCCGCCTCCTCGCCTCAGCGCCCGGTAAGGTCGATGCAGTCTCCCTCCGGCGCTTCCGTGCCCTCGAGCATCTGGCGATAGAGCATGCCGATGCGCCGCTCGCGCGCGGCCCAGTCGAAGCCGAGGGCGCGTTGCCGCGCGTTCGCCGCGAGTGCCGCTCTCAAGTCCGCATCATCGTGGAGCCGCCGGATGCGCTCTGCGATCCCCGTCACGTCGCCGACCGGGACGACGAAGCCCTCGATGCCGTCGCTGAGGCCGGTTTGCGCGTGGGCCGTGGCGATCACGGGAAGGCCGCTGGCAAGCGCCTCGAGCACGACGAAGGGGCCGCCCTCCGAAAGCGAAGGGCAGACGAGGACATCGGCGTCCCGATAGATTTCCGGCAAGCTCTGCCGCGGCACCTGGCCGAGCCAGCGGGTCCCGGGCGTGCGCTTGAGCTCCGCCGCGACGGCCGCATCCACCACGTGACCCGCCACCCGCAGCTCCGCACCCTCGAGGCCGAGCCGGAGCCATGCGCGCAACAGGTGATGGAGGCCCTTGCGGATGCTGATCTGACCCACGAAAAGGACGCGGAAGGGCCGTGGGCCAGCGGCCTTCGCCGCCGGGCGAAAGCGCTCCACATCGATGCCAAGCGGCACCAGGAAAATGCGGCCGGGTGGGACGCCGAGCCGTCTCAGCTCGGAGACGCTGTAGGAATTCTGGGCCACGACATAGTCCGCCTCGCGGAGCTCCGCGAGTTGCGCCTTCTCGTCGGCGTCGAGCCAGGCGCTGGGGCGAATGCCTTCGCGCTCCTCTTCCGCGGCGACGAAGCGAAGACTCGTCGGCGGCAGGGTGACCTCGACGAGCGCCTTCATGCCGCAGCGCTTGGCGGCGGCAAGGCTCGAGAGACAGCGCCCGATGTAGCCGTGAAAGATCGTCCATTCGCCGCGCGCCGCGTGACGGCGCAGCCAACCGGACACTAGCCGATCGTGGAAGAGACCGGCGAGACGGTCGCTGCGGGTCAGTCGCATCGAGAGCTCGGCAAGGGGGAGACCGAAGCTCAGCACGGCCCCCTCGTCGAGCCCCTCGAGCCGCCGCCGCCGGAGCTTCGCCTCGAGCGGCGCGCGCGTGCCTTGCGGCAGCAGGCCGAGCAGGCTGTAGGGAAGCTTTCCCGGCCGATAATAGAGGCCGGTGATGAGCCGGAACGGCAGGCCGAGATGCTGGCAAGCGAGCGCCGCGCGATAGGCGACCCCCTGGTCGTGCGTGTGGCTCAGAACGACGCGCGGCTGGCGAGTTGCCGTCATGGCGTTTCCGGCTCCTGACCTGGACCGACCATGTCCTTGAGCCGTCCCGCCACAAAGGAAATATCGCTCACCGACGGCGTGAAGAGGGCGAGAGGTGCCACGCCGAGCTGGCGGCGCGCCGCGAGCACGCCGCCGACGAAATTGGCGAGAAGGACGATGGCCTGCGCGAAGTAAGAGGTGAAGATGTCCTTCATCGCCCGTCCGAAAATTCCCCTCCGATCCAACACCGCTACGGTTTCACCTGGCGTACCATACAGAAGCAGGCCCGAAAAATCGCTCCGCGATGAGAGCGTCAGTCGCTTGCCCCGCCTTAGCCGGGCGGGCCGAGTGCCGAAAGCGCCTCCTCGACGGCTCTCGCGACCTCGGCGGGCGTGATCGAGACAATGCAGGCCTTGCCGTAGCGGCGGCAGTCGACGCGCTTGCATTCGGCACAGGCCGCCGTCGGGTAGAGCACGCGGTGCCCATGCCCATGGGGAAACCAGACGCCTGGAGGGTTGCGCGCGCTGAACACCGCAACCACCCGCACGCCGGCGGCGGCCGCGAGATGCATGGGACCGCTGTCATGCCCCATGAAGAGGCGGGCGCGGCGAAGGAGTGCCGCACTCTCCCTCGGCGCGAGCCGGCCGCAGAGGTCGAGCCGGGGGCCGGGCCAGGCGGCGGCGACGGCTTGCGAAACCTCGGCCTCCTCGGCGGCGCCCAGCGTCGCGAGGCCGAGTGCGCCATGGCGGCGGCCGAGCTCGGCGAGTGCCGCTTGCCAGTTGGCCTCGCCCCAGTCATTGACCGGGAATTTGGTGCCGATGCCAAGGGCGAGAAACGCGCCTTTGCCCGGCCAGCCGGCAAGCGCCCGTTCGGCCGCCGTCTCCTCGGCCGGGCCGAGGCGCAGGTCCCAGCTGCCGGGCTCGTCCACCGCGGCATCGCCGAGCGGGGCGAGGCAGCGCGCGAGGCGCGACGCCTCCGCCTCCCACAAGCCGTCCGAGAGGGCCTTATGGGTGGCAAGCTCGCGCGAAAGCGGCGCGCCGACCGTTCGCCCGATCCCGCACAGGCGGAAGAAGGCGAGGTCGCGCCACACGGCGAGGCGGCCGCGCGGTGCCACGAGATAGACGAGAAGATCGGGCCGCCAGCGCCTGATCTCGGCGCTGAGCGCGAGGAGCGCGCCGGGATCGCGCAGGCCCACCGGGTAGTGAAAGGCGCCATGGACGAGGCCGCTGCCCTCGAGCACGCTCATCAGCGGAGCCGCCTTTCCTGCAACCGGCAAATTGGTGAGGACCCGGCGCTCGGCATGGGCGAAGTGCCGGGCGATGAGATGAAAGCACGGCAGCGCGACCACCGTGTCTCCCAGGCTGCCCAAACGATAGACGAGAACGCGCCCCTCGCGGTCCATGGCACTCTCTGCGTGAAGCAACTTCATATCACAGGCGGCCCCCTCGAGACATCGCGCCGCCGACCCGGGAGCGCGCCTCGACCGAGGCGGTTGCGGCTGTTATGGTCGCGGCGATGAACATCCTCCACGTCATCGCCTCCTTGGCGCCGGAGACCGGCGGCCCGCCGCGTGCCTGCCTCGGCATGGCGCGCGCCATCGCGCGACGCGGACATCGGGTGACAGTCTTCTCGACCGATCACGGCCTTGCGCCCGCCCTCCCGCGCGCCCCGATCGAGGAAGAGGGCGTCGCCATCCGCTATTTCCCGCTCGGCTGGCCGCGCGGCCTCGCCACCTCGTGGCCGATGGCGGCAGCGCTCATGCGCGAGACCGGCGGCTACGACCTCGTCCATCTCCATGCGCTGCACCGCTTTCAGGATTGGGCCGTGGAGCGCGCCTGCCGCCGCCACCGCAAACCCTACATCATCATGGCGAACGGCATCCTCGATCCCTACATCTTTGGCCGCAAGCGGCTGGTGAAGCGCGCGGCCGAGCTCCTCTTCCAGGACCGCGCCACGCGGGGCGCCGCCGCCATCCAATATGTAACCGAGCGCGAGAAGGCGGCATCCGCGCCCAACGCCCTCGGTGTGCCCGGCGTGGTCGTCCCGCTCGGCATCGATGCCGCCGCCTTCGCCACATTGCCGGCACCAGGCGCCTTCCGCTCCCGCCATGCGGAGATCGGCGCGCGCCCGATCGTGCTCTTCCTCGGGCGGCTGCACGAGAAGAAGGGGATCGACGTGCTGGTGCGCGCCTTTGCCGTCTGCACGCGGCGCGGGCTCGACGCCGTGCTCGTGATCGCCGGTCCCGATGAGGGGGTGCGGGGCGCGACCGAGCGCCTGGCCGAAGCGGAGGGCATCGCCGCGCGTACGCTCTTGACCGGCATGCTGGGCGACGACGAGAAGATGCCGCTCCTTGCCGATGCCGACGTCTTCGCGCTCACCTCGCATAGCGAGAATTTCGGCATCGCGGTGGTCGAGGCCATGGCGGCGGGCCTGCCCGTGCTCGTCTCGGACCGCGTCGATCTGGCGCCAGAGGTAAAGGCGGCGGGTGCGGGCAAGGTGACGCCGGTCGAAGCCGGCGCCGTGGCAGAGGCGCTCGCGGCGATGCTCGGCGATGCCGCCGGGCGCCGAGCGATGGGGGAGCGCGGCCGCCGCCTCGTCGCCGAACGCTTCACCTGGCCGCAGGTGGGCGAGGCCCTCGAGCGGCTCTATGCCGAGGTGGCGGCGGGCCGAGCGCTTGACTGAGTCAGCCTCGGCGCCGGCGCGAGACGATGAAGTCGCCGAGCACGAGCATGTCCATCTCCGTGCGCAGGAAGCAATCGATCGCCTCCTCGGGCCGGCAGACCACGGGCTCGTTCTCGTTGAACGAGGTGTTGAGCAGGATCGGCACGCCGGTCATGGCGCCGAAGGTGGCGATAAGCCGGTGGTAGCGCGGGTTCGTCTCGCTGCGCACCGTCTGCAGCCGGCCGGAGCCGTCGACGTGGGTGACCGCCGGGATGAGCGGGCGGCGCTCGGCGCGGATCTGGAACACCTGCATCATGAACGGCACGTCGTCGTCGGTCTCGAACCAGTCCTTGACCGCCTCGCGCAGGATGGCCGGCGCGAAGGGACGGAAGGACTCGCGGCGCTTGATCTTGGCATTGAGGATGCCCTTCATGTCGCCGCGCCGCGGGTCGCACAGGATCGAGCGGTTGCCGAGCGCGCGCGGGCCCCACTCCATGCGTCCCTGGAACCAGCCGATCACCTTGCCCTCCGCGATCGCCTGAGCGCTGTCGCGGCAGAGCTGGAACTCGCTCTCGGCCGCGGCCACCAGGCAGCCCTTGGCGATCAGCTCCGTCTCGCGCGCAAGGAGCGCCTGGGAGAGGGCCGCATGATCGAAGTGCGGGCCCCAAAAGGCGTGGTCCATGACGAAGCGGGGACCCTTCTCCTCGAGGCCGGCCAAGGCGACGAGGGCTGCGCCGATAGCGCCGCCTGCGTCGCCGGCGGCGGCCTGGATATAGGCGTGCTTGAACGGTGTCTCGCGGTAGAGCCGGCCGTTCGCCACCGAATTGAAGCCGCAGCCGCCCGCGATCGCGATGGCGTCGGTCTTGTGGCGCGCGTGGAGCCGGCGATAGAGGTGGAAGACCGCCTCCTCGAACATCGCCTGCACCGAGCGCGCGATGTCCTGGTGGCGTTTCTCGATGGGAGCGCTCGGCTCGCGCGCGGGGCCGAGAAGGTCGACGAGGGCGGGGGTGTAGAGCTGACCGACCTCTGGGACGCCGCCCCGCCATTCGTAGGTGATGTTGTCGTTGTGGTGTCGGAAATAGTCGAGCCCGAGGCGAAAGCTGCCGTCATCCTGCAGCAGGACGAGCTTTCTCATCTCGCCTATGAAGCGGGGCTCGCCGTAGGGTGCCAGGCCCATTACCTTGTACTCGTCGCCGTAGTAGGGAAAGCCGAGGTACTGGGTCATCGCCTCATAGAAGATGCCAAGCGAGTGCGGGAAGCGCACGCGCCCCTCGACCGAAAGGCGGTTTTCCCGCCCCACTCCCCAGGCGGCACTCGAGAAATCGCCGAAGCCGTCGACCGAGACCACGACCGCTTCCGTGAAGGGCGAGACGAGGTAGGCCGAGGCGAGATGCGCCAGATGATGCTCGACGTGGTGCACCTTGGCAGCCAAGGGCTCGGCGGGAAAGGCCTTGGCGAAGGCGGCCCCGATGCCCGCCCACTCGCGCGCGTTCTTGAGGCGCGAGAGGATGAGCTCCAGGCTCGGACGCTTGATGAGGCTGTAAGAGAGCTTGTGCCAGAGGTTGGCGCGCGGGTCGCGGTTGATCGCCACATGCTCGATTTGGGCGAGCTTGACGCCGCCCTCGGCAAGACAGTAGCGGATCGCCTCGCTGGGAAAGCCGGCCCAATGCTTGACGCGGCGAAAGCGCTCCTCCTCGGCCGCGGCGACGAGCTTGCCGTCGCGGAAGAGGCAGGCGGCGCTGTCGCCATGGTAGGCATTGAGGCCCAGCACGAGCGTCATGGGGGTCTCAGCCGCATGCCGAGCGCAAGGTGCCAAAGATCATGCGTTCGCCTGTCCTTATCGCGATCATGGTGAGGACTGCCGGTAAAATATAGAGGTCGGCTGCGACGGGCAACGCTCGCTCGCCCTCTCCGGAGGCGGCGGCGATGCTTGTCGCGGCAAGGGGCCGCCTCTATCGTGAGCGCCGCGGCAAAAGCGACGGCCTCGGAGAGCCGATGCGCATCCTCGTCCACGACTACTCGGGCCACGCCTTTCCGGTGCAGCTGAGCCGCGCGCTCGCGCGCCGGGGCCACGAGGTGCTTCATCTCTATGCCGCCTTCTTCCAGTCGCCCAAGGGCAAGCTGGAGCTTGGCCCCGGTGACCCCGCGACGCTTCTGATCGAGGGGCTCGAGCTCGGCGAGCCGTTCGCCAAATACCGCTTCTTGATGCGCCGCGCCCAGGAGCAGGCCTATGGCGCGCTGCTTGCCGGCCGCGTCGCGGCGTTTGGGCCCGAGCTCGTGCTGTGCGGGCAGACCCCCCTCGATCCGCTGCGGAATTTTCAGCTCTGGTGTCGCAAGCGCCGCATTCCCTTCGTCTTCTGGATACAGGACATCTACAGCGTCGCCATCGATCGCTACTTCCGCGCCAGGCTCGGACCGCTCGGCGCCCCGATCGGCGCCTACTATCGGAAGCTCGAGCGTTGCATCGCGCGGGCGAGCGACGCGATCGTGATGATCACCGAGGACTTCCGGCCCGTGCTCACCGGCTGGGGAGTGGCAGCCGAGCGTCTCTTCGTCATCGAGAACTGGGCGCCCATCGAGGAGCTGCCGGCGGCACCCCGGCGGAATGCGTGGTCGCGCGAGGCGGGCCTCGACGACAAGATCGTGCTGCTCTATGCGGGCACCCTCGGTCTCAAGCACAATCCGGGACTGCTCGCGGCCCTCGCGGAGCGCTTTCGCGCCGACCCGCGCATCGCCGTCGTCGTCGTCTCCGAGGGCCTCGGCGCGGATTGGCTCGCGGCGCGGAAGCAGGCGCTCGGACTCGACAATCTCCGCCTGCTGCCGTTTCAGCCTTATGCGCGGCTGCCCGAGGCGACGGCTTCGGGCGACGTGCTCGTGGCCATCCTCGAGCCCGACGCGGGCGTCTTCTCGGTGCCGAGCAAGGTGCTGAGCTATCTCTGCGCCGGGCGCGCGCTGCTCGCCGCCATTCCCGCGGCCAACCTCGCCGCCCGCGTCATCCTGCGCGAGGAGGCGGGTCTGGTGTGCGATCCGCGCGACGAGGCGGGCTTTGTCGCCGCAGCTGAGCGGCTCATTGCCGACGCCGCGCTGCGCGCGCGCATGGGCAAGAACGCCCTGGACTATGCCCGCAAGACCTTCGATATTGACGGCGTCGTCGCCGGTTTCGAAGCGGCGTTCGCGCGCGCGGAGGCGAGGGTGCCTCTGCCATGATTGAGGACGTCTCCTCGACCACGCCCGAGATCGCATGATGGACCGCTCCGCCCTTCTCGCCCGGGCCCAGGCGCTTGCCGGTGCCGACGTGCTCTGCCTCGGCGACGTGATTCTCGATCGCTACGTCTACGGCACGGTCGAGCGCGTCTCCCCCGAGGCGCCGATCCCGGTCCTGCGCATCGTGCGCGAGCGCACCATGCCCGGCGGCGCCGGCAACGTGGTGCGCAACCTGGCCGCCCTTGGCGCGCACGCGCGTTTCCTTTCCGTCATCGGCGCCGATGCGGCGGGGCGCGAGGTCGCCGAGCTGCTCAAGGCGGCGGACCGCATCGAGTCATCCCTCCTCGTCGAGGAGGGCCGCGAGACGAGCGTCAAGACCCGCTTCGTCGCGGGTATGCAGCAGCTCCTGCGCGCGGATCGCGAGAGCGTGCGGCCGATCGCGGCGGCGAGCGAAAAGGATCTTCTCGCGCGCCTCGCGGCCGAGCTCAAGAAGGCGGGCGTCGTGGTGCTCTCGGACTACGGCAAAGGCGTGTTGACCGACAAGGTGCTGGGCGAGGCCATCAAGGCATCGGCTGCCGCGGGACGTCGCGTAGTGGTTGATCCCAAGGGTAGCGATTACGCCTGCTACCGCGGCGCCGATCTGGTGACCCCGAACCGCGCGGAGCTCGCACTCGCCTCCGGCATGCCGGTCGAAAGGGACGACGACATCGTCGCCGCGGCGCAAGCACTCATCGAGCGCTGCCGCTTCGGCGCAGTGCTCGCCACGCGCGGTGCCGACGGCATGACGCTTGTCACCGCCCGCGGCCAGGTCGACCACCTCGCGGCCGAGGCGCGCGAGGTCTTCGACGTCTCGGGCGCCGGCGACACCGTGGTGGCAACGCTCGCGGCGGCGCTTGCGGTCGGGCTCGATCTCGTCGATGCCGCGCGGCTCGCCAACGTCGCGGCGGGGATCGTGGTGGGCAAGGCCGGGACCGCGGTGGCATACGCAGACGAGGTGTTCGCGGCCCTTCACACCCAGGCGCTGATGAGCCATGAGGCGAAGATCGCGCCCCTTGCCCAGGCGCTCGACCGCGTCGAGACCTGGCGGCGCCAGGGCCTCAGGATCGGCTTCACCAACGGCTGCTTCGACCTCTTGCATCCCGGCCACGTGGCGCTCTTGGCCCAGGCGCGCGCGGCCTGCGATCGGCTCGTGGTCGGGCTCAACGGCGACGCCTCGGTGGCACGCCTCAAGGGCAAGGGCCGGCCGGTGCAAAGCGACGCCGAGCGCGCGGTGGTGCTCGCCTCGCTCGCCAGCGTCGACCTCGTGGTGATCTTCGCCGAGGACACGCCCATCAAGCTCATCGAGGCGGTGCGCCCCGACGTGCTGGTCAAGGGTGCCGACTACACGCGCGAGACCGTGGTCGGCGGAGCATTCGTCGAGGGCTATGGCGGCAAGGTGATCCTCGTGCCGCTTACCCCCGGCCACAGCACGAGCGCGACGCTCGAGCGCCTGGCGCGTTAAAGCGAGGCTTCGGGATCGAGTAGGCGCTGAAGGCGCGCGCTTGCCGCGATGGCGAAGCTCAAGACGAGCGCGCGGCGGCGCGAGCCGCGCATGGGCGGCAGGCTGGGCGAGGGGCGCAAGACCACGCTCTCGTAGGAATCGGCGACGATGAGCCCGCAATCCTCGGGCAGGATGAGGCGCGGGAAGCCCTCCGGCACCGCGAAGAAGAAACTGTCGCAAAAGGGCAGATACTCGGGCCATTTCTGGTCGGCGCGGAAGTCGGCTTCCGAGGTCTTGATCTCGACGATGGCAATCTCGCCGGCGCCGTTCACCCCGATCACGTCGGCGCGCCGGCCGTTCCTCAAGGTGAACTCGGTGAGCGCGCCATAGCCGAGCGCGTGAAGCGTGCGGCACACCCCGCGCGCTAGCCGGCTCGCGTCCCGGATTTCCACCATCGTCACGCTTTGAGCCCACCCCTAGAAGAGCGCAAGAGCCGCCATCATAGCGGGGATCGGCAGGTGCGGAAAAGGCGCCAGGCCGGGGCTCTCCGTAGCGCGGCTCGCGGCCCTTCGCGAGCACTGCAGCCGCGGTATTTTTGAGCTGCCAAGAGACGCGGGCGCCCCCTTTTTGTCATACGACTCTGGGCCAAACGCCACACTTCCGCCCCACTCCTGTGCGAGTTAATATAGCTACAGGCATCGCAGCCCAGCGCCGGCCAACTGTGCCAAAGGCGTCTCAGGCTGTCCTGGGCCCTGCCTCAGGCGGGGCTCTTCTTTGAGCGCAGGGCGGACGGTGTTCGCCCGTATCGGTGCATAGGCAAGCAGGCAGGCATGTTCAAGGAGGCCAGACAATGAGGATCTTGGACATACTGAGGCGCCCCTTGGTTGTGGGCGCAGTCGTGCTGACTGCGATGACCGCGCTGGCGGCAACGCCGGCGGCCGCACGCGTCTTCGTCGGCGTCGGCGTGGGCTTCCCAGTATTTGGGCCCTACCCTTACTACCCCTACTACCCCTACTATCCCTATTATTACGCGCCGCCAGCCGCCTATTACCCGCCGTATTACGCGGCCCCGACCGCGGCGGCGCAGCCAGCAGCGCCGGCGGCGGCGCCTGCGCAGTCCTGGTACTACTGCGACAACCCGAAGGGCTACTATCCCTACGTGCAGTCGTGCAGCAGCGGCTGGCGCCAGGTGCCGGCAACGCCTCCGGGTGCCACGCAATAGGGTCCGACGCAGCATCGGCGCTGAGCTGAAGCGCATGACGCGGCGAGGACGGCCGGGGTGACCCGGCCGTCCTTGTTGCATTTGAGGCACCCCTGGAATCTGATGGCGAATCCGATGGCGCAGGAAGAGCAGGAAGAAGCGCCTCGGCGCGTATCATCGGGCGTGTTAGGGAAGTCGCGTCGCAGCTCTCTGGGCGTCAGGCTCTCTCTCGGAATTCTTGGAGGAAACTAATGAATCTTCGCAACATCGCCCTTGTCTCCTTCGCGGCGCTTTCACTGGGCGGCGCCGCGGCTCTCGCTCAATCCTCACCCCCCGCCGGCGCTCCGCCCGCCGGCGCTCCGCCGCACCATCACCACCAAATGTCACGCGCCGAGATGTGTACGGTGCACCAAGCGCACATCGCCGGCCACATGGCCTTCCTTGAGGTCAGGCTCAATCTGACGGCCGAGCAGAAGGCCCTTTGGACCAAGTGGCGCGAGGCGCTCGCCCCCGGGATGGAGAAGGCGCACGCCATGTGCATGGAGCGCGCGGCGAAGCCGGAGGCGCCCCGGAGCATCGTCGAGCGGGCGGCCGAGGCGCAGCAAATGCTGGCGGCGCGGGCGGCCAGCTTAGCTGCGGCCCAGCCGGCGCTCACGGCCTTCTATAACGCGCTGAAGCCTGAGCAGAAGGCCATTCTCGACCGTCCCATGGGGCGGTGGGGCCATCACGGAGGCCACCACGGGGGCCACCATATGGAAGGCAAGGGTGACGGCTGGCACCATCATCAGCCTGGCGACGAGCAGAAGAAGAGCGAATAGGGCGTGCCACTGGCGCCGCCGCTGCATCCCTAAGGCGGCCACCTCGCGCGAGGCGGTCAAGCGCCCGAGTCGCTGACGCCCCCGAGTCGCGGCCCGGGGCGCTGGGCACCTCCCTTTGAGCAGTAGAGGCGACCCCGCGGGCCGCCGGCGCAAGCCGGCGGGCGCGGGATTCCTCTGTCGCCTGCGGAAATTTCAGCGATAATGAGAGCGGGCCTGCGAGGTGTCCGTGCGCCGAGCCATGGGCGCCTCGCGATCCGGGCGGGGATGGGCCACCGTCTGCAGCGCGGGTGCGGGGAGGCGTGCGCCTTCGCGGCCGAGAGGTGGCAAGCGGCGATGGAAGGGCATGATCGAGGCTCGTGAACTCTACAAGTCGTTCAGCGGAGTGCATGCGGTCCAAGGGGTCAGCTTCATCGCGCGCGACGGCGAGATCACCGGCATCATCGGACCGAACGGGGCCGGCAAGACCACCATTCTGCGCATGATCTACACCGTGCTTGCCCCGGACTCGGGCAAGACGCTGGTCGACGGCATCGACGCCGAGCTCGACCGGCGCGCGGTGCAGCGCCGCTTGGGCGTGATGCCCGACGTGCGCGGCCTCTATCCGCGCCTGACCGCGCGCGAGCACGTGCGCTATTTCGGCGAGCTGCATGGCCTTGAGGCGCACGAGATCGAGCGACGCACGGCCGAGCTCGTCAACACCCTCGCCATGGCGGACTTCATCGACCGGCGCGCCAAGGGTTTCTCGCGCGGCCAGCAGATGAAGGTGGCCTTGGCAAGGGCGCTCGTGCACAACCCGCACAACGTCATCCTCGACGAGCCGACGAACGGTCTCGACGTGGGCACAAGCCGCTCCGTGCGCGAGCTTCTCCGCCGCTTCCGCAGGGAGGGCCGCTGCGTGCTCCTCTCGAGCCACATTATGCAGGAAGTGGCGGCACTCGCGGACCGCATCGTCATTCTCTCGGACGGGCGCGTGGCCCTCCAAGGAACGCCCGACGAGCTCCGCGAGTCGACCGGCGTCGACGAGCTCGAGGATGTCTTCATGGCAGCGACGATGGCTCTGCCGGCGGACCGCGCGGCGCCTGCGGCGCTCGGCGCGGTCGCGGACTGAGCCATGTCGACCATCGCCATCGTCTTTCGCAAGGAGATGACCGATAATCTGCGCGACCGGCGCAGCATCCTGGTGGCGATGATCTATCCGCTCATGGGCCCGCTCCTGCTCGGTCTCCTCTTCAGCTTCGTCGGCAGCATGCTCAAGACCGAGCACGGTCCGGGCCGGCCCGTCGAGGTCGCCGTCGTCCACGCGGAGAATGCGCCTGAATTCACCCGCTTCCTCGAGGCGCACGGTGTCGTCATCCGCCCGGCCCCGGACGACCCTAAAGCCGCGGTGCAACGCGACGAGCTGCCCTTCGCGCTCGTGCTTCCGGAGCGGCCCGCGGCCGCAAGCGCCACGCCGCTCGAGGTCACGGTGGTGACCGACCCCGCGCGCCTCGACAGCATCGTGGCGAGCGGACAGATCCTCGACATCCTGCGCGACTACGAGCGCGAGACGACGGCGGCGCGACTCCGCGCCAAGGGCCTCGATCCAGGCGTCATGACCTCGCTCCGCGTCATGCACGAGAACGTCGGCCGCGCCGCCAACCTCGGCTTCATGTTCCTCAACATGATCCCGCCGTTCCTCATGTTCACGCTCTTCATCGGCGGCGTCTATCTCACGCTGGATGCCACCAGCGGGGAGCGCGAGCGCGGCTCCTTCGAGCCCTTGATGATCAATCCCGTGACCCGCTCGCAGGTGCTGATCGGCAAGCTTGCCGCCGCCGTGGTTTTCACCTTGCTGGCGCTTGCCGTGCAGGTGGTCGCCTTCTGGATCATGCTTCACTCGATACCGCGGGAGGCGCTCGGAATCGGCACGCTCCCGAGCGTCATGCATCTCTCGCTTCTGGTTCCGGTCTGCGTGCCGCTCGCCGTCTTCGCGGTGGCGACGCAGCTCATCATCACGGCGGTGACCCGGAGCATCAAGGAGGCGCAGACCTACCTCGGCCTCTTGCCGCTGGTGCCGGGCATCGCCGGCATGATTCTCGTCTTCGTTCCCGTCAAGGTGCACTCGCTGCTCGCCTCGATCCCGACCTTCGGGCAGACGCTGCTCATGGGCCAGATGATGCGCAGCGAGGCGGTGAGCTGGTCGCTCATCGGCGTCTCCGTGCTGGCGACGCTGGCCTTCACCTTGGCCCTTCTGGCGCTCGGCTTCCGGCTCTACGAGCGCGAGGGCATCCTCTTCCCGAGCTGAGGGGCGCGCGAGCTTCATTCGTCCGCGCGGGCGGCGCGCAGGCGTTTCAAGGCGGAGCGCCGTGCCTTGTCCGCGAGTCGCCGGCGGGAGGCGCTTGCCGAAGGCTTGGTCGGCTTGCGCGTGAGAGGGGGGACCGCGGCGCGCGCGATGAGCTCGATCAGCCGCGCGAGCGCCTCTCGG
>DASPPM010000038.1:0-18198 GCA_035625535.1 Alphaproteobacteria bacterium
CCTTGGCGCCGGCCGCGAGGCGATTGTCGCCGGCGCGAAGCGGCAGCTCGATCGGCTCGTTGCGCTCGGTTGACAAGTCGGCGGAGATATAGACCTCCATCACCTGCCGCGCCTCCTCGGGCGTCACCAGCACCGGCCGCCCGTAGGCCACCGCCTCGGCGAAATGGTCGGTCTCGCGCGCCATCGGGCCGGCATAGACGTGGCCCACGGACTCGCCCGGCATGGTCGACATCGGATAGACCAAGCCGCCCTTCATGGTCATGAGCGCCACGTCCTTGTGGCTGTCGTCGATCAGGAGCGCGCCCTCGGTGCCGATGAACTCGATCTGGGTGGTCGAGAAGTTCGGGTAGCCGGGCGGCAGGATCCAGCCGGCGCCGACGGTGAAGACCACGCCGTTGTCCATGGTGACGGTGATCCAGCAGCAGTCGGGCGTGTTGTTGCGCGCGCGGTTGACCTTGGAGACCGACTGGCAATAGACGCGGATGGGCCGCGCCGGCTGCAGGCACCACAGCAGCCAGTCGATGTCGTGGGTCGCCTCCATCGCCGCGGGCGAGAGGCGCGTGCGGGTATTGATCTTGTCGCCCAGGCTGCGGTTCAGATGCCGGCTCACCATGGCGCTCACCGGCTCGCCCAACGTGCCGTCGGCCAAGCATTTCTTGACGTAGGCCTGCTTCGGATTGAAGCGTTGGGAGTAGCCGATGGTGAATTTGCGCTTGCCGCGCCGCGCGATCTCAATGAGCTCGTCGGCCTCGTGCATCTCCATCGCGATCGGCTTCTCGAGGAAGACGTGCTTGCCGGCTAGGAGGCAGGCGCGGGCCATCGGGTAGTGCGTCGTCTCCGGGGTCGCTGAGACGTAGATCGCCTCGATCTCCTTGATGTCGAGGAGCTCGCGCCAATCGGCCGTCGCCTTCACCGGATGGGTCTCAGCCGCCACCTCGGCGAGCCGCTCGGGCCGGCTCTCGGCGATATAGAGACCCTCGATGAGCGGGTTGGCGGCGCAGGCATTGGCGCGGATGCCGCCGCACCAGCCGGTGCCGATGATGCCGACATTGATTCGCTTGAGCGCTTTCAAGCCGTTTCTCCCTTGAGGCCGCAAATCATCGGGGGCTCACCACCGATCGCTCCGGATCGATCAGGAAGATCCAGACCAGCGCACCGCTGACGAGCACGCCGGCGGTCACCAGGAAGGGAGCGATCCAGGAGCCGTGCTGAACGAGCGCCCCGAACACGAGCGGCGAGAGCGAGGCTCCGACCGCGCCGGTCATGTTCATGACGCCGGTCACCGTTCCGCTCGATGCCCCGGCCACGTCCATGGGGACGGCCCAGGCGGGTCCGAGCACCATCTCAAGGAAGAAATTGGACGCCGCAAGGCAGGCGATGGCAACCATCGCGTCAGCGGTCAGCCCCGCCGGGACGAGGAACACGGCCGCTCCCAGCAAAGCCGGTGCTGCGACGATCCGCCGCGAGAATTTGAGACGATTGGTGCGGCGGTAAAGCGAGTCGGTCACGAGACCGCCGGCGAAGTCGCCGATCATCGCGGTGATCAGCGGCACGCTGGCCCACAGGCCGACCGCCTTGAGCGAAAGGTGGCGATATTCCAACAGGTAGGTGGGAAACCAGCTGACATAGAAATACGAGCCGTAGAAAAAACAGAAATAGGCCCCCGCGATGTACCACATGTTGGGCGAGGAGAAGATCAGCTTCCAGGGCACGCTTTGTCTGTCGGTGGAATGAATGGCGGCGTTTTCCCGCCCGCCGCGGATATGCGCCAACTCGCCTTCGTTGACGCCAGGATGCTCTTGCGGCCGGTTGCGGTAAAGGACGGCGAAAACAACGGCCCACAAGAGACCGAGCACCGCGAACACGTAGAACACCCAGCGCCAGCCGAACGCGGTCATGATCGCCACGGCGACGAACGGCGTTATCGCGACCGCCAGCCGGCTGAAGCAATGGGTGACGCCCTGAATGATGCCGCGCTCCTCCCTGGGGAACCAAAGCTGCATGGCGCGGGTGGCGGTCGGAAAGGCGCCTGCCTCGCCCAGCCCGAAGAGGAAACGCACGACGAGGAGCGAAAGCGTGCCGATCGCCCAGGCGGTTGCCGCGGTCATGAGCGACCAGAACGAGACGATGCTCACGAGGACCTTCTTCGGTCCGAAGCGGTCGGCGAGCCAGCCCCCGGGAACTTGTCCCGCCGCGTAGGCCCAGGCGAAGGCGGAGAAGACGAAGCCCATTTCGATCTTGCTCATCCCGAATTCCGACGCCATCGCGGGCGCCGTCACCGAGATGTTGGCGCGGTCCATGTAGGTGATCAGGTACATGAGGCTGATGAGAAAGAGGACGAACCAGCGGATGCCCGATCGGGGCACGCCGCCAGGCGGGAGAACTCCGCCGGTCTCTGCCGTGGTGCGCGCCGTCAAAATCGACCCCTGCCGACACTCCCCGGATGAGCCCAGGACGGCGCTGATGATAACAGACGCCATGGCCCCCGCGAAGCCATAGGCCGGCTAGAGCAAATTCCGAAAGGATGGAATAACCCCCTCACCCAGCTTTGGCTAAGTTCGGCTGCGCCTCACTAAGCCTACGCAACCCTCTCCCCCTTCTGGGGGAGAGGGTAGGGTGAGGGGGTGGTTCCATCACAACGGGACAGGCTCTAGATAGCGGGCCGGGCAATGTTGCCGGCGCCACGATTCCCCGGGAAGGTTACTCGTACTTCGCGAATTGCTCGTCGCGCCAGCGCAGCGCCTCGTTCAGCCCTTTACCGCGCCTGATTTCGTCGAACTTCCGATACTCGGGCGTGTCGCTCGCGTCCATGATGCTGCAGGCCTCGATGCCATAGCGCATCGCGGCGTGGAAGCCCTGCGTCTCGTAGGTATTGTTGATGGCGCGCTTGTTCCATTGCAGGCAGGCGAGCGCCACCTGGGACATGCGTTTGGCGATCTTGAGGGTCTCCGCGCGCAGTTTGGCCTTGGGAAAGACGCGGTTGACCAGACCGATGCGGAGCGCCTCCTCGGCATCGATCTTGTCGCCGGTATAGATCAGCTCGCGACAGCGCGCGCCGAGGACCCAGGGCATGATCAAGGTGGCGATGCCGTTCGAGAAACGCGTCTCGACCACGCCGAAGGTCGAATCGTCGGAGCAATATCTGATGTCGCACATCTGTGCGAACTCGAGCGCGCCGGCGAGGCAGAATCCGTCGATCATGGCGATCACCGGCTTGGAGCAGTTCCACACCGAATAGGTGAAGTCGCAGTCGCCGGCGAGCCGGTCGCGCCACTCCGAAAGCGAGCGCTTGGGGCGCTCGGCCGATTCCTTGATGTCGTAACCCGCGGAGAAGGCGCGCCCGCCGGCACCGGTGATGATCAGCACCCTGACGGCGGGATCCTCATCCGCCTCTTTGACCGCCGCGACGATCTCGTCGCGGAGAGCGAGACTGAAGGCGTTCAAGCGCTGCGGGCGATTCAAAGTGATGATCGCGACGCGATCGTCCACCTCGTAGATCAGTGCCTCATAGGCCATCTTTGCTCCTCCATCTTCAGGTCGAGCGTTTTGCCCGGTTTTCGCTGTCCGTGAGCGGCTCCAAGAGTAGGTCGACCCCGACCGCGCCCTTCTCCCGGACGATGAGCGGATTGATCTCGACGGCGGCGACGGCATCGCGCGCCTCATGGGCGAAGCGCGCGAAGGCGACGATGGCGTCGAGTGCCGCCTCCATATCGAATGGCCCCCGCCCGCGGGTGCCGGCCAGGAGTGTCGCCGCCTTGCTCTCGCCGAGCATGGCGCGGGCGGCTTCGCGCTCGAGCGGCCCGATCCTCAGGCTGGTCTCGCGCATCACCTCGACCAGCGTGCCGCCGAGCCCGGCGACGACGATCGAGCCGAAATCCGGATCGTTGCGCGCCCCCAGGAGAAGCTGCACCCCCTCGCCGACCATCGGCTGGAGGATCAGCCGCGCCAGCGCATCGTCCTTCGCGTGGCGGCGCAGAAGCTCATGCACCGCCCGGTATGCCGCCTCGACGGCCGCCGCATCCGAAAGGCCGAGCCTCACCAGCCCGAGCTCGGTCTTATGCGGCAGGCTCGGCGATGTGCCCTTGAGGACGACCGGAAAGCCGAGCCCTCGGGCCGCCTCTACCGCCTCCTCGGCACTTCCGACCGTCACGCAGGCCGCCATCGGGATTCCCGCCTCGGCGAGAAGGCGGAAGCGCTCCGGCTCCGCGAGCCGTGCAAGCGCGGGGAGCGTGCGCGCGCGCACCTCTTCCCCGCCTGCCGGCAGCTCCAAGCGCTGCCAATGGGCGATCGCCGCCAATGCGGGCCGCATGCCGGAGAGATAGGGTATGCCGTGCGCGTCCAGCAGCTTGCGGACCTCGGCATTGACGCCCCCGGCCGCGGCATTGTTGAGGAAGACGATCCTCTTGGCGCAGCGCGGAAGCGCATCGATGGAGACACGCGCCATATCGATGGCGACATGCGCGTCCGCACCTCCGCCGCCGGGCGCATCGATCGCGAGCGCGAGCGCGCCCGCATCCGGCTCCGCCGTCAGCGCCGTGAACATTTGCCGGAAGCGCTCGCCGTCCCAGCCGAGCCCCCATGCGTCCAAAGGGTTGCGCGGCTTGGCGAAGGGCGGGAATGCCGGCTTCATGGCCGCGACCGTTGCCGGCGCGAGCTCGGCGAGCTCGAGCCCGACCGTCGCGCCGATGTCGGCGATAAGCGCCGCCTCGCCGCCCGAGACCGTGATCGCGACCGCGCGGCGCGGCGCGGGCGGATCGGGATATCTCGAAAGCAGCATCGCCGTTTCGATCATCTCGTCGATGTCGCCGGCCCGGATGACGCCATGGCGGCGGAAGAACGCCTCATAGACCCGATCCTCGCCCGAGAGCGCGCCGGTATGGGCCGCGACGGCGGCACTTCCCCCCTCGCTGCGGCCGGCCTTGAGCACGACGATCCGCTTGCCCCGCTCCGCGGCCTCACGTGCGGCCGCGGCGAAGCCGCGGGGATCGCGGATGGTCTCGAGGAACATCAGGACGATCCGCACGCGGCCGTCACGGATGACCGACTGGAGATAGTCCGCGACCGTGCATACGGCCTCGTTGCCCGCGGTGATGACATAGGCGAGGCCGAGGTCGCGATCGTCCTGGCTGATCGCGATCGCGACCGATCCGCTTTGCGAGACGATCGCCATGGGTCCGGGCTTCAGCTTAGGCAGAACGCGCGCCGTCCACAGGCAGATGCGGTCGTGGACGTTGATGAAGCCCATGTTGTTGGGCCCGCAGACGGCGATGCCGTGCCTCTCGGCCGCCGCCGCGAGCCGCGCCTGCAACGCCTCGCCGTCCGGGCCGCTGTCGGCGAATCCGCTCGCGTTGACGATCGCGGCGCGAATGCCGCAGCGGCCGGCCTCCTCGATGATCGCAGGCGTATTCTCGGCCGCGATGGCCACGAAGACCACGTCCGGCGCCTCGGGCAGCGCGCTGAGCGAGGGGTAGCAGCGTAGGCCCTGCACCTCCGCATAACGGGGATTGACCGGATGGATGGCGCCCCCGTAGCCGAGCCGCTTGAGATTGTTGATCACGCGGGTCGCGGCGACGCCTTCGCGCGGAGAGGCGCCGACGATTGCGGCCGACTTCGGACAAAGGAGCGTCTTGAGGTCCAAGGGCATGCCGTCTCGCACGAGGGGAAAAGGTCGCGAAGGCGGGAGGCGGATGCTGCCGCCCGCCTCCCGGCGCGAGGTTGGGGAAGGCTAGGACTGGATCCAGTTCTCGAATTTGAGGGTGAGGTCGTCAAAATGGTCGATCCACCAATCGTAATTGATCAGCAGGGAGACCTTGGCGTTGTCCGGGTAGGAGGGCAGCTCTCTCGCCAATTTCTCGTCGATGAACTTGTAGGCGCCGAGATTGGTCGGTCCATAGAACAGCGCCTTGGCGAAGGCCGCCTGGGGCTCCGCGCGGCCGACGAAATCGAGCAGCTTCATGCCGCCTTCCGGATTGGGGCTGTTGCGCAGCAGGAACCACGCCTCGATGTCGCCGTTATAGAGCGCCTGGTTCCACACGATCTGGTAATGCGCGCCGTGATTGAGGATCGAATCGCTGGCGCGGCCGTTCCAGATGGCGCAAAGATCGACCTCCTCGTCCTGGATGAGCTGTTGCGGCTCGGTGCCGCTCTTCCACCATGTCTTCACATGGGGCTTGATCTCGTCGAGCTTCTTGAAGGCGCGATTGACATCGAGGGGGTAGATCTTCGCCGGATCGGCGGGCACGCCGTCGGCCATGAGTGCCGCTTCCATCATGGGCACGCAGCGGCGCCAGAGCGAGCGCGGGCCTGGAAATTTCTTCACGTCCCAGAAGTCGGCCCACGACTTGGGAGCATCTTCGCCCGGCCATTTCTTCTTGTTGTAGACCATGACGGTCGAAAGCGTGATCGCGCCGATGGCGTTGCCGTATTTGAGCTGGCCCGGCGAAAGCGCCGATTTATCGATCACCTTGAAGTCGAGCGGCGCATCCATGCCGTATCGGATCATCCGCGGGGTGTCGATGGAGCCTGCCTCGACGACATCGACCTGCTGCTGGTGCGCCTTATCCATCGCCATGATCTTGCTGAAGTCGTAGGGCGTCACATACTGCACCGGAATACCGGATTTCTCGGTCCAGGGCTTGAAGAAAGCCGACTCCATGGCGTTCTGCCACGCACCGCCCCAGCCAAGCGTGGTGACGGGCTTGCTCTCGGCCGCGGCACCGCCCCGCGACAGCGTGCCGGCGAAGGAGGTGAGGATCGCCGATCCCGCCGCCGCCTGGCCGAGGCGTCTCAGGAACGCGCGACGGTCGAGATTCCGCGTCTGCTCGAGCACGCGGCGAAGAGTCTCCAAGGCGTATTGCGTCTCCCTGTCCGTCATGGCTTTCTCCTTCCTTTTTCCGGGTGGGCCTTTGTCCAAGTGGGGCATTCTTCCAAATCGGACGGTGTTTTCGCATGTCATGCTAAGCGACACTTGCGGCCGCGCGGGTGCGCGAGTTGACCACCATCACGGCGAGAAGACCCAAGAGCACCAGGCCGGCGACGGCCGTCGTCGCCGCCGCGATGGTGGGATCTATGGCGACCTGAACTCCCTCCCACAACTTGACCGAGAGGGGCTTTTGCACGGTGCCGAGCACGAAGATGGCGACCAGCAGCTCCTGTGCCGATTGCATGAAGGCAAAGACCGCGCCCACCGCTATGCCGGGAGCCACGATCGGAATGGTAATCCCGAGCGCGGCGCGGACGGGGGATGCGCCATGGATGATGGCCGCATGCTCGAGATTGCGGTCGTAGTTCTTCAAGCTCGCCACGACGTTGATCACCACGAAGGGAATTCCCGACACCGTATGGGCGAAGGCCAGGCCCCAGACGGTATTGAGAAGTCCGAGCGGCACGTAATAGAGATAGATGGAGATCGCTTTGATCACCGCCGGCGTGATCAGCGCCGCGAGAATGAGCATGTTGAGGAGGCCCTGGCCGCGGCCCGAATAGCGCGAGAGCGCGAAGGCGGCCGGGACGCCGAGCACGCTCGACAGCACCATGGTGATCCCGCCCACTTGCAGCGTGAGCAAGAAAGCACCGATCCATTGCCAATTGGAGAAGATGGCGCGGTACCATCGAAGGGACAGGCTCGGCGGCGGAAACGACAGGTACTCCGCCGAGCTGAACGAGATGCCGACCACGACCAGGACCGGGAACAGGAGGAAAGCCAGCACGAGGCCGACGAAGCCGTTGACGGCGATGTCCCCTATCGTCGTCCGCGTCATGTCGTGACGCCGCCGAACATGCGGTCCAGGCTGAAGAAGCGGTTGTAGAGCGCCAGAAGGACCGTCGTGACGACAAGCAGGAGGACGCCGGCAGCACTTGCCAGCGGCCAATTCAGCAGATCGCTGGCCAGCACCATGATGGTCTGTGAGATCATGGTCTGCTCCGGGCCGCCGAGCAAAGCCGGGGTGATATAGAAGCCAAGCGCGGAGACGAAGACGAGAAGGCCCGCCGCATAGACGCCCGGCAGGCTCAACGGCAGGAAGACCGTCCGGAACGCGCGCCACCGGCTCGCCCCGTGGATGGCGGCCGCATCGAGCAGGTGCCGATCGATGCGCAGCATCGCGCCGAAGAGCGTGAGGATCATGAGCGGCAGCAGGATCTGGATCATGCCGATCGAGACGCTGAAGAGCGTGTAGAGAAGAGAGAGCGGCCGCTCGGATAGGCCCAAGGAAAGGGCGAGCTGATTGACCAGCCCTCTGCGCCCGAGAAGGATCATCCAGGAGTAGCTGCGCACGATATAATCGAGCCAGTAAGGCAGGATGACGAGGATCAGGACGACGCCCCGTACGGTCGGCCGCGCGACGGTGAGCACGTAGGCGATGGGATAGCCGAGCGCCAAGCACCCGAGCGTGGTCAAGAGGCAGATCTTCAGCGTCGTGATCAAGACCTTGAGATAGACAGGCGAGGTGAGGATCGTCACATAGGGCGCCAAGCCGGCTTCCGCGAAGCTTCGCCAGATCATCAGCCCGATCGGCACGAGGAAGAATGCCGTGACCCAGCCGAACACGGGCGCCAGCAGGATCGCCTGCAGGATGAAGGGCCGCGCTTTGCTGCCGGCCGCGGGCAAGGCCGGGCGGCCCGAACGAATGGAGAGAGACAGCTCGCTCGCCATGGCGGGCTACCGATCGTCCGCGGCGGGAAGCAGGCGCGAGCTCTGCGGCGCCCAGGCAAGGAACACCTCCCGGCCGGGTGCGAGCCGATCGACCTCCGAGCGCAATGTCCGCACCGAGACCGTCTGGTCGCCGACGACAGCCGCGACCTTGAGCGCTTCGCCCAGGTAGACCACGTCCCTAATGGTGGCGGGCGTTCCCATCAGGCCGTGCGGGCGTTGCTCGGGGGGCAGGATGCGGATGTCCTCGGGGCGAATGAAGATGCTGACGGCGGCACTCTCCGTTTCCGCGAGACCGCCGCGCGGAACCGCGATCACCTGGCCGTTCGCGATGCGCACCTCGCAAGCATCACTCCGGCGCGACACCATCTGCCCCGAAAGAAGATTGGCGCCGCCGAGAAAATCGGCCACGAACGCATTGACCGGCGCCTCATAAACCTCAGGCGGCGAGCCGATCTGGACGATGCGCCCGTGATGCATCACTACGATCAGGTCGGACATGGTCAAGGCTTCCGATTGATCGTGGGTGACATAGACGAAGGTCGATCCGATCTGCCGGTGAATCTGCTTGATCTCGATCTGAAGCTGCTCGCGCAGCCTCTTGTCGAGAGCTCCGAGAGGCTCGTCCATGAGCAGGAGCCGCGGCCCCGATACGAGCGCGCGCGCCATCGAGACCCGCTGCTGCTGGCCGCCGGAGAGCTGGCGCGGGTAGCGCGCCTCGAGGCCGGACAGCTGGGCGAGCTGAAGCGTCTCCGCAACGCGCGCGCGCATGGCATCCCGGCTCAATCGATCGCGCATGCGCAAGGGATAGGCCACATTCTCGAACACCGTCATGTGCGGGAAGAGCGCGTAGGATTGGAACACCATACCGATGTTGCGCTTGTGGGGCGGGAGCGCCGAGATCGCCCGCCCGTCGAACTGGATTTCGCCGGCGTCCGGCGCGAGGAAGCCGGCGATCAGGTTGAGAGCGGTGGTTTTCCCCGAGCCGCTCGGACCGAGCAAGGTAACGAAGCTGCCCGAGGGAATCTCGAGAGAGACCTCGTCGACCGCCCTGACGCGCCCGAAGAATTTCGTCAGCCGCTCCAGGCGAACTCGCACGCCCGCGCGGGCGACGGGAGCTTCGCTCTCCGATCGGGGGCGGCCTCGGTCGCTTGCCGCAACGACGCTCACGACATTGCTCCCGTATTTCCTCCCGGCCGCGCGGCACGCTTCTCTCGTGCGCTTGCCGGAGACCGGATGCCGAGGGTCTCGCGAGGCCGAACGTTGCCAGATTGTCAGACTTAATCTCCGATATTTGTCAAGCAAATACCAGCCGCCGCCGAGGAGCGCATCCGGCCTTGGAGCGAGTTCTCAGCTCGCACACCACTTGCGCGCGATGCCGCATTGGGCGCAGATATGGCTCTCCCATTTGCCAACGAGAGCGAGCAACGGCCATGCCCCTCACCATGTATCAAGCGACGGTTCCCGCCTTCCTGCAGACGCTCAACGCCTGCTCCGCCATCCTCGACAAGGCCGAGGCCGACGCCGCGGCGCGCAAGATCGACCAAGCGACCTTGCTCGACTACCGACTGGCGCCGGACATGTTCCCGCTCAGCAAACAGCTCCAACTCGTCACCGATTTCGCCAAGGGCACGGTGGCGCGGCTCGCCGGCGTCGAGGTGCCGAAATACGAGGACAGCGAGAAGACGATCGCCGAGTTCAAGGCGCGGATCGCGAAAACGGCCGCCTTCGTGCGGGGCTTCAAGCCCGGCGCGATCGACGGCTCGGAGACGCGCAGCATAACCATCCCGATTGGCGGCCAGCCAACGACCTTCACGGGCCAGGACTATCTGGTGAGCTTCGCGCTGCCCAATTTCTATTTCCACGCCACGGCCGCCTACGCCATCCTGCGGCACTGCGGGGTGAACATCGGCAAGCGCGACTACCTCGGCCGCACCTCATGAGGCGCGCGCGGCGCTGCGGGCACGGCATCCACAACTTCGCATTCGTGGTCTCAACGTGCTTCGCACATATTCCGGCCCCGCCGACGGCTCAACCATGCAACGGGGCATCCCTAACGACTGGGCATGAAATCGGGCTTTTCGCCGAGGCAGCGGGCGATCGTGATTCGGTCGAGGCTGCTCTCAGATGAGGAGCCTTGCCGGACTGACCCCGTCGGGAGCTACGGGCAGAGCGGATGCGGGACAAAATCCACGGGACGGCTGGAGCCGACGTGGAGGCAGCCATTGATCCATCTTCCCGAGTAGAGCTCGCCGTCGGCGAAGCGTATGGTGCCGTGACCATTCGGCACCCCGCCCAGGAACGCACCGGAGTAGCGGTTGCCGTTGGCCCAGACATAGACGCCCTCCCCTACGGGAACGCCCTGCTCCAGCCTGCCCTGATAGCGCTCGGTCGCTTTCCCTTTGCGATACCACTGGAGCACGCCCCTGCCCTCCGCGACGCCGTGCTCGCAGGGGCCGCTCCAGGTGACGCTGACGTCCCGCTGCGGGTTGCCCTTGACCAGGCAGCCATTCTGGTCGGCAACCCAATCCGCCTGGGGCCGGCTCTGCGGCGGCTGCGCCTCCGCCTTGGCGAGCATGATCACGGCAACCCCCACGCTCAACGCGATCCGCCACATTCGCCGTCTCCCCGTTGCCGACAAGGCTCCGGTGCGCGCACCCCCGATACTCATCCACCCCTTCGCCCGACGCCTCGCCGCGTCAGCGTTGAGCCGCTCAATCCGGCGCCTTGAGCCGATAGCCCACCCCGGTCTCGGTCAGGATATAATGCGGCTGGGTGGGGTCCTTCTCGAGCTTATGGCGCAGGCTGCGGACGTAGACCCGCAGGTATTGGATGTTCTCGGCGTTCGCCGGCCCCCACACTTCGCGCAGGATGAATTCGTGCGTGAGCACGCGGCCGGCCTGGCTCACCAGCAGGCGCAGAACTTCGAACTCCTTGACGGAGAGCCTTACCTCCCGGCCGCCGAGCGTCACCAGGCGGCGCACGAGATCGACCGCGAGATCGCCGCAGCGGTAGACGGGCGGGGCGCCCTGTTCCTGGAGCCGCCGTCTCAATGCCGTACGGATGCGGGCGTTCAATTCCTCCATGCCGAAGGGCTTGGTCACGTAATCGTCGGCGCCGAGATCGAGAGCCTGCACCTTGCCGCTCTCGTCCGCGCGCACGGAGAGGATGATGATCGGCACCGCGGACAGCTTGCGGATGCGCTGGATGACCTCCTTGCCATCGATGTCCGGAAGGCCGAGATCGAGGATGACGACGTCGGGCCTCCCCTGTACCGTCTTCTCGATGGCCTCGCTGCCCGTCTCCGCGAGGCTCACCTCATAGCCCTCCTCCGCGAGCCCGGCGGAGAGAAAGCGGCGGATCGACTTCTCGTCGTCGACCACCAGCACATGTTGGGCCTTGCTCACGCCGGCGCGCCCGCTTCCAACTCGCCCTCCGTCTTCGCCGGCAAGGGCAACGTGATGGTGAACACGGCACCGCGGCGGTCCGCGCGATTTGCCGCGCGCAGGGTCCCGCCGAGCGCCTCGACGAAGCCGCGGCAGATGGCGAGCCCCAGCCCCGTCCCCGGTGGGCGCTTGTCGCCGTCGGCGGCCACGCGATGAAACTTGTCGAAGATGCGTTCGAGATGATCCGGCGGAATGCCGGGTCCCTCGTCGGAGACCTCGAGCTGGAGCTGGTCCCCGTTGCGGCGCGCGGAAACGCGGATCAGCGAGCCCGCGGGCGCATATTTGGCGGCATTATCGATGAGGTTGAAGAGCGCCTGCTCGAGCAGCGTCGCGTCGCCGGAGATCATCGGCAGATCGGCCTCGACCGCCACCTCGACGCGGTGGTGGGAGACGAGCCGCGCGGCGCGCCTGAGCGCGGTCTCGACAAGCTCGCCCACGTCCAGCACCTGGCGCTTGATCGGCAGCGCCCCCGATTCGAGCCGCGACATGTCGAGAAGATTTCCGACGAAGCGATTGAGCCGCTCGGCCTCCTCCTGGATGGTCGTGACGAGCTCGTCCTTGACCCGCGGATCGAGCGGCTCCTTGAGAGTCTTGAGGGTGGTAATCGAGCCGATGATGGAGGCGAGCGGCGTCCGCAGGTCGTGCGAGATCGAGGTGAGAAGCGTCGAGCGCAGCCGGTCCGCCTCGGCCGCGATGCGCGCCTCGTCGATATCCTCGGCGAGCTGCACGCGCTCGATGGCCACGGCAATGAGGTCGGAAAGCGCGTCGAGCAGACGGCGCTCCTCCGGCGTCAAGATCGGGCCGGGCCGATCCCGATCGAGGCCGAGCACGCCGACGATGCCGCGGCCCGTGCGCATGGGAAGGAACAGGCGCCGAGCCCCCGGGAGCGTGTCCGAGGCGCGGCCCGCGGCCTGGTTGTGCGCCCACGTCCATTTGGCCGCAGCGATATCGGACTCGTCGAGCTCGTCCTCGGGCGGGTAGCCAGCCCGCACGGCAATCTGCCCCTTCTCCGGCAGAAGAACGACGATGCGCACCTTGAGGAGGGCGGCGACCTGATAGCAGAACGCCCACAGCAGGTCGTCGAGGTCGTTCGTTGCCGCGAGCTTCCGGCTGAAGGTGTAGAGCTCGGTCGCGTCCTTCGCGCGCCGCTGGGCGCTCAGCACCTGCTCGCGCGTCCGCGCGGTCAGGTTGCTCGTCAGCACGGCGACGATGCTGAAGAAGACCAGCGCCATCACGTTGGCCGGGTCGGAGATCGTGAAGCTGTAGATCGGCGGCAGGAAGAAGAAGTTGTAGGTGACAACGCTCAACAGCACGGCGAAGAGCGAGGGCATGAGGCCGTAGGCGACGGCGGTGAAGAGGATGGCGGCGAGATAGACGAGGGAGATGTTCGGCAGACGCACGAAGGAGTCGATGGCGAGCGCTATCAAGCTGGCGGCGGCCACCATGCCGACGGTCACCACATAGGGCAGGAAATCGAACTGCTCGCCGCCCGGGCGCGTCTCCACGGTCTTCGGCGGGATCGGCTTCCCCTCGCTCGTCACCACCTGCACGCCGATGTTGTTGGCCTTGCGGATGAGGTCGTAGATGACGGAGCCGCGCAGCAGCTCCTGCCAGCGCGAGCGCTGGGACTTGCCCACGAGGATGCTCGTGACATTGTTCGAGCGCGCGTAGGCGAGCACGTCGTCGGCGACGCGGCGGCCGGGAATGGTAACGGCCTCGCCTCCCAGGCGCTCGGCCAGGCGCAGGGTGTCGGCGATGCGGTCGCGCTCGACCTCCGAGAGCCGGTGATGGCGCGAGGTCTCTATGTAGATGACGCTCCATTTCGCCTTCAGCTCGTCGGCCACGCGTCGCGCCTGCCGCACCACCTGGGCCGAGCCCGGGCTCTCGCTCACGCAAGCCAGCACGCGCTCTCCCGCCGCCCACGGCCCGCTTATGGCGTGCGCCTGCATGTAGCTCAGCATCTGCTCGTCGACGCGCTGTGCCGCGCGGCGAAGGGCCAGCTCGCGGAGCGCCGTGAGGTTTCCTGGCGAGAAGTAATGCCTGAGCGCGCGCTGCGCCTGGCGGGGAACGTAGACCTTGCCCTCGTTCAGGCGCTGGATCAGGTCCTCGGGCGTCAGGTCGACGACCTCGATCTCGGCGGCCTGGTCGATGACGCTGTCGGGGATGGTCTCGCGCACGCGGATGCGAGTGATCTGCGCGACGACGTCGTTGAGGCTCTCGAGGTGCTGCACGTTGAGCGTCGTGTAGACGTCGATGCCGGCCGCGAGCAGCTCGGCCACGTCCATGTGCCGCTTGGGATGGCGTGAGCCCGGCGCGTTCGTGTGCGCGAGTTCGTCGACGAGCACAAGCTCGGGCGCGCGCTGCAGCACGGCGTCGATATCCATTTCCTCGAGCACATGGCCGCGGTATTCGACCCGGCGGCGAGGCACGATCTCGAGGCCACGCAGGAGGCGCTCCGTCTCGATGCGGCCATGGGTCTCGACCACGCCGACGACGACGTCCACCCCCTCGCGCCGGCGCTGGGCCGCGGCGAGCAGCATCTCGTAGGTCTTGCCGACGCCGGGTGCGGCGCCGAGGAAAATCTTGAGCTTGCCGCGGCGCTCTTGCGCGGCGGCCGCGAGCAGCGCCTCGGGCGACGGGCGGTTCTCGCGATCGCTCTGGTCGGGCTGGCTCATCGGACCGCTAACCCCGTAACACGACCGAAGCCGAGATAGCCGGGATCGGGCGACTATAGCCGATCCCGCGCGGCCCGCGCCCGGAAATTCGCCATCTCGCGAGCACTACTCTGCGCTGCCGCCGGCGCCTTGCTCTGCGGCACCGGCAGGTGACGGCCGCCTGAGGTGCCCCTCGCCCAAGAGAAGCAGGATGGGCGCCGCAATGAAGATCGAAGAGGAGGTGCCAATCACGATGCCCACCAGGAGCACGACGGCGAACTCCCTGAGCGTGCTGGCGCTCATGATGGCGAGCGGCAGGATGGCGAGGAACACGGTGCCCGAGGTCGCGATCGTACGGCACAGCGTCTCGTTGATGCTGCGGTCGATCAGCTCGCGCAGCGGCATCCGCCGATAGAGACGCAGATTCTCCCGCACCCGGTCGTAGACCACGACCTTGTCGTTGATCGAATAGCCCATGATCGTCAGGATCGCGACGATGCTGGTCACGTTGAATTCGAATCGCGTGAGCCCATACACGCCGACGATCTTGGTGACGTCGAGGACGAGCGTTGCGGTCGCCGCGACGCCGAATTGCCACTCGAAGCGGAACCAGATGTAGCCCAGCATCGCCAACATGGCGACGCCCAGCGCCATGAGTCCGTTTTGGAAGAGCTCGCCGCTCACGGTGGCGCCGACGGCCGCGACACTCTGAAGCGTCGTGTCGGGGAAATTTCGCTCCAAGATGGCGCGCACCTTGCTGACCGCCTCCTGCTGCGCCGAGTCGCCGCCCGGCTGGCGCTGGAGCCTGATTTCGACATCGTACGGCGAGCCGAACTCCTGCAGCTCCACCGGTCCGAGATGGAGCCCTTCGAGCGCCGGCCTCAGCTTGGTGAAGTCGACCGCATCCTTCATATGGGCCTCGATCGCCACTCCGCCGCGAAAATCGATGCCGAGATTGAGACCCGGGTAGAAGGCCAGGATGAGCGAGCCGATGCTGAGCACGGCGGAGACGACGAGGCCGGCGATGCGTCCGTTCATGAACGGAATCGTCGTGTCGTCGGGCACAAGGCGGGGTCCAAACACGAGATTCCTCCTCAGGCAAGCAGCGCCTTGGGCCGCGTCCGGCGCACCCAAAGGGCGATGAACAGTCGGACCACCACGATCGCAGTGAACATCGAGGTCATGATGCCGAGGCTGATGGTAACCGCGAAGCCCTTGACCGGCCCCGATCCCAGCATGAACAGGATGATCATCTTCAGAAGCGTCGTCAGGTTCGCGTCGATGATCGTGGACATGGCCTTGGTGAAGCCCGTCTGGATCGCCGAGACCGGGCCGCGGCCCTTCCGCGCCTCCTCGCGGATGCGCTCGTTGATGAGGACGTTCGCGTCGACCGACATGCCGACGGTCAAGAGGATGCCCACGATACCCGGGAGCGTGAGGCTCGCCTGGAGCAGCGACAGCAGTCCCATGAGCATGCAGAGGTTGATGACGAGGCCGAAGGAGGCGAAGACGCCGAACAGGCGATAGAAGAAGATCATGAAGACGACGACCAGCGCCCCTCCGATCGCGCAGGCATAGATGCCGGTGCGGATGGCATCGGCCCCCAGATTGGGTCCGACCGTCCGCTCCTCGATGATCTTGAGCGGGGCCGGAAGCGCGCCCCCTCGCAAGAGGATGGCGAGGTCGTTGGCCCCGGCCGCTGTGAAGCGGCCGCTGATCTGGCCGCGGCCGGCGATCGGCTCCCGGATCACCGGCGCGCTGATGACGCGATTGTCCAGCACGATCGCCAGCGAGCGCCCCACGTTTTTCGTCGTCACGGCGCCGAACTCCCGGGCGCCCACCGAATCGAACGTGAAGTTCACCACCCATTCGCCCGTCTGCGAGTTCGTGCCGGCCTGGGCGTCGGTCAAGTGCGAGCCGTCGACCCCGACGAGCCGCTCAACGAGATAGCGGCCTCCGTGCGCCGCATCGGCAGTTCCCGGCAGATATTCCGTGCCGGGCGGCGCCGAAGCGCCCGCAGGGGGCGTCTCCAGGCTGAGGAGATGGAAGGAGAGCTTCGCCGTGGTGCCCAACAGACGCTTCAAGCGGTCCGGATCCTGCACCCCCGGGAGCTCGACCGCGATGCGGTCCGTTCCCTGCCTGGAGATCTCCGGCTCGTTCACGCCGGTCTCGTCAATGCGGCGGCGGACGATCTCGATCGAGCGCGTGACGGCGTCATTCGCCCGCTCCCGTGCGACCGCCTCCGTGGGCGCCAAGGCCAGCTCGCCGCCCTCGCTCGAGGTGACCTGGTATTCGGGCGCCGCCGCACTTCCGACGATCGGCTGAAGCGCGGCCTTGGCGTCATCGAATCGGCCCGGGTCACGGACCTTGAAGCGGACCGCCCCTCCCTCTATGCGCAGGTCGACGTAAAGAATGTTCGCCGTCCTGAGCGCGCGGCGGACGCCGTCGAGGACGTTCTCGAGCCGCTCGCGCTCCGCCGCCTTGGTATCAACCTCGAGCAGCAGGTAGCTGCCGCCCTTGAGGTCCAGGCCGAGATGAATCTGCCGCTCGAATGGAAGAAGGCGCAGCACGTTCTGCCCCACGACGTTGGGCAGCGCCAACATCACGCCAACGAGACAAGCGAGGCCGATAGCGACGATTTGCCATCGGGAATAGAACATCACCCCTCCATTCCGCCTCAGCTAGGGGACCGCTCCCGACGCGCAGTACTGTTGCCGACCAAGTGGGACCCAATCGCCCTTGCGCCCGGCGGACCGGCGCCGCGAGGACCGAGCCGGGCCCGTCCGCCTCAGGTCCGGCCGCAGAAGCGCGCCATGATAGCGAGCTTCCGCTCCCAGCACCAGACGGGTTTCAGGTTGATTTTCAGGAGCTTGGTCTGCCTATCCCGCGCCCGGTGCACGGTCGCGGAGCGCCCTGGGCACGGCCTTCGGCACTACTTCACTTCTTTTGCCGCGCCAACTCGTCGAGCGCCAGGTTGAGCTCGAGCACGTTCACGCGAGGCTCGCCGAAGATGCCGAGCGCGCGCCCCTCGGTCATTCTCGCGACAAGGGCCGCGACATCGCCTTCGTTGAGATTGCGCGCCTTGGCCACCCGGGGAACCTGGAACTGTGCCGCCGCCGGCGTGATATCCGGATCGAGGCCGCTGCCCGAGGCCGTCACCAGGTCAACCGGGATCGGCTTCGCGGGATTTTCCGCGTGGAGCTCCTTGGCGGCATCCTTGACGCCGTCGACGAGGGCCTTGCTCGTGGGGCCGAGATTGGAGCCCATCGAGTTGCTGGCGTCGTAGGGCGTCGGGATCGTCTTCGTCGGATCTTTGGGATCGGGTGCCGTGATCGCCGAGGGGCGGCCGTGAAAATACTTGTCCGAGGTGAAGTTCTGCCCGATGCGCTGAGAGCCGATCACCTTGCCGTCCTTCTCGATCAGGCTGCCGCGCGCCTGCCAGGGAAAG
>DASPPM010000039.1:0-2514 GCA_035625535.1 Alphaproteobacteria bacterium
TGTCGGCATCTCTCATCGGCTGACGATCGTTGCGCGCCGCAACGCTATCACGATGCGGCTCCCCTGGGAATCGCCCGCAAGCGTGCGTAGTGGCTCAGTTTCGCCTCATCCTTCGAGACGGCCGCTTCGCGGCCTCCTCAGGATGAGGTGAAACCCCAGCTCCAAGTCTTCATCCTGAGGAGCGTCGCGTTTGCGACGCGTCTCGAAGGATGAGGACTTGGCAACGTGGCCCACTACCCAAGCGTGCTACGTCGCCCCACCCCCTCAAAGCGGCAGCCGCAAGCGCGCGCGCAAGCCCCCCATCGGCGAGTTGTCGAGCAGGATGTCGCCGCCATGGGCGCGCACCACGTCGCGCGCGATGGTGAGCCCGAGCCCCACCCCCCCCGTCTGGATGTTGCGCGAGGGATCGAGGCGGAAGAAGGCGCGGAACACGGCGTCGCGCTGATCGGCCGGGATGCCGGGGCCGTCGTCGTCGACCAGGACCTCGACGGCGTCCGCGCGCCGGCCCGCGCGCACCTGGACGTGCTTGCCGTAGCGCGCCGCGTTGAGGATGAGGTTGGTGAAGCAGCGCCGGATGGCGTCGAGCCGCACCGGGAGCACGAGATGCTCCTCGGTGTGGAGGTCGATCTCGGCTCCCTCCTTGCGCGCGCTTGCGACCACCTGCTCCAGCACCGCCGAGATGTCGGCGGGCTCGGGCGTGCCGGTGCCCTCGCCGCGGGCAAAGGCGAGATAGCCGTCGACCATCTTCTCCATTTCCTCCGCGTCGGCCTTGAGCTCGTCGATCTCGGCGCTGTCGCCCAGCATGGCGAGCTGCAGCTTCATGCGCGTGAGCGGCGTGCGCAGGTCGTGCGAGACGCCGGCGAGCATCTCGGTGCGTTGCTCGATCTGGCGCTTGATGCGGTCGCGCATCTCGATGAAGGCCTGTGCCGCCTGGCGCACCTCGGCCGCACCCGCCGGGTGGAAGTTGGGCACGTCGCGGCCCTTGCCGAAGCTGTTGGCGGCGGCGGCGAGACGCCTGATCGGGCGCACCTGGTTGCGCATGAAGATGGTGGCGATGGCCACCAGCACGAGCGAGGAGCCGACCATCCAAAGGGTGAAGATGTAGGTCGTCGGGCTGAAGAGGCGCTTGCGGGTGGTGGTGGCGATGAGGACGCCCTCGGGCATCTGCACGCGAATCTCGATGTCGTGCTCGATCGCCGTCTCGCCGACCCGGAACGGCCTGCCAAGGCTCTCCTCGAGGGCCGGGGCGAGGATGTCCTCGATTTCCGCGGCGCCGCCGGCCGGCTCGCCCGTCAGCTTGGCGCCGGCCTCGAAGCTCGCATGGATTCCCAAGCGGGAATCCGCCGTGTCGAGGATCCAGCGCCGGTTCTCGGCGTCGCGGAAGCGCTGCAGGTGATCGGCGATGAGGCCGACCTCGCCCGCGAGCGTGACCGCGAGCCTGCGCGTCACCGTGTCCCAATGGCGCTCGTAGAAAACGATGGTCGAGACGAGTTGCAGCAGCACGAGCGGCGTCACGATGATGAGGAGGGAGCGCCCGAGGAGCGTGCGCGGCAGATATCGCTTGAGCCACGTCATCGCCACCTCGCTCAGTCGGGCCGCAGCATGTAGCCCTTGCCGCGCACGGTGTGAAGGTAGCGCGGCGCGCGCGGATCCAGCTCGATCTTGCGCCTGAGCCGCGTCACCTGCACGTCGATCGCGCGCGTATTGCCCGAGACCTCGCTCTCGCTCGCGAGGCGCTCGCGCGAGAGGGGCTGGCCGGCATGGCTCGCGAGGATGCGCAAGAGCCGCGCCTCGCTCTCGGTGAGCTTGATGGGCGCGCCGCCGCGGCTCAGCTCCTCGCGCTTGAGATCGAAGGCGCAGGCGCCGAGGCGGACATTGGTGATCGGCGCGAGCGCAGGCGGGGCGGGAATGCGGGCGAGGATGCGCTGGATGCGGAGCACGAGCTCGCGCGGCTCGAAGGGCTTGGCGAGGTAATCGTCGGCGCCGCGCTCGAGGCCTTGGATGCGCTCCTCGGGCTCGCCCATGGCCGTGAGCATGAGGATGGGCACCTGGCTCTTGAGCCGGAGTGCCGCGGTGAAGTCGAAGCCGCTTTGCCCGGGCATCATCACGTCGAGCACGATGAGGTCGAAGGCGAGGCTCTCGAGCCGCGCCCAGGCCTCGGCGGCATCGGCCGCGACCGTGACGCGGAAGCCGCGCTCGGCCAAATAGCGGCGCAGCAGCTCGCGCAGGCGCTTGTCGTCGTCGACGACCAGGATGTGCGACGGCTCTGTGGACATGCGCAATTATACCCCGGTCCGCGCCGGCCTGTCTTGAGCGGCGAAATACCTTCTCCCGCCTCCCGGGAAAGGGCGCATGGGAGCTGCCTAGCGCTCCCGGAAGCGCGCCTGGTCGCGCTCGTTGATGAGTTGGAGCAGGACCTGGCGGAAGCCCTCGACCGCGTCGGCGCCGGCTTGCCGGAAGGCGCGGGCGAAGCGCTCGCGCTGGCGCAGCGTCAAGGCCTGCTCGAGCTCGCGG
>DASPPM010000040.1:0-2013 GCA_035625535.1 Alphaproteobacteria bacterium
CGTCCTCACGGTGGCGGCGGATCAGGCTCTTCGTCGGACCGAAATAGTAACGGATGCCGATCAGGCCGAACTCCGCACCCTTGCCGGAGACGCCGCCGTCGGCGAAAAAGGCCAGGCCCGGCAGCGCCTCAATGCCTGGCTGATATTCGACATCGCCGAGGCCAAGCGACCGCACCGGGTTGTATTCGGCACCGGCCGCGAATTTCAAATCCTCGATCGGATACCAGGACAGCTTGACCCGCCCGAAGCCGCCAGGCTTCACCGAGCCGTCCTGATAGCCGGCCGCACCCTCAAGCGTGAAGGGACCGAGGTAGGCCTCGCCCTCACCGCCGAAGCGATTGAGGTCGATGCCGTTGCGGCGGATGTGCACGCCGAAGCCGCCGAGCAAGCCCTCGGCCGGGTCGCGCCAGAAGCCCTGCCCGCCGACCCCCCAGAGGAGGCCGCCCGACTTGCCGAGGGCGGCATCGAGCTGGGCGCCGAAACTGTCGCCGAGCGGGACCGTGCCGCTGCCACTCACGTAGCCGGTGGGGTTTCCGCCAGCGGCGCCGCCCTCGATCGAGAGCTTGGCATTGGGCTCCGAAACCGCCGGGCCCTCGGCCAGGGCGCCGTGCCAGAGCCCAGTACCGAAGAGCGCCGTGATGGCGCCCACGAGGCCTCCGCCGCGCAGGCGCCTGAACCAGCGCCGCCGCCGCGGGCGATCCAGGCGCGAGGCGCGGTCGACCGCGATCACCGGCACGTCGGGGAAGGTGGTGCCAAGCCGCACCTCGAGCGGGAAATGCGCGTCGCCATCGGCTCCCCAAGCGGCAAGCGCATTTGCAACCATGGCCTCGATGCCGGGCCGGCGCGCCGCGGCCACGCTCGCCTCGCCTGTGGGCGTATCGGGCGTGAGCACGAGATAAAGCGTCCGGCTTGCGGGCTCGAGATAGGCGCCGCGTAGCTCCTCGCGGAGTGCCGCCCCGATGCGCCCGACGGCGCGCAGCAAGGCCCCCGCGCGGCGCACGGCGTGGGTCGGATCGTGGAGCAGGGCCTGGTGGCGGAAGGGCTGCAGCGCCTCTTCGAGGCTGCGCGCGCGCGCGAGCCGGCGATAGGCGATGGTGCGGACGCGGCAGCGTGCGGCGATGCCGGCGCGGGCGAGTGCCGTCTCGGCCTCGGCGGCAAGCGCGCTCCGCTTGTGCTCGGGCGCCACATGGAGCGTGACTCGCGCCCGCGTCCCCCCGTCAATGCCGGCAAGGAAAATCGGCCGCGACACGCGCGCGAGCACCTCGCTCGCCACAAGCGGCCGGCGCACCTGGGCCATCGCCCCTCTCTGTCCCGTCCCCAGTCTTGCCTCGGAGGCGCAAAGCTCGCGCCGCGCCGAGAGGTGCTAAAGAATGCACGCAAAGAGGCGCATCGACAAGTTGAGATTGCCGAGATCGCCGAGACTACCTGGGAACAGGTGTCCTGGCCCGGTGCCGAGGGCGGGCGCGGGTCACGCTTTGAGGAGGCCGTCCCTGATCCAGGCCGGGTGGGCTGTGCGCGGCCGCAGCTTCTGCTATGCTTGGGCTCCCGCTCGGCGCCTTTTCGGCAGCTGCCGAGCCGTAGAGGCCCTTGCGCGCGAGAGAGGCGATGAGCGACGGTTGCGGCGGCGATAGGATGAGCGATGCGACGGCTTAGCGGCGCGCTCTTGGTCCTCGGTCTGCTCACATCCTCCGGATGCGGCTTCCACCCGATTTACGCCGAATCCTCGGGGGCGACCCCGGTCGGCACCCAGATGGCCCAGGTGAAGGTGGACCCCATCGACTTCTCGGCGCTGCAGGCCTCGAAGCTCTACCGTCTGGGGCAAGAGCTGCACAACGCGCTTCTCGCCCGCATCAATCCCGACGGCAGCCCGGGAAAGGCGACTTATGTGATCAGGGTGACGCTGAGCGAGGCCGAGTCCGACGTGGCGATCGACCCCTCGGGACTGTCGCAACGCTCGAGCATCGTGGAGACGGCGAGCTATAAGCTCATCTCGTTGGCCGACGGCAAGCAGGT
>DASPPM010000041.1:0-13738 GCA_035625535.1 Alphaproteobacteria bacterium
GAAGATGCGGTGGGTGAACTCCCAATATTCCGCGAGGCTCTCCCCCTTGTAGGCGAAGACGGGCGTGCCGGCCTCGGCGATCGCCGCCGCAGCGTGGTCCTGGGTCGAGAAGATGTTGCACGACGCCCAGCGTACCTCCGCACCCAGCGTCTTCAAGGTCTCGATGAGGACGGCCGTCTGGATCGTCATGTGGAGCGAGCCCGCGACGCGCGCGCCCTTGAGCGGCTGCGTCTTGCCGTATTCGGCGCGCACCGCCATGAGGCCCGGCATCTCGGTCTCCGCGATCGCGATCTCGCGCCGCCCCCAGCCGGCGAGCGAGATGTCGGCGACCTTGTAGTCCGGCTCGGCGACGGCGGCTTGGGCGGTCATGGCGGGCTCCTCAGGCGGTGGGCAGGGCACAGCACCGGCGCGGCGCGAGCGACCCGGCCGCGACCGCGCGTCTATAGCAGCGGCTCCAGCGGCGGGCAAGGGAAATATAAAGAGATGTTTATGTCGTTATATTCAGCGCCGGCCGGCGATCCGTCCCGTCACGCCGCCCCTGGCTGTGCCCGCCCTACACCCGTGCCAGCACTGCCGTGCGCGCCGCGGCCTCGCGCTTGGCCTTCTCGGTCGCGGCCCGCGCCGAGTCCGTGACCTTGTAGATCTCCAGGCGATCGAGCTCGTCGTCGCTTGCCGGGCTGAGGGCGGTGTCCATATACTCCCGCGCCTTCGGATCGCGCTTGATGGCGGCGCGCACGCGCGTCAAGCGCCAGACCCTGCGCGCGATCTTGACGTACTTGACGATCAGCCCGGCCCAATATTTCGGGTAGAACGCGAGCACGCTCTCGACCGGGAAGCCGGGGCGGCGGTCCTTGCGCACCTTGATGCGCACCACCCCGCCTTCCAGGGGATGGACGCCCTCGATGCCGAGGCAGCAGGAGAACCACATGAGGAGGAACAATATCTTGCCCGGGCTCATGTCCTTGGCGACGGCGCGCCGCATAACAGTCTCCATGTGCTCGGGCGTGTAGTAGGTCTCCCAGGCGAGACGGTAGGCGCGCTCCCATTCCTCCTTCGACATCACGGGATGGGTGGTGCACACGTGCTCGAGGTCGTACTTGTTCATGTCGGGCTCGAGCGATGCCCCCTTGAGCCACAGCCCCTTGTGGTCTTCCGAGCCCGGGAGCGGCGTCAGGTAGAAGAACTCCAAGAGATCGACCGGCAGCTCGCGCTGGACGATCTTGATGTCGCGGACGATCGACTCGGGCGTGTCGGTGGGGAAGCCCAGGATGTATCCGGCATAGATGTAGCAGCCGACCCGCTTCCACTCGAGCATCATCTTGCGGTATTCGGCGATGTGATTCTGCCGCTTCTTGGCGGCGAGCAGGCTGTCCGGATTGATGTTCTCGAGCCCCATGAAGACGCGGGTCACGCCAGCGCGGGCAGCCTTATCGATGAAGTTGGGCAACTTGTGGCAGAGCGTGTCGACCTGGATGACGAAGCGGAGAAACACGCCCTCACCCTCGCGCATCTCGATCAAGCGGTCGAAGATCGCCTCCCAGTTCCGGTTGCGCGCGAAATTGTCGTCGGTGATGAAGAAGTGGTCGATCCCCTGTGCGAGATTGCTGCGGATGATCGCCTCGACATCGTCGGCCGAGCGATAGCGCGACTTGCGGCCTTGCACGTTGATGATGGTGCAGAACGAGCATTGGAAGGGACAGCCGCGCCCGGCATCGAAGCTCGAGGTCCGCGCGATGGTGCGCCCGACGCGCACCGCCGGCAGGATCGGGAGCACCGCGTCCCCGAGTGGCGGCAGATCCTCCATGTAGTTGTAGATCGGCTTCATCCGGCCGGCGAGGGCGTCGCGCAGCACGCCGTCGAGCCGGCCCTCCGCCTCGCCTGCGAACAACGAGATGCCGAGCTCGAGCGCCTCCTTCAGGTCAGCGGGCATCTCCGGCAGCATGGCGAGGCAGCCGGAGACATGGAAGCCGCCGATGCACACCTGGATACCCCCCGCGCGCAACTTCCGGGCGAGATCCATCGCGCGCGGGAATTGGTTCGACTGCACGCCGACGAACCCGACCAGGCCGAGACCGCCGCTCTTGCGGATCGTGCGGGCGATCCGCTCGGGGCGGATACGCGTGTTGGTCTCGTTGTACGCCGTGATGACGAGCTCGACGTCGTCGCCGAGAACGCCGCGCGCCTGGCAATCGAGTGCCAAGCCGTAAAGCGAGGCGAGCGAGTTGGCGGGAATGCCCGAGCGCAGCCATTGGATGACGTAGCCGTCATCGTCGTAATGCGACGGCCTGATCAGAAAAAGCTGGAATCGTCTCCGCTCGGTCGGCCCCAATCGCCCCATCCCCACCTGCTCCGCTCGTGGCCAGTCAAGAATCGGTCGAAACTACGGTAAATCACCGGCTTTGCTCAAGGGGGTTGTTGCAGCCGGGCCAACCAGCCGCAACACCTAATCCGGGTTCGCAATGCCGGGCGGGGATCATGACGACCGCCAAGTCGAAGGTCTCCGTAACCGATTAATCCGCAACTCCATCCTTGGTCCTAGCGCCTCTCCTCATGGGCGCCTCGGCCCATTCATTCACGCGCTCTCCGAGATCCCTGAAATTCTGGTGCATCTGCTCAAGCGCAAATCCGAGCGCGAAGAAGCGTTCGGCCGCGTCGGCGGGCAATTTCGCACGCGCCTCTACGCCCGCGCGTGCCTCTCACGCGAGGGCCGTGAAATCGTCGAGCAGGGTTGCGATGCGCCCCGAATCCCACTGCGCCATGATGAGCTCGGCGCGCCGCGTCGCCTCGCGCTGGTCGAGGTTGCGGATGCGCTGCTTGATGCGCGGCAAGGCCGCGGTCGGCATCGAGAGCTCGCGGATGCCAAGCCCGAGCAGGAGCGGGGTATAGCGCGGATCGCCCGCCATCTCGCCGCAGAGGCACAAAGGGATGCGCGCGCGCAAGGCCGCCCCCGTGGCGAACTGGATGAGGCGCAGCACGGCCGGGTGGAGCGGATTGTAGAGATAGGCCACCTGCTCGTCGCTGCGATCGATGGCGAGGGTGTACATGGTGAGGTCGTTGGTGCCGATCGAGAAGAAGTCCGATTCCATGGCGAGCGCGTCGGCGGCAAGGGCTGCCCCCGGCACCTCGATCATGACCCCGAGCTTGGGCAGCTCGGCGGCCATCTTGACGCTCTGTCGCCTGAGCCTCGCGTAGAGCTTCTTCAAAAGCTCTCTCACCTGCCTCACCTCCCCCACCGACGCGATCATGGGGAGCAGAATGCGCACCTCGCCATGCGCGCTCGCGCGGAGCATGGCCGAGAGCTGGGCCTCGAGCAGTTCCCGGCGCTTGAGCGAGAGGCGGATCGCGCGCAGGCCGAGGGCGGGATTGACCGCGGGGCCGATGTGGCCGCCGAGCGAATAGGCGAGCTTGTCACCGCCCACGTCGAGAGTGCGGATGGTGACGGGGCGTCCCGCCATGCCCTCGACGAAGGTGCGGAGCGCCAGGTATTGCTCCTCCTCACCGGGCAGGTCGTCGCGATTCATGAAGAGGAACTCGGTGCGCAGGAGCCCGATGCCCTCGGCCCCCACCGCGCGCGCGTGCTCGAGCTCGCGCGGCAGCTCGACGTTCGCCTGGAGCGTGATCTCAACCCCGTCGCGCGTGACCGCCGCCACCTTGACGAGCCGTGCCAAGTGGCGCTCCTCGCGCTGGAAGGCGCGCCGCCGCTCCTCGTACTCGGCAAGCGTGGTCGGCGACGGATTGACGACGACGCGCCCGCGCGTGCCGTCGATGACCACCTCCGCTCCCTGTGCCGTGCCGTTCAAGAGGCCGCCCACCCCGAGCACGGCGGGGAGCCCGAGCGAGCGCGCCATGATCGCCGTGTGGCCCTCGGCCCCGCCGAGCACGGTCGCGAATCCGCCGATGCGGTCGGGATCGAGGAGTGCCGTGTCAGCCGGCGTCAGCTCCTCCGCGATCACTACGCTGCCGTGGGGCAGGGAGGAAAAGGCGTGATACGGCCGCTCGAGGAGGTTGCGCACGAGCCGCGTCCCCACCTCGCGGACGTCGTCGGCGCGGCTCGCCAGATAATCGTCGCCCATCTGGGCGAAGCCCTTGGTGATCTCGAGGGTTTCCGCCTCGACCGCGGCCTCGGCGTTGATGCGCTCCGCGCTGATCCGCCGCTCGGCGCCGCGCAAGAGACGCGAGCCCGTCAGCATGCGCAGATGCGCGTCGAGCAGGATGCCGAGCTCCTCGCCGGCCGCACCGCTCAAGGCCGCCGCCTTCACCTTGAGCTTGTGAAGCTGCTTGCGGGAGCGCTCCGTCGCCTCCTTGAGGCGCTGGCGCTCGGCCTCGATGCCGCCCTCCTTGAGGTGGTACTCGGGCACCTCGAGCGCACCTGCCTCGCGCACATGGGCCGGGCCGATCGCGACGCCCGGAGAGACGCCAAGGCCCTGGAATACCCGCTCGGCCGCAAGCGGCGGCGGTGCGAGCGCGGCCGCCCGCACGCGTCCCTCGCCCTTGCGCCCCGCCGCTTTGCCGCTCTTGGCCGTCATTCCTCGCCGAACCTTCCCTCCACGAGCGCCTCGAGTTCGTCGAGTGCCGCCCGCGCCTCGGGTCCCACCGCCCGCACCTCGATCGCCGTTCCGGGACCCGCCGCCAGCATCATGAGCCCCATGATGCTGAGGCCGGACACCGCCATGTCCTTCTTCACGACGGTGATTTCCGCATCGAAGCCTTCGGCGCACTTGGCGAAGCGCGCCGCCGCGCGCGCGTGGAGCCCGCGTTGATTCTTGATCAGGAGCGTGCGGCTCTCGCCCGCCTCCGTCTTGGCGGCCGCGTCATGACCGACGCTCCTTTCGTTCATCGCTTGTCCTTCTCCTCGGCGAGGAGGGCCGAGGCGACGTTGATGTACTTGCGGCCGGCCTCCTGGGCGGCCGCAACCGCTTGAGGCAGCTTCTCGGTCGTGCGCACGCTCGCGAGCTTGATGAGCATGGGGAGGTTCACCCCGGCGATGACCTCGACCTTGGCGTTGTCCATGATCGAGATCGCCAGGTTGGAAGGGGTTCCGCCGAACATGTCGGTGAGCAGCACGACCCCGCTCCCCTCCTCGACCTGGGCGACCGCGCGCAAGATGTCCTCGCGTCTTTTTTCCATGTCGTCGTCGGCCCCGATGCACACCGCTGCGATGCGCTTTTGCGGGCCGACCACGTGCTCGAGCGCGGAGATGAACTCCTGCGCAAGATTGCCATGGGTCACAAGCACCATGCCGATCATTTCGTATCCTTCTGTTTGCCCCCCAGCGTTGCCCCGCGCCGCGATGCGGGCGCCGCATTCGCCCTTGCCGCTCCCGCCATGCCAACGCTCATCATTAGGCGTCCTGCGGCCGGTCGATGTCACGATGGATGAGCGTGGCACGCCGGCCGAGCCCGGCGAGCCACGCGGCGAGCCGCTCGGCGACCACGACCGAGCGATGCCGGCCGCCGGTGCAGCCGACCGCGATGGTGAGATAGCTCTTGCCCTCGCGCTCATAGCGCGGCAGGAGCGGTGCGAGCCATGCCTCGAGGCCGGCGAGGAAGGAGGCGAAGGCCGGGTCGCCTGCCACGTAGTCTGCGACGCGCGGCTCCAAGCCGGTGAGCGGCTTGAGCTCGGGCACGTAATGGGGATTGTCGAGGAAGCGCGTATCGATGACGAGATCCGCCTCGCGCGGCAGGCCGCTGCGATAGGCGAAGGAGACGACCGTGACCGCGAGCCCGGCGCCGCGCTCGAGCGCGAAATAGCCGCTGAGTGCCCGCTTGAGATCGCCGAGCTTCATGACGGTGGTGTCCAACACAACGTCCGCGCGCTCCCTCAAGCGCGCGACCATTTCGCGCTCGCGCCTGATGCCGTCGGAAACCGGGCGGTCGTCGGCGAGCGGATGGCGCCGGCGTGTCTCGGTGAAGCGGCGCTGCAGCACCTCGTCGTCGCAGTCGACGAAGACAACGCTCGCCGCGACGCCGCTCAAGGCCGTGAGCCTGTCCACCTCGCGCAGAAGCGGGTCGACGGCGAAGTCGCGCGTCCGAATGTCGACGCCGATGGCAAGCGGGCGGGCCGGGCGGTCGCCCGGACGCACCAGGCTCGCAAGCAGCGAAAGCGGCAGGTTGTCGACCGCCTCGTAACCCAGATCCTCGAGCGCCTTGAGCGCCGTCGAGCGCCCGGCACCCGAGAGCCCGGTCACCAGCACGACTCTCGTCTCGTCGCGCCGCCCGAGCGCCGAGCCTCGGGCACGGCGGGAATGTCGCGCCTCGAGCGGAGGTGCCGCTTTGCTCATGGCGCGGCCGTTGCGCGCCGGCCCAGGCTGCGCACGGCCAAGCGCACCTTGGCGGCTGCCGAGGCCTCGGTCGCGACCAGCCGAATGAGCGGGATGTCGATGCCGAGAAAGCTCGAGAAGCGGGGCTCGGGAAGACGCTCGATATCCTCCCGCCCGACGAGCTCGACGACGAGCTCGAGCGGGGCCGCGGCGACCGCCGGGACCGCGACGATGCCGATGCCGCGCACCTCGAGGCGCCCGGCGATGGGCTCGGGCGCCGATGCGGTGAGCACGCCCGCCTGCTCGTCGAGGTCCACCCGGTCGTCCGCCACCAGTCGTGCGCCCCCGTCGATGAGGCGCAACGCCAAGTCGGACTTGCCCCGCCCGGAAGGGCCGCGCAGCAGCACCCCTCGTCCATCAATCTCGACGCAGGCGCCGTGGACTTGGATCATGAACTCCCATTCCCGCGCGCGGTCTAGAGGGCGGCCGGCGGTCGGCCGCTCGCTTCGCTGCCTGGAGCCTTTCGCGAAGCCCTCCGCAAGGTCTGCAAAGAGGGCCAAGGCTTTGATTTTGCGCCCATTCCCTGGCTCGCGAGACTCCCGAAGGCGGCTCACGAGCCGGGGAATCGGCACCCGGCCCGGGCCGGGAGGGTGGCGTCGCCCGCGCGCGCTGTCAATGCCGTGGTGGCGAGCGTCGCCCGCGCTCGCGCGGCAGCGTCACGATGAAGCGGGCGCCATTGATGCGGCCTGAGCGGTCGTGCCGGTTCTCGGCGCGGATCGTGCCGCCGTGGGCCTCGACGATCTGCTTTGAGATCGAGAGCCCGAGGCCGGAATGCGTGCCGAAGGTCTCGCCCGCCGGCCGTTCCGAATAGAAGCGCTCGAAAATGGCCTCGAGCTTGCCCTCCGGCAAGCCCGGCCCCTCGTCCTCCACGACCGCCTCGACCATGTCGCCGCTGGCGCGCAGTGCCAAGCCGACGACGCCGCCCGGCGGACTGAACGAGAGGGCGTTCTCGATCAGATTGCGGAACACCTGCGCCAGCCTGCCCTCGACGCCAAGCACGGCAAAACGCCCACCCGCAAGGGAAGCAAGGCGCACGCGCGCGCCGCCCGGCGCGGGTGCGGCGTAGTAGACCTCGACGAGGGTGGCGAGCAGCCCGCCGAGGTCGACCGGCTCCGCCCTGGCGTGGGAAAGCTCCGCATCGAGGCGCGAGGCGTCCGCGATGTCGGAGATCAGGCGGTCGAGCCGCCGCACGTCCTCGACGACGATGGCCATGAGCCGGCGCTGCTGCTCGGGCTCCTTCACGCGCGCCGCGGTCTCGACCGCGCTGCGCAGCGAGGAGAGCGGGTTCTTGATCTCGTGCGCCACATCGGCGGCGAAGCGCGCGGTCGCGTCCATGCGCTGGGAGAGAAGCTCGGTCATGCGCCTGAGCGCCTGCGAGAGGTCGCCGATCTCGTCGCCGCGCGCCGCAAAATCGGGAAGCTCGCCCGCGTCTGCCTCGCCGGGGCCGATGCGCTCGGCCGCCTGCGCCAAGCGCCGGATCGGGCGCACGATGGTGCTGCCGAGGTAGACGGAGAACAAGGTCGTCAGGAGGAGCGCTACGGCAAAGGCCTTGAGGATGTCGAGGCGCACCGCGCGCATGGCGGCGTCGATCTCGGCGCTGCCTCGCGAGACCATGAGGGCGCCGACCACGCGCTTGTAGCGTTGCACGGGCACCGCGACCGCGAGCAGCATGCCGCGCTCGCCGTTGTCATAGACCGCGTGCGCGTCTACACCCGTGAGCGCCTCGCTCACCTCCTCATAATCGCCCGCGTGCTCGACCGGGAGCTCGCGGTAGGGCGGCAGCACGCCGAAGCCTGGAACGGAATGCAGCAGCCAGTGATAGGTGCTGTCGAGAAATCGGCCGAGGGGGGTCTCGGCCTCAGGCGGAGGCAACTCCTCGACCTGGACGGGTCCGCCCCGAAGCGTGAGGTAGCGGCTGTCGCCGATGAGCTGGCCCGAGGGCAGGAAAAGCCGCGCGCGCGCCTTGGTCGGCTCGATGAGGCGGCGCAATAGGATACGGCTCTGCTCGGGCATGAGCTCGAGGGTGTCTTCGCCGTTGCCCACGACCGCACTCTCGCCGAGTGCCGCCGCGAAGATGCGGGCCTGGGTGGTGAGGGATTCGAGCTCGGAGCTGATCAGGCTGCGTTGATAGGCCCCGAGATAGACGAGCCCGATCACGAGAATGATGAGGGCCGCGACATTGAGCAGCAGGATGCGTCGCGTGAGCGGAGAGAGGAGCCCGAGCCGCCGCGTGCGCCGGCGCCACAGGCGCACGAGCGCCGGTGCGGTGCGGCGGCTCCGCCCCTGCGCGCCGCGCCGTTCCGCCTCGCTTTCCGCGAGCGCCGCTGCTTGCTCCTCGGGCCTTGTGTCGACCGCCATGGCGTGTGGGGCTGAGCCGGCGTCAGCTCTCCTTGTAGCGGTAGCCAATGCCATAGAGCGTCTCGATCTGGTTGAAGCTGTCGTCGGCGGACTTGAGCTTCTTGCGCACGCGCTTGATGTGGCTGTCGATCGTGCGGTCGTCGACGTAGATGTGCTCGCCGTAGGCGGCATCCATCAGCTGGTCGCGGCTCTTCACCAGGCCGGGCCGCTGCGCCAGCGCCTTGAGAATGAGGAACTCGGTGACCGTGAGACTGACGGCATGGCCCTTCCAGCTGCACAGGTGCCGGCCGGGGTCGAGCACGAGATCGCCGCGCACGACGGTGCCCTCGCCGTTGCCGCCCTCGGCCGAGCCTTGCGCGAGCTCGCTGCGGCGAAGCAGCGTGCGGATGCGCTCGATCAGAAGGCGCTGGGAAAAGGGCTTGGTGATGTAGTCGTCGGCCCCCATGCGCAGGCCCAGCACCTCGTCCACCTCGTCGTCCTTCGAGGTCAGGAAGATGATCGGCATCGCCGTGGTCTTGCGCAGCCGCGCGAGCAACTCCATGCCGTCCATGCGGGGCATCTTGATGTCGAGAATGGCGAGGTCGACGGGATGCGCCGCGATGCCGCGCAAGGCCTCGTCGCCGTCGCTGTACGCGCGCACGGCGAAGCCCTCCGCCTCGAGCGCCATCGAGACGGAAGCGAGAAAATTGCGGTCGTCGTCGACGAGCGCGATGGTCCGCTTGAGCGGCATCGCTCCCCGCTCGCGCGACCGGGAGGTGTCGGGATTTTCGCGCACCGCTCTATACCGCCCCTCTTGCCCTTATCGTGCTCAAATATTGGGTCGGCGGCACCCCATGTCCAGCGCATTGACGGAAGGGGCGAAGAGGGGGAAGGTGGCCGCCATGGCCCCTGACAGCGCTCAGCCGCCGCCGCCGGGGACGCAGGCAAGAGCCCTCGTCCGCGCCTCCGAGCGGGCGACGCTCGCCACCAACCTCCGGCGCGAGGGGGTGGAGGGCTGGCCTTACGCCTCCCTCGTGCTGGTGGCCGCCACCCCCGAAGCCGTACCCCTTCTGCTGCTCTCGGACCTCGCCGACCACAGCAAGAACATCGCCCGGGACGCGCGCGTCTCGCTCCTCTTCGACGGCACGGCGGGGCTCGCCGAGCCGCTCACCGGGCCGCGCGTGACCTTGCTCGGCTGGGCTAAAGAGACGCGCGAGGAGGCTCAGCTGGCGCGCTATCTGCAGCACCACCCGAGTGCGGAATCCTACGCCGGATTCAAGGACTTCCGCCTTTATCGCGTGGCCGTCGAGGAGGCCCATCTGGTGGCCGGCTTCGGCCGCATCCATTGGCTCAAAGGGGGCGAGGTGCTATACCCAAGCGCGCCCGCGGCAGCACTGGCCGCCCATGAGAGGGAGATCCTCGCCCACATGAACCGGGACCATAAAGAGGCTTTGACGCGCATGGCCCGGCACCTCCTGGGGCTCGACGGCGAGGGCTGGGTGATGACCGGCATCGACCCCGAGGGCATTGACCTGCGCGCAGGCGGACGGGCCGCCCGGCTTGCCTTCGCCGAGCCGGTCCACGACGCCGCCCAAGCGCGGGCCGCCCTCGTGCGGCTGAGCCGCGAGGCCCGGGACAAGACATAGCCCCGCGCCCCATGCGGGGGCTCGTGCCGGTTGCGCGGGGCGGGAGCCGCTTGTTATGTTCGCGGCCTGCGGCGGCCGTGGTGAGGACAGCGCGCGAGGGGCGTTCGAGGGTTCAACGCGGCGGGGAGGGCAGCGTGCAGCAGGTGGGTCCGGTCATCGCTCGCCATGGGCTGAGCCATCACGGCCTGCGCAGGATTCGCACTGCCTTTTGGAACCTTTCGACGCCCGCACTCTACGAAGAGGCGATGCGCCGGAGCGAGGGGCTGGTAGGTCAGGGCGGCGCCTTCGTGGTCGAGACCGGCCACCACACCGGCCGCTCCCCCAACGACAAGTTCATCGTCGAGGAGGACGGCAGCAAGCACGACATCTGGTGGGGAAGCGTCAACCGCCCCATCAGCGAGGAGCGCTTCGACGTTCTCCTCGAGCACGCGCTCGGGCATCTCGAGGGCCGCGACGTCTTCGTGCAGGATTGCTACGCGGGAGCCGATCCGACCTACTGCCTGAAGGTGCGCGTCGTCACCGAGGCGGCCTGGACCAGCCTTTTCGCCCGCAACATCCTCATCCGCCCCGCGGCGGAGGAGCGCGAGCACTTCACGCCCGACTTCACCATCCTTCAGGCGCCCAGCTGCCAGGCCGATCCCCAAAGACACGGGACGCGGAGCGAGACCTTCATCCTGGTCAACTTCAAGAAGCGCCTCGTGGTCATCGGCGGCACGTCCTATGCCGGCGAGATCAAGAAATCCGTCTTCGGCCTCTTGAACTATCTCCTGCCCGCGCGCGGCGTGCTGCCCATGCACTGCTCGACCAACGTGGGCCCCAAGGGCGACGCGGCGATCTTCTTCGGCCTCTCGGGCACCGGCAAGACGACGCTCTCGGCGGATGCGACGCGCACGCTCATCGGCGACGACGAGCACGGCTGGTCGGACCGGGGCGTGTTCAATTTCGAGGGCGGCTGCTACGCCAAGGTGATCCACCTCTCCCCCGAGGCGGAGCCCGAGATCTACGAGACTACGCGCCGCTTCGGTACGGTGCTCGAGAACGTCGTGATCGATCCCGAGAGCCGCGTGCTCGATCTCGACGACGCGAGCCTGACCGAGAACACGCGCTCCTGCTATCCCATCGACTTCATCCCCAACGCGAGCCGCACGGGGCTCACCGTGCACCCCGCGAACGTCATCATGCTGACCGCGGATGCCTTCGGCGTGCTGCCGCCCATCAGCCGCTTGACCGCCGAGCAGGCGATGTACCACTTCCTCTCGGGCTACACCTCGCGCATCGCCGGGACCGAGAAGGGACTGGGCAAGGAGCCGCAGGCGACCTTCTCGACCTGTTTCGGCGCGCCCTTCATGCCGCGCCACCCGACGGTCTATGCCAGGCTCTTGGGCGAGCGCATCGCGCGGCACGGCGTCAAGTGCTGGCTCGTCAATACCGGCTGGTCGGGCGGCGCCTACGGCATCGGCACGCGCATGAACATCGCCCACACGCGCGCCATGGTGCGCGCGGCGCTTGACGGCCGCCTGGCGCAGGTCTCGACGGTCAAGCTCGACGAGTTCGGGCTGATGATCCCGGAGAGCTGCCCCGAGGTGCCGAGCGAGGTGCTCAATCCGAAGACGACCTGGCGCGACAAGCGGGCCTATGATGCGACCGCGCGCGAGGTGGCGCTGCGCTTCGAGAGCAACTTCAAGCAGTACGAGTCCTACGTCGACGACAAGGTCAAGGCCGCCGCCATCCACGCCGCCGCGTGAGCGCCAAGAGCGGCGCCGAGCGAAGGGCGCCTGTCCTGGAAGGATTGTGCATCCGAGGATCCGGGCCGGGAGGTTTTACGGCCCCAGCCGGCCCGCGATTGTGCTATCGTAGCGCCATGTCGAAGAGCCACGACAAACTCCGGGAGTCGCCGCCCTTGACGCCAGCGGAGAAGGCGGCCATCGGGCGCGCCGAGGCCGACGTCAAGGCGGGTCGGCTGCACGATCATGACGACGTGGCGAAGCTCTTGCGCAGGCGCGCGGCCGAGATCGTCGGGCGCGCAGCCAAGGCCCTCAAATCGCGCTGAGCGGTGGGCGCCGTCCGCTGGACCAACGAAGCCCTCGCGGACCTCGACGACATCCTTGCGAATATCGAGCGGCACGATCCGATGGCGGCAATCGATGTCGTCGAGGCGATTATCGCGTCCGGCAATGCGCTGAAAACATTTCCGGCCCGCAATCCCATTCGGCATGAGGTTGATCTTCGCGAACGGCCGGTTCTGGGGACGCCCTACATCCTTCTCTACCGCATCGAGCGCGAGGACCTGGTGCTCATCATGGCCGTCCGGCACGGCGCGCGCCGAAGCCGCGCGTCTTAACGAGAAGTGCCTACTCGGACTGCCGCAGATGCGATCTGTGCTCGATACCCCATCCGTCGAGAACGTGGGAGCGGCAATCGCGGCCGCTTTTAAGCCGCCGCGTGAGCCTCGCGCCGGCTGCGGCAAAATGCCGCCCGCTCTCCTCACAAATTGTTTCAAATTGTTACTAGACCCTGCCCCGGCCGTCGTGTAAGACACTCAAGCGCCATGCCGGGGCCATTGAGAAGCCCCGCGGGCCGCGCGAGGGCCTCTCCGGGCCCTCGACCCTGAGATCAGGCGACACAGGGGGGCGCAAAATGCGGAGAGGGGATAGGGGCCGGCGGCCGCCGATGTTGCGGCGCCGCGAGCTCATGAGATTTGCGGCCTGTGCCACGGCACTGCTGCTCCCGCTGCCGGCACTCGCACGCACCGCACCGCGGGAAAGCGAGCGAACGCTCCGGCTCTACAATCTCCACACCGGCGAGAGGATCAACTCGACTTACTGGGCCGCGGGCCGCTATCTGCCCGACGCGCAGACGGAGATCGACCTCATCCTGCGCGACCATTATACCGACGAGGTCACGGCCATCGATCCCGCCCTGCTCGACCTGCTCTACCGCATCCAGAGCGGGCTCGGCGCGGCGCAGGGGCTCGACGTGGTGTGCGGCTATCGCTCGCCCGCGACCAATGCCGAGCTCGTGCGCGAAGGCCGCGTGCATGCGCGCAACAGCTACCATATCAGCGGCCAGGCGCTCGATTTTCGCGTGCCCGGACGCGACCTGCGCCAAGTGCGCAAGCTCGCCATGAGCCTCGGGGGCGGCGGCGTCGGCTATTATCCGCGCTCGCACTTCATCCACGTCGACGTGGGGCCCGTGCGGCATTGGTAGGGGCGGCGGCGGCCCAATCGACACCCGGCTCATTGTCATTCCGGAAGCTTAGGCGAGCCCCGGAAATGAGCGTCATTGCGAGCGCAGCGAAGCAATCCAGAGGGCCTGGTCTGAGACCCGTTCTGGATTGCTTCGGCGCCGGTCGGGCGCCTCGCAATGACGAGCAATCTCCCGATGGTCGTGGATTTCAGAACCAGGACTCTAATGCGCGTCGGCCCAATTGTCGGCG
>DASPPM010000042.1:0-2082 GCA_035625535.1 Alphaproteobacteria bacterium
AGATCGCCGAGCGGCTCGCGCGCGCTTCCTATGCGGAACCTTCCGGCCCCGACGTGATCAGAATCGAGAATGCCGGCGCGCTCGCGGAGGCGGTCGCGGCGTTCCTCGCGGCCTTGCGCGCGGGGGGCTAGAGCAGTTTTACTCTGAGTGGGATCGCCACCCTCTCACCCAGCTCAGGGTAAGGCTCGGCTTCGCCTCGCCAACCCTTCGCAACCCTCTCCCCCTTCAGGGGGAGAGGGCAGGGTGAGGGGGCGCTACCATCACAACGGGATAGTCTTTAGTGCCGCGTCCAACCGTCGGCTCAAGAGGCGCGCTCTCAATTGCTGCTGGAGGCCGCCTTGAGATTGTCGACGCGGGTCTGGAGCTCGTGGAGGAGCCCATCGAGCCCCTCGCGCTGGATCACGGAGGCGAACTCCTGGCGCTGCGTGAGCGCCATGCTGATGCCTTCGACCACCACGTCGATGATCTTCATGTGGCCTTGCATGTTCCGTACCCGCCAGCCGGCCTTGATCGGGGGACCCTCGGCGCGGTCGATCTCGGTCTCGACGAGGGCGTCGGTCTCCGCGATCGGCTGCTGGCCGACGACCTTGAAGGTCTCGCCCCTGTAGGCGCCGATGCGCCGCGTGTAGGTGTTGACGACCCAGGTCTCGAACAGGGTGCGGTATTGCTCCTTCTGCTCGGGGCTTGCCGTGCGCCAGGAATTGCCGAGGACGAAACGGCCGATGAGATCGAGATCGAAGCCGTCGTGAAAGATCTGCTTGAACTCCGCCTCGCTCTTGGCCGCCTCGGCCGGCGTGTAGCTTGCAAAAAGCGCCACCGCGCGATTGCCCAGCTCCTGGATGAAGTTGGCCGCCTCCACGGGCGAGGTGGGGCTCTCCTCGGCACCCGCGGGTGCCGCGGCTGCGGCGAGCAATCCCAAGAGCACGAGGCAGGGGGCTAGCCTTTTCGCAAGGGTCATCGGGGAACTCCGGTATTATTTGGGGCAGCGGCAGGTCGCCTCGAGGTGCGATCCCGAGCACCGACTCCATACGGGCCGAGGCGTGCGATCCTGCGCTCCGAGGGCGCAGAGGATCGCCTCAGGCCGCCGCAAAGCGCGTCCGGCGCGCGAAATTAAAGGAGGTGAAAGGGCCGCGGCAAGCGCTCAATTGTGACGATTTTCGGGCTCAGCGCAGCAGGAGGATGGCGGGCGGGGTGCCCGCCGCGGCCTTGCGCCGCTCGGCGGCGAGTAGGATGACCCGCTCGGTCTCGCGCCACAGACGGTAGGGTGCCAGGCGGTCGAGCGGCACCCAGGCGACTTCGGCGGCATCGTCGCCGGCCGTGGCATCGCCGGCGCGCCATTCGGCGAGAAGGTCGACGAGCGTGTAATGGTATTTCACGCGGCCGCCGTCGTCGCGCCGGACCATGTCGACAACGGCGATCACCTCCTTGACCTCGATCTCGATGCCGGTCTCCTCGCGCACCTCGCGGCGTGCCGCCTCGACGACGCTCTCCCCGAGATTCTGAGCGCCGCCCGGGATGCTCCATTGCCCCTCGCGCGGCGGCTTGCCGCGCTTGATCAGCAGCACCTCCTCGCCGCGGAAGACCAGCGCGCCGACGCCGGCGATGGGCCGCTCGGGATAGCTGCGCGTCATGCGCGGCCGAGTGTTGCGGGGCGAAAGGCCATGAAAGCCATCATAGGACAGGGTTGCATCAGGCGCCAAGCCGAGGCCGGGGCAAAAGCGATCGCCTGCTGCGCGGCGCGTGCGCCTGCGCTAAGCTCGCGCTCCCTGTGGTTGGCGAAGGACGCGAGGGCGCATGGCCGAGACTTTCATCCTCACCCCGGGCAGGCTCCGTCTTGCGGACTTGCGCGCGCTTTATGAGCACGAGCACCCTGTGGAGCTCGATAGAGGCGCCTTTGCCGCGATCGACGCCGCCGCGGCGACGGTGGCACGCCTCGTCGCCGAGGGCCGGCCGATCTACGGCGTCAATACCGGCTTCGGCCGACTCTCGACCACGCACATTCCGGGGGACGAGCTCGCCGAGCTGCAACGGCGCCTCTTGCTCTCCCACATGGCAGGCGTGGGCGAGGCGCTCCCGGACAAG
>DASPPM010000043.1:0-5073 GCA_035625535.1 Alphaproteobacteria bacterium
CCACTGGCATGTTCGGGCCAAGCGTCCAGTGGACGCTTGGCAGGCGTCAAACGGGTAAGGCTCGGCTTCGCCTCGCCAACCCTTCGCAACCCTCTCCCCCTTCAGGGGGAGAGGGAAGGGTGAGGGGGAAACTTCTGTCCACTTATCGAGTAAATGCTCTAACCGAGTTCGCGCCTGTCCAGGGGAGTCTGCGATATCACCGCGCCTCTTCGCCTCACGACGCCGCGGCGAGCTCGCCGAGCCGCTTGAGCTTCTCGTGGCGGAAGGCCCCCCAGAGCGCGGCGCCGATGGCGCCGGCGTAGATCGATTGCGGGTGGCTGCGGACGGGGAAGGTGACCTTCTCCTTGGCCATCGCCTCCTGGAGTGCAAGCACGAGGCCCTCGTCGAGCGCCAAGCCGCCCGTCATGAGGACCACCCCCTCGATGCTGCCGATGGTCTTGAGCAGCTTGGCCAGGCGATCGGCCATGGAGGAATGGATGCCCTTCAAGATGTTGGCGGAGGTGATGCCGCGCGAAACCATGTTGATCACGTCGGTCTCCGCCAGCACCGCGCAGATGCCGCTGACCTTCTCCGGATTGTCGCCCGCTCGCGAGAGCCCGCCGATCTCGTCCTGGGCGATGCCGAGATAGCGGGCGATGTTCTCGAGAAAGCGGCCCGAGCCGGAGGCGCATTGGCTCGTCATCTTGTAGCTCAATACCTTGCCGCGCTCGTCGATGCGGATGGCGCGGCCGTGAAGCGCGCCCACGTCGAGGGCCGCACGGGCCTCCGGATCGAGGTAGATGGCGCCGCGGCCGTGCGTCGTCATGGAATAGAAGTGGCCGGTGTGGAAAGCGAGCGATTCGCCCTCGCCGGTGGTCGCGACGTAGGCGACGTCCGCGGGCTTGAGCGCGGCCTCTTCGAGGGCGAGCTTGTAGGCCTCGGCCGCGAGCTCGAGCGGATCGCGCCGGCGCACGCGGTCGGTGCGCCGCGCCAGCCAGCGGCTCTCGCCGCCCTCGACCTCGAACAGCACCGTCTTGATCATTCCGGTGCCGATGTCGATGCCAGCCGTCACGACCATGGCTCGTCTCCTCAATTCTCGACCGCACGGCGGGCGAAGGCGGCAGCACCCAGCGCTCCCGTGTAGATCGATTCCGGATTGATGTTGATGACCGCGTCGCCGTAGTTCTCCTTGATCAGCTGGCGCAGCTCCTTGACCGCGGCCTCGTTCTTGGCGACGCCGCCGGTGAAGGTGAACTGGTCGCGCACGCCGCCCGAGCGGGCGAGGATCGACATCGCGCGCAGGACGATCGCGCGGTGGAGGCCGGCCATGATGTCCTCGCGCCTCTCGCCAAGTGCGAGGCGGTCGCGCAGCTCCGCGCCCGCGAACACGGTGCAGGTCGAGTTGATGCGCACGGTCCGCGTGGCCTTGATCGCCATGGGGCCGAGCTCGTGCAGCCCCATGTTCATTTCGTCCGCGATGTAGCCGAGATAGCGCCCGCAGCCCGCGGCACAGCGGTCGTTCATTTGGAAGTTCTCGACGATACCGCTCGCATCGACCTGGATCGCCTTGGTGTCCTGGCCGCCGATGTCGAGGACGGTGCGGGTCTCGGGGTACATCATGTGGGCGCCGAGCCCGTGACAGAGAATCTCCGAGCGGATGTGCTCTTTGGAGAAGGGCAGCGTCACGCGGCCGTAGCCGGTGCCCACGAGATAGGTGTCCTCGAGTGGCGTATCGAGTGCCACGCGCACGAGCGGCCCCATCTTGGCGGCGGCCGACTTGAGCTCCGGCGAGCCGTTTGCGAGGCGGTCGAGCGCGCGCAGGAACTTGCCGCTCATCTCCTCGGCAGGAGGCCGGTTCTCCACCTCGATGATCGCCTTGTCGTAGACGTTCAAGAGACGGTCGTAGGAGAGCCCGCTCGCGCTCGCGACTTCCTGGCCGACCGTCATGAAGCGAGACCCCGCGATATCGCGGAAGAAGTCCGATTTGCGCCGCGCGCCCGGCGCGAAGAGGGCCGGCGCCTCCTCGCGCAAGCGGACGAAAACGGCCTCGATGGCCTCCGCAAGCGCCGTCTCCTCGCCCTTGAAGCGCTGGCTTCTCGCGTTGCTGCGGCAGGTTTCCTCCAGATCGACGAGCTGCTCGAGGAACTGCTCGAGCCGGAAGCCGCGCTCGAGGTCCTGAAGCAGTCCCTCGAGGATCGCCTCGAGCTCCGGGAGCTGCGAGAGGCCGCGGTGGACGAGCGTGAAGCGCGTATTGATGAGCGCCTCGTACCTCGCCACCTTGCAGGCCGTATCGTAGTTCGAGCGCGAATTTGTGATGCCGCGGCCGAGCACCTCGAGATTCTCGTCCATCACCACCGCTTTGGTGGTGGTCGAGCCGAGGTCGATGCCGATGAAGCAGCGCATGGCGTCCTCGCTTCCGCTATTCGGCAGCCGCGGCCGGTGGCTTGGTGCCCCGGCGCTTTTGCTCGATCATCTGGAAATAGCTCTCCAGCCGGTTCCTGACGTTGGCCGGAGAGAAATAGCGCGGGTCCACGAGATCGGTCTCGATGAAGGCGGCGGGCTTGCCGGTGCGCCGCTCGATCTCGCGCAGCATCAGAAGCTGGCCGGCGGAGAAGCTGTTGCAGCTCTTGATCGAGTTGATCAAGAGGCCGTCCGCCTCGTACTCGTTGACGTACTTCTCGAGGAGACCGATCCGGGCCGGCAGGTTGCGGTTCGTGTAGCAGCCGAGACAATATTGCGCGAGCGATTCGAGCGGGTGGTCCGGATCGTGGCGGAAACCGAGATCGTAGACCCCGCCCACCTTGGTGTAGGTGCTGGCCACGACGACGGCGCCGTCGTCGTAGAACATCTTCCAGAAGTCGCGGAAGCTCGTCCAGTTGGGCGGCCCTTCCACCACGAGGCGGTAGCGCTCCTCGTGGACCTCGCCGTCGGGCGTCACGGGTCCCAGGCGCTGCTGGATGCGCTCCTCGATCTCGGCGCGCAGGAGCTGGTAGTACTCGCTCGCGTCCTCGGTGCCGCGGAACGACGTGAAGATCGGCCCGATGTAGTAGACGCCGCCGAAATAGGCGTCGATGGGCGAGGGCTTGGTCTTCGCCGACTCGAGCACCCAGACGAAATCCTCCTCGGCCTTGGCGGATTCCTTGAGGTATTGGCGCAGCCGGTCGATGTCGAACTTGACGCCGCTCACCCGCTCGAGCTTGGGGATGACCTCCTCCTTGAGCTGCTTTACCACATAGTCGACCATGTTCTTGGAGGCGTGGCCCTCGCCCTCGTAGGGCACGTGCAGCATCGCCGTCTCGCACTTGTACTGCTCGCGCAGGAGCTCGAACCACTTCATGAAGGTGAAGCAGCCGGTATAGGAGAGCAGCAGAAGGTCGGGGTCCGGCAGAGGCCTTCCGTCGGGGCCGAGATTGCCCTTCGCCAACATGCCGAGGTCGGCCTTCACGTAGGTGCAGACGTCCTCGGAATGGCCGCGCTTCTCCGCTTCCATGATGTAGGCGCCGCTCTTCTTGCGCATGCCGTTCTGGATGGCGTTGATCTCGGGCAGGTTGTTGACCACGTCGAAGCACATGATCAGCTCGTTGAGATTGCCGGGCACGAAGGTCGAGGCGACCTTGCGGCCGGCCTCCTTCGCGGTGGCGAGCAGCTCGTAATTCTCGGCGATCATCTCCTTCTGCTTGAGCATCGACCGATCCTTGATGGCCTCGCCGACGGGTGCAGCACTCATCGCTCGCTCCACAGCTTGATGGAATCGGCAAATGTGCCGGCCTGCTCGCGGATCGGCTGCATCTGCCCGGAATTTTCGGCGTATTTGAAGGCGATATAGGGGATGTTGTGGGCCGCGAGCACGTGCTGCAGCATCGGGCGCTCGAGCAGTGCCGGGTCGCAGAAGCTCGGAGCGGCGAAGATGACGCCTTCGGCCCTTGTGCGCTTCACCGCCTCCACCAGATAGGCCCCCTTCTGGGCCTGGTCGGGCTCGTACTTGGCAGACGTGCTGGCGGAATTGTGCAGATAGGCGAGCGCCAGGTTCCTCAAGGGGTCGCCCTCGACCGGCACATCGGAGTTCTCCCAGCGGTTGACCAGCATGAAGTCGTCGTCGACGATGTAGCAGCCGGAGAGCTCGATCGATTTGATGAGGTTGAGCGGCGGCTGCTCGCAGAAGGCGCCGGTGACGACGACGCGGGAGTTGTCGCGCCGCGGCCGCTCCTCGCTCGTGGCCGCCTCAAGATATTCCCTGAGCAGGCGGCTGTGCTCCTCGACCGCGAGGATCATGCCGGCGCGCATGAGCAGATACACCTCGGAGGAGGGCGCCTTCCACGGCTGCCGCGCGCGGAAGGCGTAGACCTCGCGCACCAGGCGCCGGTTCTCGTTGTAGAGGGCGATCGAGGCACGGATCGCGTCGTCGCGCACCTCACGGCCGCAGAGCTCGGCGAGCATCTCCCGGAGCTCGTTGAGCTCGTTCACGTAGAACTCGCCGCCGATGTCGTCGCGGTAGTTCTGCGGCACGTCGAAATAGCGGCTCTTGACCTTCGGGAACATGATCTTCCACATGCCCGAGAGGTTCCGGATCACGTCGCAGATGCTCGGGAAGAGCATGCCGTCAACGAAATCGAGGCGGCCGCCCACGCCCAGCTCGATCGTCGAGCGCGGAATGCGGCAGATGTAGCTTTGGTAATAGGCGTCGCCGTGGATGACCTCGAGCTGATCGCCGCCGCCGAGTATGCCGAGCGGCAAGGCACCCGCGGCGTGGATCAGCTCGCGCGGCACGTAGAAGGGCATGAAGCCGACGACCTTGCGGCCGGGGACCGCGGCCTTCCACTCGCGCGCGTAGGCGAAGTGGAGATCGTCGAACAGATCCTGGCAACGCGAGACAATTTCAGCGGTGGTTGTCATGGCTAACGGTGCTCCCATCGCGCGGGCCGCTTGGCGAGGAAGGCCTCGAGGCCCTCGAGCGCATCGCGGGTCGACATCACGTCCTCGAGATAGAGCGCCTCGACGCGCGCGAGCTTGACCCTGAGGCGCTCGACGAGACCGAGCCGGGCCGCCCGCATCGCGCGGCGCAGCGCCGCCCCGCTCTTGTCGGAGAGATTGCGG
>DASPPM010000044.1:0-16537 GCA_035625535.1 Alphaproteobacteria bacterium
CGTCTTCAGCGAAGAGTCAACGGATTTTTCGCTGCGACTTCGCTCGCTTGCGACACAGTCCCGCGGGGCGAAAAATTGTCGTCATTTCGCGGTCGACAAGGCCGGCGGCCTGGCGTAAAGAGCGGGCCACCGAGCGTGGAGGAGAGGCGAAGTGCGCGACAATCCCTATCTCTCGGCCGTAACTCAGCTCCGCACGCTCGCTCCCAACCGCTGGGACATCGTGGCGATCCCGCTCATCTTCGGCGTGGTCTTCGCGCTCATCTTCGGCATCCGGCAAATGGCCGCACCCGTCGCGGTCCTGCAGTCGACCGCGATCACGCTCGATCCCTGGAGTCTACCCGAGTACGCCTTGCGCACCGTGCTCCGAATGCTGGCGGCACTCGTCGCCTCGCTCATTTTCACGTTTGTGTATGGTACGCTCGCCGGCAAGTCGCGCCGGCTCGCCATGGTGCTCATCCCGCTCCTCGACGTGCTGCAGTCGGTTCCGGTGCTGGGCTATCTTTCCTTCACCGTCACCTTCTTCCTGGCTCTTTTCCCGAACAGCGTCGCCGGTGCCGAGGGCGCCGCGATCTTCGCCATCTTCACGAGCCAGGCATGGAACATGACGTTCAGCTTCTACCAGTCCCTGCTCACGGTACCGCATGATTTGGACGAGGCGGCGCGCTCCTTCCGCTTCTCGATATGGCAGCGCTTCTGGCGCCTGGAGGTGCCCTTCGCCATGCCGGGCCTCGTGTGGAACACGATGATGTCCATGTCGGGCGGCTGGTTCTTCGTGGTGGCGTCCGAGGCGATCACCGTCGGCGACCAGCACATCACGCTTCCCGGGATCGGATCCTATGTGGCGCTCGCCATCGAGCACAAGGACCTCGCCGCGGTCGGCTGGGCGATCCTCGCCATGACCGTCGTGATCGTGCTTTACGACCAGTTGATGTTCCGCCCCCTCGTCGCCTGGGCGGACAAGTTCCGCTTCGAGACCGTGGCCGGTCAGCTGGCGCCCGAGTCGTGGCTTCGCAACGTTCTCCAGCGCACGCGCTTTGTCCATGCGGCGACGGCACCTGTCGGCCGCGCCATGAGCCTCCTCCTGCGCGTGCCCAACGCGCAATTCCGCGTGCCGATCGGGGTGCTCGCGCGCTTGGCTCCCTCCCCCCGCCTCGTCGATCTCGCCTGGTACGCGCTTATCGCCTTGGGCGCACTGTGGACGCTCCACGAGGTCGCCGCTTACGTATCGGCAACGCTCTCCTGGAGCGATTTGCTCACGGCACTGAGGCTCGGCATCTATACCCTGGCCCGAGTGGCGGTGCTCATCGTCATTGCCACGGCCATCTGGGTCCCGCTCGGCGTTGCGATCGGTCTCAGGCCGCGGCTTGCGGAAAAAGTGCAGCCGCTCGCCCAGTTCCTCGCCGCCTTCCCCGCCAATCTTCTCTTCCCGGTCGCGGTCGTGGGTATCGTCCACTACGGGCTCAATCCAACCATTTGGCTGGCGCCGCTCATGATCCTCGGCACCCAATGGTACATCCTCTTCAACGTGATCGCGGGCGCCAGCACCTTTCCCACCGACTTCACGGAGGCGGCCCAAAATTTCCGTATCACGGGGCTGCTCTGGTGGCGCAAAGTCATGCTGCCGGGAATTTTCCCCTTCTACGTGACGGGCGCCATCACCGCCTCGGGCGGCGCATGGAACGCCAGCATCGTGGCGGAGGTGGTGAGCTGGGGCGATACCAAGCTGACGGCCCCGGGGCTCGGCGCCTATATCGCCCAGATGACCGATGCGGGGGACTTTCCGCGCATCGTGCTCGGGATCGCGGTCATGTCGAGTTTCGTCATTCTGTTCAACCGGCTGCTCTGGCGTCCGCTTTACGCACACGCCGCACGTCGCCTGCGGCTCGACTGAGGAGGCCGCTCAAATGCCCGACACCCTTCCACCCGTGACGACGGGCGTGCTCGAGGCCCGCGGCGTGCGTCAGGCGTTCCCCAAACCCGCGGGCGGCGAGCTCGTCGTGCTCGACGACGTGAACGTTACCTTGCGCGAGGGGGAGATCGTGGGGCTCCTCGGCCGGTCCGGCTGCGGCAAGTCGACCTTCCTCCGCATCGTCGCCGGACTCATCCGCCCGAGCGCCGGCGAGGTGCGCTACGAGGGCAAGCCCTTGCGGGGCCCCGCCGAGGGCATCGCGATGGTGTTCCAGACCTTTGCGCTCTTCCCCTGGCTCAGCGTGCTGGAGAACGCCGAGATCGGACTCGAGGCGCGCGGCATGCCGGAAGCGGAAACGCGCCGCCGCGCGCTCCAGGCGATCGACCTCATCGGGCTCGACGGGTACGAATCCGCCTACCCGCGCGAGCTTTCGGGCGGCATGCGCCAGCGCGTCGGCTTCGCGCGGGCGCTCGTCGTCGAGCCCAAGGTCCTGCTCATGGACGAGCCGTTCTCGTCGCTCGACGTGCTCACCGCGGAGACGCTGCGCACCGACTTTCTCGACCTCTGGATCGAGAAGCGCATGCCGATGAAGGCCGTGCTGCTCGTTACCCACAACATCGAGGAGGCGGTCTTCATGTGCGACCGCATCCTCATCCTCTCCTCAAGCCCGGGCCGGATCATGGGCGAGATCAAGGTCCCGTTCGCGCACCCGCGCGGCCGGCTCGACAGCGCTTTCCGCCAGATGGTCGACGACATCTACGGCCGCATGACGGCTCGGCCGGCGCCCGCGCCCGGGACCGCGGTCAAGACGCCGGTGCTCGGCGTCTTCGACAAGCTGCCGCGCGTCTCGATCAACCGGCTTTCCGGCCTCATGGAAACCGTGGCGGCGGCGCCTTACAACGGCCGCGCCGACCTGCCGGCGATCGCAGCCACCCTCCAGCTCGAGGTCGACGATCTCTTTCCCATCGCCGAGGCGTTACAGCTCATGGGCTTCGCCGAGCTGGCGCAAGGCGACATCCAATTGACGACGGCGGGCCGGCTTTTCGTCGAATCGGATACGCAGGCGCGCAAGCGGATTTTTGCCGAGCACCTCATGCGCTCGATCCCGCTCGCGGCACATGTGCGGCGCGTGCTCGACGAGCGCCCCGGCCATCGCGCGCCGCGCCTGCGCTTCGAAACGGAGATCGAGGACCATCTTCCAGAGGAGGACGCGCAGGAGACGCTGCGCGCGGTCATTAGCTGGGGCCGCTACGCCGAGCTCTTCTCCTATGACGACGAGGCCGAGATGTTCAGCCTCGAGAATCCGGCGCCCTGAGGGGAGCCTGCCGGCGCCAAGGACCGCGGCCCCATCGTGGCATCGTTTCGCAGCGGGAGGCCCCATGACGAGCATAATCGAGGCCACGCGCGCTTTCGAGCGCTGGCTCCGGGCGGAACTCGGGGTGGTGGAAGGCGACCTTACCTTAAGCACAGGCTCATGGCCGTGGATCCCTTCTCCTTCATGCGCGCAACGTTCTACCGCTGGGTTCCCGTCTGGGGCGAGGTCTGCGCCGATCTCGCCTCGGCGCCGCGTCTGCTCGCGGTCGGCGACCTGCATGTCGAGAACTTCGGAACCTGGCGCGACGCCGAAGCGCGCCTGGTGTGGGGGATTAACGACGTCGACGAGGCGGCGCCGATGCCCTACACGCTCGATCTCGTGCGCCTGGCGGCGAGCGCGCTTCTGGCCAGGCGAGAGGAGCATCTCGCCATCACCCCGAAAGCGGCCTGCAAGGCGATCCTCGATGGCTATCGCGAGCAGCTCGAGGCCGGAGGGCGGCCTTTCGTGCTGGAGGAGGACCACGGCGCGCTCAGGGAGGCGGCCCTCTCCGCCGAGCGCGATCCGGTGCGTTTCTGGCAGAAAATGGCGAAGCTGCCGAATCTGCGCGCGCCCGCCAACGTGAGGAAGCTGCTCGCCGCCCGCCTGCCCGACCGCCGGGCGAAGTTCCGCACGGCGCACCGCATCTCCGGAATGGGCAGCCTCGGCCGGCCGCGCTATGTCGCGCTCGCGGAGTGGGAGGGCGCTCAGCTGGCGCGCGAGGCCAAGGCAATGCTGCCGTCTGCCTTCGGATGGGCGCTCGGCCGGCCCGAGGAAGCGCTCCATTGCGGCACGATCGTCGCGCGCGCGGTGCGCTGCCACGATCCCTTCTTCGCCTTCAGCGACCGGTATCTGCTGCGCCGCCTCGGGCCGCACTGCTCGCGCATCGAGCTCGCGATGCTGCCGAAAAGCAGAAACGAGAAGCGGCTTCTCGAGGCCATGGGCCGCGAGACGGCGAACCTCCATCTCGGCAGCAGCTCGGCGATGGGCGCCGTGCGCGCCGATCTCAAGGCGCGCCCCAAGGGGTGGCTCCTCAAGGCCGCGCGGGCGATGGTCGCGGCGACGGTCGCCGACTGGAAGACATGGAGGGCGAGGCGCTAGCAAGCGCGCGCGGCATGCGACCGCCGGCGGGCGCGGGCGAGCCGGCGAGCGAACGGCTCGCCCTCGACCGCGCCCTGTGGCAGACGAAGCCCCTGCTGCGCGCGGTCTATGCGGACTTCTACCGGCGCCTCTCGGCGCTCGACAGCCGGCTCAAGCCGCCCCTCAAGAGCTTTCGTCTTCTCGGCGCCCCCGAGCGACGCTAAGCTTTGTTGGCGCGCACCCAAGAGAAGCGAGCGGAGGGGCCTCATGAAACGCAGCAGCGAGCGCTTTCTGACTACTCACACCGGCAGCCTGCCCCGCCCCGAGGACCTCATCCGCACGATGTTCGCCAAGGAGGAAGGGGTGCCCGTCGACCGCGATGCGCTCAAAGCGCGCGTGGCGCTCGCGGTCAAGGAGGTCGTGCGGAAGCAATGCGAGGCCGGCATCGACGTGGTGAACGACGGCGAGATGAGCAAGCCGAGCTACGCCACCTACGTCAAGGACCGTTTGAGCGGCTTCGACGGCAGCAGCCATCCGCTCCAGTATCAGGACCTCGTGGACTTCCCCGAGCTTGCCCGCCGCGTCTTCGGCGATCCCGGCCGCTCGCGACGCAAGACGCCGGGCTGCACCGCGGCGATCGGGGCGCGCGATTCCGGGGCCGCGGAGAGCGACGTGGCCAACTTGAGAGCGGCCCTCGCAGATGCCAAGGTCATGGAGGGCTTCATGACCGCGGCCTCACCGGGGCTCGTCTCCCTCTTCTTCCACAATGGCTACTACCCGACAGCGGAGGCCTACCTCTCCGCCATTGCCGCGGCAATGCGGCCGGAATACGAGACCGTGGCCAAGGCGGGTTTCGTGCTCCAGATCGACTGTCCGGACCTCGCCATGGGACGGCACATTCAATACGCCGCCCTCGAGCTCAAGGAATTCCGCAGGATGATGCGGCTTCACATCGAGGCGCTCAATGAGGCGCTCGCGGGGATTCCGCCGGAGCGGCTGCGCATGCATGTGTGCTGGGGCAATTACGAAGGCCCGCACCATTACGACGTGCCGCTCGCCGACATCATCGATGTCATCTTCCAGGCGCGGCCGAGCGCCATCTCTTTCGAGGCGGCGAACCCGCGCCACGCCCATGAATGGCAGCTCTTCGAGCGCGTGAAGCTGCCGGAGGGCAAAATCCTCATCCCCGGGGTCATCGAGTCGAAAACGAACTTCATCGAGCATCCGGAGCTGATCGCCCAGCGCATCGGGCGCTATGCCAAGCTTGTCGGCCGCGAGAACGTGATCGCCGGCAGCGACTGTGGCTACGGGACCTGGGTCGGCCAGGCGGCCGTCGATCCTGCCGTGGTGTGGGCCAAGCTCGCCGCGCTTGCCGAGGGTGCGCGGCTCGCTTCCCGCTCGTTCTGGCCCTAGGCGGCGCGGGCGCGCTCAGCTTTCGTCGCGAAAGAAGGACGAGCGGCATGCGACAGCCGGCGAATGGGCGCGAACCGACGAGCGAACGGCTCGCCCACCACCGCGCCCTGTGGCAGACGAAGCCCATGCTGCGCGCGCTCTATGAGGATTGCTACCGGCGCCTGCTGGAGCATTGCGCGCCCGGCGTCCCCAGCCTTGAAATCGGCGGCGGCAACGGCAACCTCAGGGCATTCCGCGCGGAGATCGTCTCGAGCGCGTGCGCCTCTTCCTCGAGCAGAGGGCGGGGCGGTCCGCCCCCTATTGCCAGGGAGTAAACGGGGAAGCGAGCATGAGGACCAAAGCCATCCTCTTCGGCAGCGACTTCGACGACCCCCTCCCCTTTCGCGATGTCTTTGCGCGCGAGTTCCCGGAGCTCGATTTCCGCGTTTGGCCCGATGCGGGCAGGGTCGAGGACATCGAATACGCCTTGATCTGGAAGATCGACGACGGCGTTCTCCGCACCCTGCCCAATCTCAAGGCGATTCTGGCGCTCGGCGCCGGCGTCGATCAGATCCTCAAGGACCCGGCCTTCCCCGCGCACATAGCACTCTATCGCCTTCTCGATGCCGGCCTCGCCGCGCAAATGAGCGAATATGCCATCCATGCCGTGCTCGACCTGCACCGGCGCATGGCGGAATACCGCGCACAGCAGAGGCGACGCCAATGGCGGCGGCTCGATGCGGCGCATCCCTCCGAGCGCACGGTCGGGGTCATGGGCCTCGGCGTGCTGGGAGCCGACCTCGCCCGCAAGCTCTCCCTGCTCGGCTTTCGCATCATCGGCTGGAGCCGCACGCCCAAGTCCTTGGACGGCGTCGGGTGCTTTCACGGCGAGGGCGGCATGGCGGAGTTTCTCCGCCGCTCCGAGATCACGGTCGTGCTCCTGCCGCTCACGCCTGAGACGCAGGGCATCATCAACAGCGAGACGCTGCGACAGCTGCCGCGCGGTGCCGCCATCGTCAATATCGCGCGGGGAGGCCACGTGGTGGAGGCAGACCTTCTGGCGGCCCTCGATTCGGGACACTTGGGCCGCGCCGTGCTCGACGTCTTCCGCGACGAGCCCCTCGCCGATGACCATCCGTTCTGGACGCATCCCCGCGTCGTCGTGACCCCCCACATCGCGGCACAACCCATCGCCGAACTCGCCATGCGGCAGATTCTCGAGACTCTCCGGTGCCTCGAGGCCGGCGAGACGCCAATGGGTCGGGTCGACCCGGCCACCGGCTATTGAGCGCCGCGGTCGTGTTCGGCTAGTCGGCCAAGCTAAAGCCCCGTTTCAGGGACGAGCCGTGTGCCGTCGATCATGCGGGAATAGCGGAACGGTCGCGGATCGACGATCGGCGTCTCGCCGACAATGAGGTCCGCCGCAAGCCGTCCAGCCGCCGGAGCGATGCCGAAACCGTGGCCACTGAAGCCGGTCGCGATGTAGAGCCCCTTGGGCGTGTCGGCGGCTGAAATCACCGGTACCGCGTCCGGCGTCACATCGATCATCCCCGCCCAGGTCTCGGCGATCTTCACCTCGCGAAGTGCCGGATAGGCGGCTTTGAGATTGGTGAGTGCTGTCTCCAGCACGTCGCGGTCCGGGGCGGGGTCCAGCACGCGCACCGCCTCGAAGGGCGAGGGCAGGTCGAACGCCCACTTGCGCGGGGTGCGGAGCGCCTGGAAGAAGGGGGCGCCGAAGGTGAGTCTGAGCGCAACCGCTCCCTGGCGATAGGCCGGCCAGAACGCGCGCATATAACGGAAGGCATCGGGCGTGAGGTCAAAGCTCGCGGCCCCGCGCAGGCCCACCGTGTAGCCGCCGTCGAGGCGGCGGCGCATGCCGAAGCCGGGCGCGCTCACCGGGGCGCTCAACACCTCGGGCGCCGGTGCCGTACGCAGGACGGAGGCGCGCACGCTCAACTGCGGCAGATCGAGACCATGGCGCCGGCAGAAGAGCGATGACCACGCCCCCGCCGCGCAGAGCACGGCACGGGTGCGGACGGCGCCCGTCTCGGTCACCACTGTCGAGACGGCACCCGCCTCGGTCTCGATTCCCCGCGCGGCGCAGCCCTGGTGCAGCGAGGCACCGAGCCGGCGCGCCGCTTCCGCGATGGCGGGCGCCGCCTTGGCGGGCTCGGCCCGGCCATCGCTCGGCGTATAGAGGGCGCCGAGCCATTTCTCCTCGCACCCCGGCATCATGGCCGCGGCCTCAGCGCCGCTCAGAAGGCGGGTATGAAGCTGATATTGCCGCGCCTGCTCGAGCCACCGTTCCCAACGGGCGAGCTCTGCAGCGTCCTTGGTCACATAGATGAGCCCGGTGCGGCGGAAGCCGGTCTCGGCGCCGATTTCCTCGTTCAGGCCGCCCCAGAGCGCCAAGCTTTCCTTGATGAGGGGAATCTCCCGGGTGTCGCGGCCTTGCTGGCGGCACCAGCCCCAATTACGGCTCGACTGCTCGGCGCCGACGCGCCCCTTCTCGACGAGAACGACGGAAACCCGCCTCTTCGCGAGGAAATAAGCCGCAGCGCAGCCAATGATGCCGCCGCCGATGACCACGACATCCGCGGAAGCCGGAAGCTTGCCATCGCTGTGTACGGCATCGACCGGCGGAGACATGTTTCTCCTCCTGCGATGGGAGGCGGCAGGGGCACCCAAAGGCCGATCATGGGAAGGGGCCGGTTGGGCGTCAATCCCCATCCGCGCCGCGAAGAGCTTCCCGCACGCGGCAGCGCTGCGCCGGGTTTGGAGCGCTCGGCGCATTAAACAAAAACCGCGCGGCGAGCCGCGCGGGAGTTTTTAGGGAAATACGCGAACGGGTACTTCGCATACATGAAAACCTTAATTCGAGGGACATATCCTGTCAAGAGAAAAAGCTACGGCCTTTACAATTTTTATGCCAGCTGCGTCTGGTGCTCGGCCGCATGCCTGGCACTATTGCTTGTTAAGCTCAATCCTCGGCGCGCAATCGCGCTTGCCATAGCCCACGCACTCCTGGGTCTTGTTCCAATCGATGAAGGCCGAGGCCAGCCAATAGAGAAGGCCGATGCCGACGATCACCGCGATGATAGCGAGGTAGCTGCCGCGGCCCTGTGAACCGTCGTCCGGCCCGGTTTCGCTCATCGTCTGCGGCTTTCCCCAAGCTCTCACTCCGACGCCGTGTCGGCGGCAGTACCGCCGCCGGTTGGGCGCGGCCGATATTGCCGGTTGAGCTCAATGGCCGGGGTGCAGTTGCGCTTGCCCATGGTGACGCAGGTCTGGATTTTGTCCCAGTCGGAAAAAAGCACGGAAAGCCAATAAAACAGCGCGACGCCGATGAGAACGATGAGCAGCATGAGATACTCGCGCAGAATGGAGCTGCGCGGGCCGCGCCCGCTCTCCATCGGATCGTTGTCGTTGGCAGCCGCCGCCGCGACGCGGCGCCTCCCGGTCTGCAATTCGCGCCTCATGCGCGGCCTTTCGCCTGCCGGAACCTCGTGAGGTTGCCTTGGCGGCGCGCGGGCTCGGCCCGCCTTGCCCCTGGCCCTCGTTGTCATCATAGCAGGAGTTCGCCGCGAAGGCGGCAAAAGCGACCCGCCGCCCCAGCTTTCAAGCCTGCCCACCTCAAAGACGGGGCTCGGCGGCTTTCCCGGCCAAGAGGCCCGGCAGCAACGCTGCACCGTGCTCGGAAGTCACACCAGAATAGTGTTAAAATCCAAGCGAAAGCGCTAGAATGAAATGGCGGGCTATCCGCTTGCGAGGCCCGCCCGTCGCTGGGAGGACGCGAGCAGCATGAGCGTGCTCAAGCAGATGCGCGAGGCGCGCGGCCTCAGCCAGCCGGTCCTCGCCAGGCTCGCAGGCACCTCACAGCAGCAAATCGATCGCCTCGAGAAAGGCCAGCGCAGATTTACGCTCCCTTGGGCGCGGCGGTTGGCACCCTTGCTCGGCGTCGATGCTCATGAGCTGCAGCCGATGGATGCCTACGTGACGGCGAGCGTGGTCGGCTATCTCGGCGTCGGCGAGGAGGTCTTCTTTTTCGAGGGGGGCGCGGGCGCCGCGCTCGAGAACGTTCTCGCCCCGCCCGGCGAGCACGATACGGTCGCGTTGCGCGTGCTGAGCGACAGCGCAAGCCCGCGCTATCGCGAGGGCGAGATCATCCTCTACTCGCGTACGCGTGGCCGCACGGCGGCGAATTGCCTGTACGAGGACTGCGTCGTACGTCTCTCCGACGGGCGCACATTCCTCAAATTGATCGAGCCGGGCAGCGAACCGGACAGCTACGTGCTGCGCTCCTACGCCTCCGCGACTCCGCTGCTGGTCAACCGCAAGGTCGAATGGATGGCACCCGTCACTTGGCGCGGACCCAGGCGATAACGTTCGTCTCAGCAAGCCCGTCGCGGAGCTACGACATCTCGAGAATCGCATCTCGAGGTTTTTGTTACATTACGCGACATTTTTAGTTACACTTTTTCGCGGTGATCGCGCATGCGCGGGATCGCCCTTGCTGTCACAATCGAAGTTGGGGGTTTACATGCCTGCACCCAAACGAAGGAAGAGACGGGCGGCGAAGGCCGCAAAGCGCACGACGAAGAGAAGGACGGCGCGCAGATCGACTGCGGCAAAGAGGCCGGCACGCCGGAGGACCGCCCGCAGATCCACCCGCAAGACCTCGCGGGCTAAAAAGAGGTAGCCGCGAGAGCAAAGCGGAGACGGCGGTTGCGAGGTGCGACCGCGCCCATTGGCTGTGGTGACCGACGCCCCCGACGACGGCGGGGACTAGGTAACAGCCTTTTCCGATAAGATTTCGGCGCGAGCGAGCAGGATCGTTCTGCTGGCCTTATCTCTTGTGCGCTCGCGCCGTCATCGGGGATGCGGGATCAAGGGCGCTTCCGCTAACCCCGGCTGCCGGAACGCGACAGCTCCCCTTATGAAACATCCACCCTAGCGGCGCGCTGGGCGAGGGGCGCGGCGAGAGCCTCCGAACCGGGAGTGCTGGCGCCATTCGGCGTCGATAATTTCTTTATGCTTAAAGGCGCATGTAAACACAAGACGCTCGCGCCGACGCCCCGAGCGCAGGTGGGATACGGCTGGGCACCGACCCCTCGCAAGGCTCTCGCGTGAGCCACCGGTTGCGCCCTGCGTCAACAGAGACCTCGCGTGCTCAGCGGGTGGACCTGCCGCCGTCCGCTGCATCGAGCCCGCACGCGAGGGGGGCTCGCGCGGCGGCGATCACCGGCGAGCCGGCTGCGCCCCACGCGCGGCATCACGACGCGAACCTCGACGCTTGTGGTTTTACCCGGGATGCGGGGCGGCCTCGGCGTCCACGGACCCACTCGAGCGCGCGGTTGCGAAGGTGAGGCTTGCACTGACCGGGCTTGAGCGATCGTTGCGCTCGCTCACGGCGCGCTGCTGCCGCTCGCCACGCGCGCGCCGCGCTTGCTAGAAGAGCGCGTTCCTGCAGAAGCCGGCACCAGCACCGCTCGCTGCAATCAGCACAGGCGATCTTTGCGCCACGCCGCCCGACGCGGCAGTCTCATGGTGACGGCACGCCGAGCGACGAATCGCGACCCGAGTCGCCGAGTCGCGGCCTTTTTGCCCATTCGAGCGCCTCAAGCAGCCGATCCTGGCCCCAGAAGATTTCTTCGCCGACCTCGAAGCTCGGCGCGCCGAAGACGCCGCGACCTTGCGCTTCTTCGGTCTGGGAGCGCAAGGCCTCCTTGATCTCGGGCGAACCCGCACGCGCAAGCGCGCGCTCCGCGTCGACATCGAGAGAGCGGAGGATGGATTGCAATACCGCCGGCGACGCGATGTCTCGGTCCTCCGCAAAGTTCGCGCGGAATACTGCCTTGCTGAAGGGAACACCCCAGCCTTCGCTCAAGCCGACAAGCGTCGTGCGCGCGGCGAGGAGACTGCTCCGCGGAAATTGGCTCGGCCGCTTCCACCCCAACCCCTCCCGCGCGCAAAGGCGCTCAAGGTCGCGCCACATGTAGCGGCCCTTGGCCGGATAGAGATTGAACGGCGAATCGCGCCAGCCCTGTTCCGCGAAGATCGGCCCGAGGAGAAACGGCCGCCACTCGAGCGCAACGCCGGCCCCTTGCGCGAGCCGCTCGATCGTCATGGCCGCGAGGTAGGAATAAGTACTCGCGAACTCATACCAGAAGGCGAGCCGCGGAGCGGAGGACGGCGGCATGATTTCCCAATGCCTCGCGATCATGGCGCTCATGGCGCGGGATGCCCGGCGCGGCTTCCCTTGCCGCAGCCCTCCGGCCAAGCGCTCCGCCAAGGCTAATGCAGCGGCGGCTGGGAGGGAATCGGCACATAGGGCTGAGCCGTTGCCTCACACCGTATTGGTGTTAATTCCCCGATCCTACGCGCCTCCGGGAGCGGACGCCCCATCCTCAAACGGACGAAACGCGACGCCCTCCCATGCTCGAGCGAGGCCGCGGCTGGCGCCCGACGGAGGCAAGCGGCGGCTAGGCCGCCTTGTTGTCGCGCTTGATGTAGGCGGCCTCGCAGTGCTTGGCGCAATAAGGCCGACCCGGCTCGATCGGCGCGCCACAGAACTTGAAGTCCTGGGCCGAGGGATCTCCGATCGGCCATTGGCAAGTGGGACCCTTGTGCTTTGCGCGCCGCACGGCCGGGGTTTCCGAGCGAATCGGCGAGGGGCGACTCGCCAAGCCGAGACGGTGCGCCTTGCCGATCACCGCATTGCGCGTGACCGAGCCGAGCTGCTGCGCAATCTGGCTCGCCGAAAGCCCCTGGTCCCAGAGACGCTGCAGGGTTAGGACCTCTTCCTCTGTCCAACTCATGCCACACCTCAACACATCTAGTAGGAATACACCCTGTCAATCACAACATAATGGGGTGCGCGGCAAGAGTCACATCATTTTTCCAGAGCCAGCCCCAGGCGCGCGACCGGGCGTGCCGTTTTGGCAGAAAAAGTCTGAACTATGTCATTGCTGCCAAGCCTCTTTATCGGCACAATGGCGCCATGACCACGCCCTTGCCACTCGCGAGCCGCCCCGCCACTCAAGCGCCCCGCCGCCCCATCGCCTTCGTCATTTTTCCCGATTTCCAGCTTCTCGATCTCACCGGCCCCCTTGCCGTTTTCGACTCGGCGGCGCGCTTCCTCGCCCAAAGAGGGACGCATTCCGACGCGGCCTATCCCGTGCTGGTTCTCGCCCGCTCCGCGGGCCTGGTACGGAGCTCGGCCGGCCTCGAGGTCGCGGCCACGCGGGACTATCTTGGCTGCGAGGAGGAGCTCGACACTCTCATCGTGGTGGGCGGCCAAGGCAGCCGACGTGCCGCCGAGGATGCTGAGCTGCTCCTATGGCTCCGCACCATGGCAGGGCGGGTGCGCCGCTTGGGCTCGATCTGCACGGGCGCCTTCGTGCTCGCCGGCGCCGGTCTGCTCGACGGCAGGCGCGCGACCACCCATTGGGCCTCCTGCCGAACGCTGGCTGGCCGCTACCCCTCGCTCAGTGTCGATGCGGATGCCATCTACGTGCGCGACGGCAACGTCTTCACCTCGGCCGGCGTCACTGCGGGCATGGACCTCGCCTTGGCTCTGGTCGAGGAGGATTGGGGCCGGGAGCTGGCGCTCACGGTGGCGCGCTGGCTCGTCATGTTCGTGAAGCGCCCGGGCGGCCAGTCCCAGTTCAGCGCGCAGCTTGCAGCCCAGCGCGCGGAGGCGCCGGCAATTTCCACGCTTCAGGAATGGATCCTCTCCCATCTCGAGGAGGACCTCTCGGTGCCGGCGCTCGCCGTGCGCGCGGCGATGAGCGAACGCAACTTCGCGCGCGTTTTCCTGCGCGAAACCGGCCTCACTCCCGGCGCCTTCGTCGAGACGGCCCGTCTCGAGGCGGCGCGCCGGCAACTCGAGGACTCCGCCCACCCGATCGAGCGGGTGGCGCGCGATGCCGGCTTCGGCAATGCGGAGCGCCTGCGCCGCACCTTCCTCCGACGTCTCGGCGTTTCTCCCCTCGACTATCGCCGGCGTTTCCGCTTTGCCCCGCGTCCCGCCGCCGCCACAACCTCTGGCCGAGAAGGAGCACCCGCGTGACGCTCACGACCGGCATTCTCCTCTTCGACGACGCCGAAGAGCTCGACGTGGTCGGGCCGTGGGAAGTGTTCGCCATGGCCGCCAAGGGCAAGCCCGGCGACCGCGTCGTCACCATCGCCGCGCGCACGGAGCTCGTGCGCTGCGCCAAGGGCATGCGCCTCTTGCCCGATCACGGCTTCAGCGACGCCCCGGCGCTCGACATACTGGTGGTGCCCGGCGGCCAAGGCACCCGCCGCGAGGTCGATAACGCGACTCTGCTCTCCTGGATCGCCGAGGCGAGCCGGCCGTGCCGTTTCGTGACGAGCGTGTGCACCGGCTCGCTGCTGTTGAGCGAGGCTGGTCCCGCGCGCGGCAAACGCGTCGCCACCCACTGGGCCTTTGCCGACACGCTCGAGCAGCGCGGCACGGCGCACGTGGTGCGCGGCGTCCGCTTCGTGCGTGACGGCAATGTGGTGACCTCCGCCGGGGTCTCCGCCGGCATCGACATGTCGCTTTGGCTCGTCGGCCAGATTTACGGCCCGGCCTACGCGCGCGAGGTCCAGCGCAACATGGAATACGAGCCCGCCCCGCCCTACACGGCGGAGACCTAGCCGCCTCCCCTTAGCAAGGCAAGGCTTGTGATGGCAGGACGTCCGGACTAACGTCGGAAGCGGCGAGAGAGCGCTTTTACGGACCTCGAGCGGAGCGCGCATGGGGACGCTGTTTCAGATCGCGCCGGAACGCTTGCTCCTGCTCTTGGGGCTCTCCTTCTTCTTCGGGCTGGCCTTCGAGGAGTACTACGGCGAGCTCTCGACCAAGCCACCCGGCGGGGTGAGGACTTTCCCGCTCCTCGCCTTCTCGGGCGCCGGGCTCTTTATCCTCGAGCCGCAGCCAGCCCTCCCCTTCGCCGCCGGCCTCTTGGGACTCGCGTCCTGGCTCTTCCTCTACTACCGCCAGAGCGTACGGGAGAGCGAGCGCGCCGGCGACACGGCCGGATTGGTGGTGCCCGTCGCCAACCTCTTTGCCTATCTGCTCGGACCGCTCGTGCTCGTGGCCCCCGTCTGGGCGGGCATCGCCTTCACGGTGGTCGCGGTCCTGCTGCTCGGCGCACGGGACCCGCTCCATAAGCTCGCCCGACGCATCCCCCGCGATGAGTTTTCGACCCTCGGTAGATTCCTCATCTTGACCGGCATCGTGCTGCCGCTCCTTCCCAACACGCCGGTGACGGGCCTCACCAGCATCACGCCGTTCCAGGTTTGGCTCGCCGTGGTCGCGGTGAGCACATTGTCCTACGCAAGTTATCTTGCCCAGCGCTATGTGGCGCCGCGGGAAAGCAGCCTCTTGGCCTCCTTGCTCGGCGGGCTCTATTCATCGACCGCGACGACGGTGGTCCTCGCCCGCCGGCTGCGCGAGCCCGGCAGCGATATCGCCGGCATCCAGGCCGGCATCGTGCTCGCGACCGCGGTCATGTATGTGCGCCTTGTCATCGTCGTCGGCGCGTTCAACCTGCCGCTCGCGCGAGCGCTCTTGCCCTCCCTTGCGGTGCTCTCGCTCGTGGCCGCCGCGATCGCGGGTTTGCTCTATTGGAGACACGGCGCACGCGACCGCGCCGACGCGAGTGCCGCGGTCCCGAGCAACCCCCTCGAGCTTTCCACGGCCCTGCTTTTCGCGCTTCTCTTCGTGATCACCTCGCTCGCCTCGAGCTGGGTGCAAGGCGAGTTCGGCGCCCGCGGTCTTTATTGGCTCGCCGCCGTTCTCGGCGTCTCGGACGTCGATCCCTTCGTCCTCTCGCTGGCGCAGGGCGCCGTAAAGGGGGCACCGCTCCCGCTGCTGACGGCGGCGATTCTGGTTGCCGCCTCGTCCAACAATGCGCTCAAGGCGCTTTACGCCGCCCTCTTCGGCCGCGTCCGCACGGGCGCATTGCCGGCCGCCATCCTGGTGGCGTTGGGCGCCGCCGGAATCGCCATCGTGCTCGGGCTCGCGGCGGCGCAGGCCCCACGCTAGCCCTGCGAGGTGCCTCCGCTCAGCCGAAATTGGCGACGAGCCGGGCCTGATCGATGTAGGGCTTGGCCTCCTCCACTTTGCCTGCTTTGCATAGCTCGTTCGCCTTGGCGAGAAGCGCCTTTGCCTCCGCCTCCGCCTTGTCGCCGAGCTGGGCGAGGGGGATCATGGCCTGCACGTCCTTCTCGTCCTGACCGCAGGCAAAGGTGCTGCGCGCCGGAAGCGCCGCCGCCGCCAAGAGGACCAGCGCAACAAAGAAATGGCGAACCATGGTCATTCTCCATTCCGTCGCCCGTGACAACGAGCGGGCATCATATCGCAACGCTTGGCGAATGGGGTACTTCAAATTGAACAAACTCAATTCAAACGAAAAAGCTGAGCCTCCCTCGACACCTTCGTCGCGGGCCGAGAGGTCCGGCTCTAGGCGTTGACGTCGACGACGGTGCGGCCGCGGACCTCGCCCTTGAGGATGCGCGGGCCGAGCGCCGCAAGCTCGGCAAGCGGGACCTTGCCGCCCTGCTCCTTGAGCCAGACCGCCTTGAAGCTCATACGCCTGCCTCCGCCCATGATTCCCGGAGAGAGCCCCCCGTCAGCGGAGCGCTTCGAGGATGCCCGCGTAATTGGCGACGCCGGCGCCGCCCATGTTGAACACGCCCGCGAGTTGGGCGCCCGGAATCTGCATGCCGCCCGCCTCCCCGCGCGTCTGGAGTGCCGCCATGATGTGCATGGAGACCCCCGTGGCGCCGATCGGGTG
>DASPPM010000045.1:0-15500 GCA_035625535.1 Alphaproteobacteria bacterium
GCGCGAGCGGAAGAGCCGGCGCACGGTCATGGGAAAGCGCAGGCTCAAGAGAAACCGGCTCGGCTCCCAGGCTCCGATATAGCCGGTGGCGGCATCCGCGCTCGCCGGCGCAAGCGTGGAGAACGCCGCCTTCATGTTGAGCGGCTCGAGCAGGCGCTCCCGCACATAGGACGTGAAGGGCCGGCCGGAGACGCGGCTCACCACCTCGCCCAAGAGCGCGTAATTGACGTTGCGGTATTCGACCCTTCGGCCAGGCGGCCGCCTCGGCGCGATACGGAAGGGCGCGAGTGCCGCGGCGCTGTCGGGGGCTACCTCATCCGCGAAGTGAACCGCAAGCATGGCAGCCAACGTGTCTCGCAAGCCGGAGGTGTGGCTCAACAGATGCCGCAGCGTGACCATCCGAAGCGTGCGGTATTCCGGCAGGTGCGCCGTGACCGGATCGTCGAGCGCCAACTTCCCGGCCTCCGCGAGCTGCAGGACGGCTGCCGCGGTGAAGAGCTTGGTGCCCGAGAAGAGATGGTAGGAGGTGTCCGCGGTCGCGCGTCGCGCGCTCACAAGATCGGCATAGCCGAAGCCTTCGGCCCAGCTCGCCCCGCCGCGCTCCACGACCGCGAGCGAGCAGCCGGGAATGCGGAGGGCCTCGAGCCCGGCGCGCACGAGCGCCGCGACGGACGCCCGCGACATGGGCCTAGCTCCCGCCCGTCACGGCTTCTTTCCGAACGACTGCTTCGGCACTCCGCGGCAGAGCGACATATGCGTGTGATGCGCGATCCAGTCCTCGCCGATCGCCCGCCGGCGGAAGGCGACCGTGGCGCGGCCGGGCCGCTCATAAGGCTCGCCGTCGCGGCCGTAGCCCGTCGAGTCGAAAGAGGCCATGGCGACGGCAAAGAGCCGGTCGGCACCGACCATCGCCTTGACCTCGTCGAGGCGCCAGTGGAAATCCGCGATGAAGGGCCAGACCTTGCGCCACTGCAGGCGCTCGACCGCGTCGCGCCCGACGAGGAAATCGCTGAAGGTGCCGAATGCGACCATGTCCTCGGCGAAGAGTCGCCGCGCGCCGGAAAAATCGACCGCGCGCACATGCTCGGCGAGCTCGCTCAACCATTGGCGGATGCGTCCCTCGTCATCGTTCGCCGTAGTGTCGGTCATGAGCCTCCTCTCGCCTTGCGCGGCTCTTGGCGTGGCTCGGACGGCACCTCGGGCTGCGAGGGCGCTTCGAGGCCGGCCTTGCCGGGCTCCTCCGGCGAGAGCGCCGGGCGAGCTGCCGCCGTCCTCGCCTGGTGCCCGCTGACTTCCGCACCGGCGTCCGCGGCCAGGCCCAGGAAGAAGGGGAGCGACAAGAGCGCGAGGACGCCCGCGATGACGAAGGCGACCCGCGCATCGCCTGCCGAGAGCGCCCCCGCCGCGGCACCGCGCCACGCCAGCATGCCGTGCAGCAGCACGGCGCCGAGTGCTATGCCCATGCCGTTCGAGAGCTGCTGCATCATGCTCGAGATGCTCGTCGCCCCGCTCAGCCTCTGCGGCAGGATGTCGGCGAAGGCCAGCGTGCTCAGGCTCGTGTATTGCAGCGAGCGGAAGAACCCGCCGGCGAGCAAGACCGCGAAAATGAGGAAGCTCGGCGTCGATATGGTGAAGAAGCTGCACACGACGAGCGAGACGGCGCTGATGATGCCGTTGCCGACGAGCACGTTGCGGAAGCCGAAGCGCCTGAGAATGGGCCGCGTCGACATCTTCATCGTGAAGGAGCCGACGGCGCTCGCGAAAGTCAAAAGGCCGGAGGCGAATGCGCTCATGCCGAAGCCGACCTGCAGCATGAGCGGCAGCAGGAACGGAAGCGCGCCCGCGCACATGCGGAAGATCGAGCCGCCGGCGACGGTCTTGGCGAAGGTCGGCACCTCGAGCAGCGTGAGGTCGATGAGCGGATGGAGATGGAGCTTTGAATGCACAAGCGCCGAGGCGCCGCTCGCGGCGCCAACGCCCAGGAGAATCCACGCGAGCCAGCCGCTTTCTCCGGGATGCCCTACGAGGTCGAAGTCGTACATGAGGCATGTGAGCGACGTGCCGGTCAAGACGAAGCCAACCCAGTCGAACGGCCAGGTCTCCTCCTCCCGGTAGTTCTCGATCAGATAGGTGACGAGGACGATGCCGAGGATGCCGATCGGCACGTTGAGGAAGAAGATCCAGCGCCACGACACGTAGGTCGTGATGAAGCCGCCCACCGGCGGGCCCAGCACCGGGCCGATGAGGGCCGGCACGGTGAGGTACGCCATGGCGCGGACGAGCTCGGATTTCTCGACCCGGCGGATCATGATGAGCCGCCCGACCGGCACCATCATGGCGCCGCCGATGCCCTGAAGCACGCGCGCCGCGGCGAACTCGAGGACGCCCATCGAGAGCCCGCAGAGGATCGATCCCAGGATGAAAACGGCGATGGCCAGGCGGAAGACGGTGCGCGCGCCGAAGCGGTCGGCAACCCAGCCGCTCACCGGGATGAACACCGCGAGGCTCAGCATGTAGGCGGTGACGCCGAGGCTCAGCCGAATGGGGCTGGTATCGAACGAGAGCGCCATGGCGGGCAACGCCGTGGTGATCACCGTACCGTCGAGGTTCTCCATGAAAAGCGCGCACGCCACGATCAGCGGGACGATCATTGGGCGCGACAGGCGAGGAAGCATGCGATAGGACCCATCCCGGCATTGCGGTGGCGACGAACGGACAAGCTTCGGCCGGTGGCACCGGCGCCTTCCCCTCCTTAGCTTAAGATCCGGGCAGCTCCCGGGATAGCGTCCCTAGGGCCCTCACGGCTGGGCGGTCCGCGCGGCCTCGCTTGGCGCCGAGGAGAAGGGGCCGGGGTTCACCTCGCCGCCCGTCGGCAGTTGCGAGGCGGCCCAGCCCCCACCGAGTGCCTGGACCAAGGCGACACTCGCCGTCAGGCGGTTTTGCTGGATGGTCAATTCCGTCTCCTCGTTGCCAAGCGCCGTGATCTGCGCCGTGACGACGCTCGTATAGTCGACCGTGCCGGCCTTGTATTGGTTGAAGATCAGCCGCTCCGCCTCCTTGGCCGATTTGACCGCGACCGCCTGCGCCTTGGCCTGCTCCGCGAGAATGCGCAGGGCCGCGAGCTCGTCCTCGACCTGCTCGAAGGCGGTAAGCACGGTCTGGCGGTAGTTCGCGACGCTCTGGTCGTAGCTCGCGCGCGCGGCGTCGACCTGGGCGCTGCGCGCGCCCCAGTCGAGGACCGTCTCCGCGAACTGGGGCCCGAGCGACCACAAGCTGTTCGACGCCTGGATCAGGTTCGCGAGCTTGTTGCTGAGGTAGCCGTACGAGGCCGAGAGCGTGAGCTCGGGATAATAGGCGGCGATGGCGACGCCGATCTGCGCGTTCGCCGCCGCGACCTGGCGCTCGGCGGCGGCGATATCGGGGCGGCGCTCGAGCAGGGCCGAGGGCATTCCCGGCGGCACCACCGGTATCTCGGTGATCAAGCGCTTGACGGGCGCTATCGCGAAGTCCGCCGGCGGCTTGCCGATCAGCACGGCAATCGAGTGCTCGAGCTGCGCGCGCTGGACGCCGACGTTGATCGCTTGCGCCTGGGTGGCCTCGAGCTGCGTCTCCGCCTGGGCCACGTCCGAACGCGCAGCCGTGCCCGCCGTATATTTGTTGCGGGTGATCTCGAGCGAGCGCGCGTAGCCCTCCGCGGCGTCGTCGAGCAGGTCCTTGAGCTCGTCCTCCACGCGAAGCTGGAAGTAGGCGGTGGCAAGGGCGGCCTGCGCCGAGAGGCGCGCCGAGGCGAGGTCGCCCGCACTCGCCTGAGCATTCGCCACGTCGCTCTCGATGGTGCGGCGGATGCGCCCCCAGACGTCGAGGTCCCAACTGGTGCCGAGCGTGAGCTCGTAGAGGCTGACCGCCGGTGGCGCGCGATGGGCCGAGGAACCGCTGCCGCCGCCCCCGCTCGCCTTGGAGCGCGTCGCCGAGCCGTTGAACGTAATGGTGGGAAAGAGTGCCGCCTGCGCCTGCTGCACGACCGCGACGGCCGCGCGATAGGCGGCTTCGGATGCCTTGAGGTTCTGGTTCGAGACCTCGACCTGCCGCGCCAGCCCGTCGAGCACCGCATCCTGGTAGATCGACCACCAGGGACCGCGGTCCGCGGCGTCCTGCGGCTGGCCGAGCTTCCAGCCCGCGATCTCCTTGTAGGCGGCGGGGGTTGTGACCGTGGGCCGCACGTAATCCGGCCCCACCGTGCAGGCCGCAAGGATTGCGGCGAGGGCCGCCGCCGCGAGCAATCGTCTATGACAACGCGCCATTCCCGCTTCCCCCTCCTCCCGACACGGCGAGCCGGGGCGCACGCTGCAAGCCCCACTCATTCGCCCGCCGCCGCTTCCGGCGCACGGGGCGAGCGCGTGCGGCGCAAGACGCGCTTGCGCAGGCTCCAGACCCGGAAGCGGTCGAGATAGAGATAGATGACCGGCGTCGTATAGAGCGTCAGCATTTGGCTCAAGATCAGGCCGCCGACGATGGAGATGCCGAGCGGCCGCCGCAGCTCCCCTCCCTCGCTGAGCCCGATCGCGAGCGGCAGTGCGCCGAGAAGGGCCGCCATCGTCGTCATCATGATGGGACGGAAGCGCATGAGGCAGGCGAGATGAATCGCCTCGCGCGCATCGAGCTTCTGGTTGCGTTGCGCGTCGATCGCGAAATCGATCATCATGATCGCGTTCTTCTTCACGATCCCGATCAGGAGAAACACGCCGATGAGCGCGATGATGCTGAATTCGGTGTTGCATATCATCAGGGCCAGCACCGCACCCACGCCGGCCGAAGGCAGCGTGGAAAGAATGGTGATCGGGTGGATGTAGCTCTCGTAGAGCATGCCGAGAACGATGTAGATGGCACCCAGCGCCGCGAGAATGAGGATGGGCTCGTTGGCGAGCGACTCCTGGTAGACCTTCGCGGTGCCCTGGAAGCTGCCGTGGATGCTGGCGGGCACGCCGAGCTTGTTCATCGTCCCCTCGATGACGCGCACCGCGTCGCTCAGGGACTCGCCCTGGGTCAGATTGAACGAGATCGTGCTCGCGACGAAGAGCCCTTGGTGGTTGACCGCGAGCGGCGTCTTGCCCGGGCCGTAATGGCTGAAGGCGGCGAGCGGCACCATGCTTTCGGCCGCGGTCGACACCGGTGCGCCGGTCGAGGCGCTGTTCTTGCCGACCGCGGTCAGCTGATTCATGGCGAGATTGCGCTCCGCGTCCATGGCGATGGATGCGACGCTCGACGTGCGCGCGGCTGTGCTCTTGACCACGGTACCCGCGACCGCGTTGGTCCCTTGCACGCCGCCGACAGCTCCTCCCGAGGTGCTGACGTAGAGTTGCTTGAGCGTGGCCGGGCTCTGCCAGAACTGCGGGGCGACCTCCATCACGACGTGATATTGGTTCAAGGGATTGAAGATCGTCGACACCTGACGCTGTCCGAAGGCGTCATAGAGCGTATTGTCGATTTGGCTTGCGTTGACGCCCAGCCGCGAGGCGGTGTCGCGGTCGATGACCAGGTCGGTCTCGAGGCCGTTTTGCTGCTGATCGGAGTTGACGTCCGAGAGCTCGGGCACGTGCTGGAGCGCGTCGGTCAGCTTCGGCACCCATTCGTAGAGTGCGGACAGGCTGTCGCCCTGGAGCGTGAATTGGTACTCGGCGTTGCTCTGCCGGCCGCCGACGCGAATGTCCTGCACGGCCTGGAGGAAGAGCACCGCGCCCGGCACCTGCGCCAACTCGCGGCGCAGCCGCGCGATCACCCCGTCCGCCGAGAGCTTGCGTTCGGAGAGCGGCTTCAGGGAGACGAACACGAAGCCGGAGTTCGTCTGCCCGCCGCCGGTGAAACCGACCACGCTCTCGACGGCCTTGTCATTTTTCACGATGGAGATGAACTGCGTCAGCTTCTGCCGCATGAGCTGGAAGGAGATGCTCTGATCCGCCTGGATGCCGCCGGTGAGACGGCCGGTGTCCTGCTGCGGGAAGAAGCCCTTCGGGATTGTGGCGTAGAGAACGAAATTGAGGCAGAGCACCGCGAGGAGGATCAGCATGGTAGTGCGCGGATGCGAAAGCGCGGTGCCGAGCGTGCGCTTGTAAGTCCCGAGGCCCAGGTTGAAGACGCGCTCGCTCGCACGCGACAGCCAGCCCGGCCGGCGTCCGGGCTTGTGGGGCGGGAGCCGCGCGCACATCATCGGCGTGGTGGTGAGCGACAGCACCAACGACACCAAAATCGCGATCGACAGCACCATGGCGAATTCGCGGAACAGGCGTCCCACGATGCCGCCCATGAGCAGGATGGGAATGAAGACGGCGATAAGCGAGAGGCTCATCGACAGCACCGTGAATGTGACCTCGCGGGCACCGATGAGTGCCGCCTGAAAGCGGGGCATGCCGGCTTCCACGTGGCGGGTGACGTTCTCGAGCACGACGATGGCATCGTCGACCACGAATCCCGTCGCCACGGTTAGCGCCATGAGCGACAGATTGTCGAGGCTGTAGCCGAGCAGGTACATGACGCCGAACGTGCCGATCAGCGACACCGGGACCGCGACGCTCGGGATGAGCGTGGCCCGGATGTCCCTGAGGAAGAGGAACACCACGAGGATGACGAGCCCGATCGCGATCATGAGCGTGTGCTCGACGTCGCTGAGCGACTGCCTGATGGTGGTCGAGCGGTCCATGGCCACGGTAATGTCGATCTCGGTCGGGATCGAGGCCTGCAGCTGCGGCAGCTCGGCCTCCACCCGATCCACGGCGTCGATGATGTTGGCCCCCGGCTCGCGGTAGAGAATGACGAGGATGGCCGGCTTGCCGTTGGCGATCCCCGCGTTGCGCAGGTTCTCGACCGAGTCGGTCACCTCGCCCACGTCCGTGAGCCGCACCGGGGCGCCATTGCGGTAGGCGACCACGAGCGAGCGGTATTGCTCGGCCTTGGTCGCCTGGTCGTTGTCGTAGAGCTGGTAGCGCAGCGCCCCCTCGTCCATCGATCCCTTCGGACTGTGGGCGTTCGCCGACGCGAGCGCCGCGCGCACGTCCTCGAGTCCGATTCCGTATTTGAAGAGGGCATTCGGATTGAGCTCCGCGCGCACCGCCGGCAGCGAGCTTCCACCGATGGTGACTTGACCGATGCCGTCCACCTGGGAGAGCTTCTGCGCCATGATCGAGGAGGCGGCGTCGTAGATCTGGCCTTGGGTCAGCGTGCTCGAGGTAAGCGCCAGGATCAGGATCGGCGCGTCGGCGGGGTTGACCTTGCGATAGGTCGGGTTGGTGCGCAGGCTCGTGGGCAAGTCCGCATGTGCGGCATTGATCGCTGCCTGCACGTCGCGCGCCGCCCCGTTGATGTCGCGATCGAGGCCGAATTGCAGCGTTATGCGCGTCGAGCCGACCGTACTCGACGACGTCATCTCGGTCACGTCCGCGATCTGGCCGAGATGGCGCTCGAGCGGCGTGGCGACGCTTGTGGCAACAACCTCGGGGCTCCCGCCGGGGAGCGTCGCCTGCACCGAGATGGTGGGGAAGTCGACCTGCGGCAGCGGGGCGACCGGCAACAGGAAGAAGGCGACCCCGCCCGCGAGCGATACCCCAAGCGTGAGCAGCGTGGTGGCGACCGGCCGGCGAATGAAGATCGCCGAGAAGCTCATGACGTCGGGCTCTCTTCCTCACCCTCCTCGGGCGGGGCCATGAAACCGCCGCCGAGACGGAGTGCCAAGCGGTCGAAGGCAAGGTAGATGACCGGGGTGGTGTAGAGGGTCAGGGCCTGGCTCACGAGCAGGCCGCCCACGATCGAGATGCCGAGGGGGTGGCGCAGCTCCGCGCCCACGCCGGTTCCGATCATGAGCGGGAGGGCGCCCAAGATGGCCGCCATCGTCGTCATCAGGATGGGCCGGAGCCGCAGCAGGGAGGCCTGGTGAATGGCCTCGCGCGGCGCTTTGCCCTCGTTGCGCTCGGCGTCAATCGCGAAGTCGATCATCATGATCGCGTTCTTCTTCACGATGCCGATCAAGAGGACGATGCCGATGATGCCCATGACGCCCAGGTCGCTGCCGGCGGCCATGAGCGCCAAGAGCGCGCCGATGCCGGCCGACGGCAGAGTCGAAAGGATCGTCACGGGGTGGATGAAGCTCTCGTAGAGCACGCCGAGCACGATGTAGACGGTCACGATGGCGGCCAAGATGAGATAGAGCTCGTTGCCGAGCGCCGCCTGGAAGGCGAGCGTCTCGCCCTGGAAGCTCGTCAGGATGCTCCGCGGCATGCCGATGTCGCGCTCGGCCTGCCTGATCGCGGTCACCGCGCCGCCGAGCGCAGCACCCGAGGCCAGGTTGAACGATACCGTGGTCGCGGGAAATTGGCCGAGATGATTGATCTGGAGCGGCTGGATCTGCTCGCTGACGTGCGCGATCGCGGAAAGCGGAACCTGACCGCTCGAGGAGGTCGAGGACGGCAGGTAGATCGCATCGAGGTTCTTGAGCGAGGCCTGGAACGAGGGCGTCGCCTCCATGATCACGCGGTACTGGTTCGATTGCGTGAAGATCGTCGATACGATGCGCTGTCCGAAGGCGTCGTAAAGCGCGTTGTCGACCGTCGCCGGCGTGATGCCGAAGCGAGCGGCACTGTCGCGGTCGATCGCGATATAGGCGGAGAGTCCCTGGTTCTGCATGTCGCTCGACACGTCCTCGAGCTCAGGCAGCTGCGCGATCTTGTCGACGAGCTTTTGCGCCCAGCTCGAGAGCTCGCTCGGATTGGCGTCCTCGAGGATGAAGCGGTACTGCGCGCGGCTGATCGTCGCGTCGATCGTCAGGTCCTGCACCGGCTGCATGTAGAGGGAAATGCCCTCGACGCCGGCGGTCTCGCGCTCGAGGCGGCGGATCACCTCGCTCACGTCGGCGCTGCGCCGCTCGTGCGGTTTGAGGTTGATCAGCAGCCTGCCGCTGTTGAGCGTCACGTTGGTGCCGTCGACGCCGATGAACGACGACAGGCTCTCCACGTCCGGATCCTTGAGGACGGCCGCCGCCAAGGCCTGCTGGCGCTCCGCCATGGCGTCGAAGGAAATCGATTGGGGTGCCTCGGAGATCCCTTGGATGAGCCCGGTGTCCTGGACCGGGAAGAACCCCTTGGGGATCTCGATGTAGAGAAAGGTCGTGAGCGCCAGGGTCCCCACCGCGACGATGAGGGTGAGCCCCTGGTGATCGAGCACCCAGCCGAGGCTGCGGTCGTAGCCGCGCACGAGGGCCTCGAACCATTCGCGATTCTTGCGCTCGAACAGGCTCTCCTGGGCCGCCGTCCGGTGCCGGACCAGCTTGGCGCATAGCATCGGCACGAGTGTCAACGACACGCCGGCCGAGATGAGGATCGTCACCGCCAGCGTCACCGCGAACTCGCGGAAGAGCCGTCCGACCACGTCGCCCATGAAGAGCAGCGGGATGAGCACGGCGATCAGCGATATGGTCAGCGACACGATGGTGAAGCCGATCTGCTCCGAGCCCTTGAGGGCCGCCCTGAGCGGCGGCTCGCCCTTCTCCACGTAGCGCGCGATGTTCTCGATCATCACGATGGCGTCGTCGACGACGAAGCCCGTCGCGATGGTGAGCGCCATGAGCGAGAGGTTGTCGAGGCTGAAGCCGAGAAGATACATGGCGCCGAAGGTGCCGACGAGGGAGAGCGGCACCGAGAGGCTGGGGACGACGGTCGCCGGAACGTTGCGCAGGAAGAGAAAGATCACCATGACCACGAGGACGACCGCGAGCACGAGCTCGAACTCGACATCCGCCACCGATGCGCGGATGGTCACGGTGCGGTCGGTGAGCACGCTTACGTCGATGGTGCTCGGCAGGGCCGCCTGCAACTGCGGCAACAGCGCCTGGATGCGGTCCACGACCTCGATGACGTTGGCGCCCGGCTGGCGTTGAACGTTGAGGATCACCGCCGGCACGGTGTTCATCCAGGCGGCGAGCTTGGTGTTCTCCGCACCGGAGACGACCTCGGCCACGTCGGAGAGGCGCACCGGCGCGCCGTTCTTGTAGGCGACGACAATGGCGAGATACTCCGCGGCGTCCTTCAGCTGGTCGTTGGCGTTGATGGTGTAGGCGCGCGCCGGCCCGTCGAAGTTGCCCTTGGGCGTATTGACGTTGGCGTTGGAGATGGTGGTTCGCAGATCGTCGATGTTGAGGCCGTAGGCCGCGAGCTTGCGCGGGTCGAACTGGATGCGCGTCGCCGGACGTTGGCCGCCGCTGATGCTGACCAGCCCCACGCCCGGCATCTGCGAGATCTTCTGCGCGAGCCGCGTGTCCGCCATGTCCTCGACTTGAGGCAGCGGCAGCGTCTTCGAGGTGAGTGCCAAGGTCATGATCGGAGCGTCGGCCGGGTTCACCTTGGCGTAGATGGGCGGCGCCGGCAGATCCGCGGGCAGGAGGTTGCCCGACGCGTTGATCGCGGCCTGCACCTCCTGCTCGGCCACGTCCAGGCTGAGATCGAGGCTGAACTGCAAGGTGATCACCGAAGCCCCCGCCGAGCTCGTCGAGGACATCTGGTTCAGGCCCGGCATCTGGCCGAACTGGACCTCGAGGGGGGCGGTGACCGAGGAGGTCATCACGTCCGGGCTGGCGCCGGGGTAGAAGGTCTGCACCTGGATGGTCGGATAATCGACCTCGGGCAGGGCGGAGAGCGGGAGGAACTGATAGGCGACAATGCCCACCAAGAGCACCGCCACCATGAGCAGCGAGGTGGCCACCGGCCGCAGGATGAAAATGCGCGACGGGTTCATCTAGGAGCCCGAGGCAGCGGCACGGCCCGCCTCATTGTTGCTCGGGCTTCTTGCGGTGCGCGCGCTTCTGCTGCTCGTCCCCGCCCGCGCCCGCCGTGCCCTTGGAGTCGGCGCTGGCGGAGCCGGAGGCGGCGGCAGCCGGCTGGCCGGGCGCGGCAGGTGCCGTCGTTGCCCCGCTCCCAGGCGCGGCAGCGGCACTTCCCGTCGCCTCACGCAGGCTGATCTTGCTGCCGTCGCGCAATTTGTCGGCGCCGTCGACCACGACACGGTCGCCCGGAGCGAGGCCCGAGGTGACCGCGACGTTTTCATCCTCGCTCGGTCCGAGCTTGACCGCGCGCACCGCGACCGTGCTGTCCGCATTGACCAGGTGGACGAAGGTGCCCGGCGCGCCGCGCTGGATCGCCGCGGTCGGGATCACGACGACATCGTGGAGCGTGTTGACGAGGAGGCGGATATTGACGAACTGGTTGGGATAGAGCGCCTCGTCCTCGTTGGCGAATTCGGCGCGCATCTTCAAGGTGCCGGTCGTGGTGTCGATCTGGTTGTCGATGTTGGCGAGCTTGCCGGTCGCGAGCTTGACCGTCCCGCTGCGGTCGTAGGCCTCCGCCCGCAGGACGGCCCCGGCATGCACCTGCTTCAGGACGGCCTGCAGGTTGTCCTCCGGCACGGTGAACACCACCGACATCGGTTGCATCTGGGTGAGCACCACGATGCCGTTCGCATCGCTCGTCTGCACGTAATTGCCCTGATCCACCTGGCGCAACCCGACCTTGCCGGTGACGGGTGCCTTAATGTGGCAATAGGCAATGTTGAGCTTGGCGGTGTCGATCTGCGCCTGATCCGTCTTGACCGAGCCGATGAGCTGCCCGACGGTCGCCACCTGGGTGTCCAAGGTCTGCGTGGCGATCGAATCCTCTTTGACCAGGACTTTGTAGCGCTCGAGGTCGAGCTGCGCATCCTTGAGCGTAGCCTGGTCCTTGGCGAGCTGGCCTTGCGCCTGCTCGAGTGCCAGCTCGTAGGGCCGTGAATCGATCTCGGCGAGGAGGTCGCCCTGCTTGACGATCTGGCCCTCCGTGAAATCGATGTGCAAGAGCTGACCGTTGATCTGGGTCTTGACCGTGACCGTCGCGAGCGGGGTCACCGTGCCGAGCTGGTTGAGAATTACGCCGACATCGCCCTTCTGCGCCACCGCCGCCACAACGGGCATCGTGCCGGTCGCGGCAAAACGGCCGGTACGGGCTGCCGGCCCGGGGCGCGTGTGAATCCACCAGGCAACCCCGACGACCACCACCACGAGCGCGCCGATCCACAGCAAACGCGGCCAGGCCGGCCGATGGCGCACTACCGGTGCCTCCTGCCGCACGGGGTCGCGCGGCTTCAGCTTCGCTTCCTCCTTATCTTCTCTGCTCGTCAGGTCGTTCATGTCGAGCCATTGCCCAAAGGACATCCCTCGCCGCGGCCGCACGCTCGTTCGTGGCCTCGCCCCGGGGGGCCGAGCCTGCCCGCCAGTATATATGTGAAAGGCCCGATTTCCCTGCCCAAAATCGCCGTGCCGGGCCTGGCCCGGCCGAAGATGCCCAGCGGCACCGGCCCCGCCCGCCTAGGGGCCGAAAGATTTCTCGGCAGGCACGGGCTCGACAGCTGGGCGATCGGCGGCGCATCGTGCCGCCATGGCGAGAAGCTCGCACCTGGCAATGCGCCGCGACTCGACGGCGCTCCTCGACAACCTAGCGCTCGACGAGAGCGCACCGGGAGGCCGGGCGCGGCAGATCTATCGCGCCCTGCAGACGCTCATCCTCTCGGGCGCGCTCAAGCCCGGTACGAAGCTGCCCTCGAGCCGAACGCTCGCGCGCCATCTCGAGCTCGCGCGCACGACCGTGATCGCCGCCTTCGAGCTGCTCGCCGCGGAAGGCTACATCGAAGGTGCGCATGGCTCGGGCACCTACGTATCGCGCGCCCTCGAGCGCGAGCTCCTGAGCAAGCCGCCTCGGCGGGCGCGTGCCGAGGCGCAGACCGCACCTCGGCTGTCCTCGCGCGGCCAGTTCATCCGCCGCCTGGCCGCCGCGCCCGGCTCGCCTCCGCTCAAGATTTTCGCCCCCGGCATCCCGGCGCTCGACGCCTTCCCCTTCGAGGAGTGGCGCCGCCTGCTCGCGCGCGTGAGCCGGCGCGAGGGACGGCGGCTCTTCTGCCCGGCGGACCCGCGCGGCTGGCCGGCGCTGCGTCAGGCGATCGCCGCCTATCTCGGCCCGGCGCGCGGGGTCGTCTGCGAGCCGCATCAGGTGATCATCCTCTCAAGCTCGCGCCAGGCCGTCGACCTCGCGGCACGCCTCCTCGCCGACCCTGGCGACACCGCGTGGACGGAAGAGCCGGGCTATCCCGAATCCCGCGCCGTGCTGGAGGCGGCCGGCCTCGCACTCGCGTTCGTGCCGGTCGATGCCGAGGGCCTGAGCACGGCGGCCGGCCGCCGGCTCGCCCCGCATGCCAAGCTCGCCTCGGTGACACCCTCCCATCACTACCCCCTCGGCACCACCATGAGCCTCGCGCGCCGGCTCGATCTCCTCGCTTGGGCGCGCAGCGCCAACGCTGTCGTCGTCGAGGACGATTTCAACGGCGAATTCCGCTACGGCGGCCGGCCGCTTACCGCGCTCTACGGCCTCGATGGCGGCGAGCGCGTGATCTATACCGGCACTTTCAGCCGGGCGATGTTCCCGGCACTGCGTCTCGCCTACATGGTGTCGCCGGCGCCGCTCAGCGATGCTTTCGTCCGCGCGCGCGGCCAGCTCGACGGCTATGCGGTAGCGATCACCCAGGCCGCGGTGGCCGAGTTCATGGCAGCGGGATCGTTCGCCGCCCATATTCGGCGCATGCGGGCGCTTTACAAGGAGCGGCAGGACACCCTCGTCGAGCTGGCCAAACGGCATCTCAAGGGCGCGCTCGAGCTCGAGCCATCCGATGCGGGCCTCCATCTCGTGGGTCGCTTGCCGCCCGGCATCTTTGACGAGGACGTGGCCCTGGCCCTCGCCGACACGCGCGTGGCGCCGGGCGTGCTCTCCCGCTTCTATGGCGCCGGCCGCAGGCCCAAGCCGGCGCCCTCCGGCCTTCTTCTCAATTATGCCCCCTGGCCAGCGGCGGAGCTGCGCGAGGGGGTAATCGCGCTCGCCAAGGCGATCGAGAAGGCAAGCAGGGGGCGGTGAGAGGGTCGCGGAGCGCGCCCCGGCCCGGCAGTGGCAGCTTTAGTGGGAAACGCGACGTTTGATCGTACCCGCCTTCTCGCGCATGATGCGCAGGGAGAAGCCCGCCAATTGCGGGCAAGGGGGATCGCATGCTGGCACTGGGGCCGAACTGCGAGGGCCGCGAGCGGGACCTGCCGCCCGAGTCTGGAGAGGCGGTGATCTGCTCCTTCGAGTGCACTTTCTGCAAATACTGCGCCGATAGCGTGCTCAGCGGTCGTTGTCCCAACTGCGACATGAGGAGCGTGGGCCCTCTATCAGGCGAGGCACCATGAACGCAATCGATCTCAAGGGACAGAAGGCGGTGGTAACCGGGGCCGCGCGCGGCATCGGCTATGCCATCGCCGAGCGCCTGCTTGCCTCCGGTGCGGCGGTAGCACTTTGGGACGTGGACGAGACTGCCGCGCGCAAGGCGGCACTCGAGCTCTCGCGCGGGGGCGAGACCCATGCCATGGCGCTCGACGTGACCCAGGACGATGCGGTCAGAAGCGCCGCGGCGGCGACCGAGAAACGCATGGGGCGCATCGACATCCTGGTCAACAACGCCGGCATTGCCGGCTCGAACTCGACGAGCTGGACCTACGACCCCTCCGAGTGGCGCCGCATCGTCGAGATCGACCTCGTCGGGGTCTTTCTCTGCGCCCGCGCGGTGCTGCCGTCCATGCTCGCCCGCGGTTACGGCCGCATCGTCAACATCGCGTCCGTCGCCGGCAAGGAGGGCAATCCCAACGCCTCGGCCTATAGCGCCGCCAAGGCCGGCGTGATCGCGCTCACCAAGTCGCTCGGGAAGGAGTTGGCCAAAAGCGGGGTCATCGTCAATTGCGTGACGCCGGCCGCGGTCGAGACCGAAATCTTCGCCCAGATGTCGAAGGAGCACATCGGCTACATGCTCTCCAAGATCCCCATGGGACGCTTCGGCAAGGTCGAGGAAGTGGCGGCCCTCGTCGCCTGGCTCGCGTCCAAGGACTGCTCCTTCTCGACCGGGGCCACCTTCGACATTTCGGGCGGCCGCGCGACCTATTGAACGAGCGCCAAGCCGGCGCTGTCCAGGCGCTTGAGCCGGCTTCTTGCCGACGGGCGGGCAATCTCGAGCAGCGCGTCAGTGCAGCTTCACCACCGGCTCGGTGCGGCGCGTCAGCAGGCGCGCGGCCGTGTCGAGCGCCACCTTGGTGAAGCCGTGGAGCGCCAGCTCGTGCATCTTGTAGAGCGAGAGGTACATGAGCCGCGCGAAATAGCCTTCGAGGCGCACGTTCCCGCCGACCAAGGCACCCATCAGGTTGCCGATGACGCTGTATTTTCCGAGCGAGACGAGCGAGCCGAAATCGCGATAGCGGAAGGCAACGGGCGGCTTGCCGACGAGCCGCCGCTCGAGCGAACGCACGAGATGCGAGGCCTGTTGGTGCGCCGCTTGGGCGCGCGGCGGCACGTTGCCCTTGCCGGCGGGCCAGGGACAGGCGGCACAGTCGCCGAGCGCGAAAATGCTCGCGTCGCGCGTGG
>DASPPM010000046.1:0-15894 GCA_035625535.1 Alphaproteobacteria bacterium
CCTATATGACGGCGACGCTGCTCATGTGGCTGGTGCTCGGCTTCGCGTTTTTCAATACGCGCCGGCGCTGCCTGCACGATTATCTCTCCGGCACGGTGGTGATCCGCAGCGAGAGGCAGATGGTGCTTCGCCCGGTCACGCGATGAGCCTCGGCCGGGTGCCGCTCCGCCGCTTCCCGATCTTGTGGCGGGCCGGGGCCTCGGGGATAATATCGCCATGCCGTCAGGTTCTTCCGCAGGCCTAACCAGGCTTCAGCGCCACTTCTTCCTCTCGGGGCCACGCCCTTGCCCCTATCTCTATGGCCGGGTGGAGCGCAGCATCTTCACCGAGCTCACCGGCGCCGAGGCCGGCCGCTTCTATGAGACGCTTCTGCGCTCCGGCTTCCGCCGCAGCCACCAGGTCGCCTTCCGTCCCGCCTGCCCGGAGTGCGCCGCCTGCGTGCCGGTCAGGGTGGTCGTCGCCGAATGCGAGGAGCGCGACTGGATGCGCCGTATCCGCAAGGCGAACGCGCCGCTCGTCGCGCACGAGCGTCCCGCGCGCGGGACGCGCGAGCAATACGCGCTCTTTCGCCGCTACATCGCGGAGCGCCACGCGGACGGCGAGATGGCGCTCATGGACTATGACGACTATCGCAACATGATCGAGGACAGCCCCATCGACAGCGCCGTGGTCGAGTTTCGCGATGCCTCGGGCGGTCTCGTCGCCGCCTGCCTCTTCGACCGGCTCTCGGACGGCTTCTCCGCGGTCTACAGCTTCTTCGCGCCCGGCGAGCTCTGGCCGAGTCTCGGCAGCTACATGATCCTGTGGCTCATCGCCAACGCGCGCGCGCGTCGGCTCCCTTACGTGTATCTCGGCTACTGGGTCGAGGGCAGCCGCAAGATGTCGTACAAGACCCGCTTTCGCCCGCTCGAGGCGCTCTCGAGCGAGGGCTGGCGGCGCTACGAGCGCAAAGCCACGCGCAAGGCCCCATGACCGACATGACCATCCGCGACGTGCGCACGACGCTCCTGCGCATGCCCTGGCCCGACGATCCCGGGATGCGCGGACACGCGCTCGGCAAGACGCGTGATCTTTTGGTGCTCGAGGTCGAGACCAAGGACGGCATCGTCGGCATGGGCTACCTCAACCCACTGGCGCCGGTCCTGCGCACGATCGCCATGTGCCTCGAGGAGGCGGTCGTGCCGCGCGTGCTCGGCCGCGACGCCACCGCGGTCGAGGCCATCTGGCGCGATCTCTGGCGCGCCACCTACACCGCCGGCCAAGCCGGCATCGCGGTGATGGCGATCTCGGCCCTCGACATCGCGCTCTGGGACGCGCTCGGCAAGCGCGCGGGGTTGCCGCTCCATCGGCTTTGGGGGCACTTCCGCTCCGAGATCCCCGCCTACGGCAGCGGCTGCTGGCGCGGCAGCGGCGGCGACGGCATGATCGAGAAAGCCAAGCGTTACGCCGCCCAAGGCTTCAAGGCGATCAAGATGCAGGTCGCCCATGTCCACGACCTCGCGACCGACCTCGCGAACGTGCGCCGCATGCGCGAGGCGCTCGGGCCCGGCATCGACATCATGGTCGACGTCAACATGGGCTGGCGCGCCGATACCGCGATCCTCATGGGCCGCAAGTTCGAGGAGTACGACGTCTACTGGCTCGAGGAGCCGGTGCCCGCCCACGATTTCGCGGGCTACATGCGCGTCGCCGAGGCGCTCGACCTTCGCATCGTCGGCGGCGAGACGCATTTCACCCGCTTCGGCCTGCGCCCCTTCCTCGAGAACCCGCGCCTTCCCATCCTGCAGCCCGATCCGATGCGCGGCGGCCTGACCGAGCTCCGGAAGATCGCGGCCCTCGCCGACACCTGGAACATGACGCTCGCACCGCATCTCTTCCCCGAGCTCAACGTCCACCTTCTGGCCTCGATCCCCAACGGCCTGTGGATCGAGCACATGGGCCTGCTCGACGACCTCTGGGTCGAGCCGGTGCCCATCGTGAGCGGGGTCATCACCGCCCCCGAGCGCCCCGGCCACGGCCTTGCCTTCAAGCCCGAAGTGCTGAAGGAGTTTCGCATATAAGCGGAACGAGCCCAGCTCCTGGATTGCTTCGCCTTCGACTCGCAATGACAAAGTCCAATCATCCACCACGTCATTGCGAGGAGGCGAAGCCGACGAAGCAATCCAGGAAAGGATCATGAAGCAGCCGGCCGTCTATATCATGGCGAGCAGACGCAACGGCACGCTTTACACCGGCGTCACCTCCAACCTTGTGCAACGCGCGTACCAGCACAGGGAGGGGCTCATCGCTGGCTTCACCTCGCGTTACCGATGCAAGCTTCTGGTCTGGTACGAGGCGCACCACAACATGGAAAATGCCATTCTGCGCGAGAAGCAGATCAAGGGGGCGTCGCGCAAGAAAAAGCTGGCGCTGATCGAGTCTGCAAACCCGGTTTGGCGCGATTTGTACGAGGATCTGCTCTAAACAGACCAGCTTCTGGATTGCTTCGCCTTCGGCTCGCAATGACGAAAGATATCCTCATTGCGAGGGCGAAGCCGACGAAGCAATCCAGGAAACGGCCCGAGGCCGCCCTACTCGAACTTGAGTGCTCTGGGGAAGCCCGTGGGCGGCAGGCGGCCGGCCTGGGCGCGCGCGCCGAGCCAGTCCTTGAGCTCAGCCTTGGTGAAGCTGCGCGTCCGCTCGCCGGTGCGGCAGGTGAGCCCCTCCTCCAGGCTGAAGCTCTTCACGTCGGAGAGGCCGCCCGCCTTGTATCTCTGCAGGATGACGCCGCGCCCGCGCGCCATCTCCGGCACCTCCGCGAGCCGGAAGAGGAGGAGCTTGCGGTTCTCGCCGAGCAGCGCGAGCCAGTCGCCCACGACGGGCGCGCACGCCGCCGCCTCGCGGCCGGCCTCGAGGTTGAGCACCTGCTTGCCGGTGCGCGTCTGGGCAAAGGCGTCCTCGGCCTTGACCACGAAGCCGCGCCCGTCCTCCGCCGCGACGATGAGCTTCTCCTCGGGCTTGTAGACGCGCATATGCACGACTTCCTGGTCGTTCGCGAGCTCGATCATGAGTCGGAGCGGCTCGCCGAAGCCGCGCCCGCCCGGTAGCTTGTCGCAGCCGAGCGTGTAGAAGCGGCCGTTGGTGGCGAAGACGAGGAGCTTGTCCGTGGTCTCGGCAGGGATGATGAACTTGCCGCGATCGCCCTCCTTGTACTTGAGCTCCGAAGCGTCGGCGAGGTGGCCCTTCACACTCCTGATCCAGCCCTTCTCCGAGCAGATCACCGTGACGGGCTCGCGCTCGACGTAGGCCTCGAGCGGCACCTCCTCGACCGCGGGTGCCGTGCCGATCTCGGTGCGCCGCTTGCCGAGTGCCGTCTTCGGGCCGAACTTGGCCTTGAGCGCCTTGAGCTCCTCGCCGACCCGCTTCCAGCGCCTGCCTTCGTCCTTGAGCAGCGCCTTGAGCTCGCCACGCTCGGCCGAGAGCGCCTTGTGCTCCTCCCTGATCGCGATCTCCTCGAGCCTGCGCAAGGCGCGCAAGCGCATGTTGAGGACCGCCTCGACCTGCGTCTCCGAGAGCTTGAAGCGCCGCATCATGGCTGGCTTGGGCTCGTCCTCCTCGCGGATGATGCGGATCACCTTGTCGAGGTTGAGGTAGGCGATGCGGAAGCCCTCGAGAATCTCGAGGCGCTCCTCGATCTTGCCGAGGCGGTGCCTGGAGCGCCGCACGAGCACGTCCTGGCGGTGATCGAGATAGGCGCTGAGGACCTCGCGCAGGCTCATGACTCTCGGGGTGAGCCCGCCCTCGAGCACGTTCATGTTGAGCGGGATGCGCACCTCGAGCTCGGTCTGGCGGAAGAGCGTCTCCATCAGCACTTCGGGATCGACGTTGCGGCTCCTGGGCTCGAGCACGAGACGGATGTCGTCGGCCGATTCGTCGCGCACGTCGGCGAGCAGCGCCAGCTTGCGCTCCAGGAGAAGCTCCGCGATGCGCTCGATGAGGCGCGCCTTCTGCACCTGATAGGGAATCTCGCTGACGACGACCTGATAGACCCCGCCCTTGAGCTTCTCGGCATGCCAGCGCGCGCGCAGGCGAAAGCTGCCGCGCCCGCTCGCGTAAGTCGCCACGATGCTCTCGCGCGGCTCGACGAGCACGCCGCCCGTGGGCAGGTCCGGGCCCGGGATGAAGCGGACGAGCGTGTCGATGCGCGCCTCGGGATGGTCGATCAGGTGGAGCAAGGCATCCGCGAGCTCGCCCACGTTGTGCGGCGGGATGCTCGTCGCCATGCCGACGGCGATGCCCTGGGCGCCGTTCGCAAGCAGGTTCGGGAAATTGGCCGGCAGGACGACGGGCTCCTCGCCCTCTCCGTCGTAGGTCGGGCGGAAATCGACCGCGTCCTCGTCGATGCCTTCGAGCAGAAGCTCGGCCACGGCGGTCATGCGCGCCTCCGTGTAGCGCATGGCCGCGGCATTGTCGCCGTCGATGTTGCCGAAATTGCCCTGGCCGTCGACGAGGGGATAGCGCGCCGCGAACTCCTGGGCCAGACGCACGAGCGCATCGTAGATCGCGGCGTCGCCGTGGGGGTGATACTTGCCCATCACGTCGCCGACGATGCGCGCGCATTTCTTGAAGCCCTGGTCGGGATCGAGGCGCAGCTCGCGCATCGCATGCAGGAGCCGGCGATGCACCGGCTTGAGCCCGTCGCGCACGTCGGGCAGCGAGCGCGCCATGATGGTCGAGAGCGCGTAGGAGAGATAGCGCTCGCTGAGCGCATCGGCGAATTGGGTGGAGCGAACCTCTCCGAGGCTCGGGGTATCCGCCATGAGCTTACCTCGATGACCCCAGATATAGTAGCTCGCCTGACACTCTCGTCAATCGCTCGTAGGCGATACGGCAGCCTCGCTCGCGCCGGCGCCGCCTTGGCGGAGCGCGCGGCTGAGGCGCTCGAGCAAGTGGGCGCGCGCCTGGGGCAGCTCGCGGTTGAGGCTCGCGAAGACGTGGCGCTCGAGGAAATGGCCGGTCAGGCCCAGCCCGTCAAGGATGTCGCCGTCGGACGGCATCCCGCCGGGCTCGGCCAGGAAGCGCGGCAGGCGGAGGAGCCGGTCCTTGTAAGGCTCGCCCGCCGCGAGCGAGACGGCGCGGCCGGTGCGCGGCGAGACGTAGAAGAGCTCGTCGTTACGGCCGGTCGCGGCGCACGTGGAAAGATCGAGGCCGAAGCCGAGCTCGCTAAGAAGGCCGAGCTCCCAGGCGATCTGCGCGTGGCCCCAGCCGGCGACGCGCTCGCTCGACTCAAGGGCTGCGATGAGCGCGACGAGGCCGTCGAAGACGGCCGGGTGCGGCTCGCGCTCGGCAAGGGCCGCCTCCGCGAGTGCCACGCTTGCGGCAAGGGCCGCGAGGCGCAAGGGATCGTCGAGCAGCGCCGCGGCGCCGCTTTCTATGAGCTCGCAGGCGTAGCTGCCGAGATGCTCGGCGAGGCGCGCGCGCCAGGTGGCCTTGACCAGGTTGCCCGGCTGCAGCACGCCGCGCGCTTTTGCGCTCGCCCCGCCGTGCACGAGCCCGGCATGGCGGCCATGGTCGCGCGTCAAGAGCTGCACGATCGCGGCCGTCTCGCCATGCTTTCGCGCCGACAGCACAATGCCTTCATCCGTCCATTCCATGGCAAGGGTTTAGCGCAAGGGGCGAGAGCTGGCGAGGGAAAGGAAGGCACCTCTGCCTGTTGAGCCGCCTATTTCGCCCCGGCGTAGCTTGCCTTGGCGCCGAGCGCGCGAACCACGCCCGAGCGCAGCACATCGGCGAGCGGAAGGCCGTCGGGCGCATCGGGCGGCGCCCTGAAGGTGAGGCGAAGCGGACCCTTGGGAGCGCGGTAATCCTGGAGGTAGGCGAGGAGCGCATTGAGGAGCGGCCATGCCGCCCCGCCCTCCTTGAGCGCGAAGGCGCCGAGGAGCGTGGACCATTCCGCGACGACGAGGCCCTCCTTGACGTGCTGCTGCCGCGCCTCGGCGGAGACCGCCCTCTCGAGCAGCGATCTGTCGTCGTAGGTGAGCCAGCCGGAGCGCAAGGTGAGCGTGTCGAGCGAGGCATCCCTGAGCCGCCCGCCGCTCGCCTCGAGCCCGCCGAGATCGAGCGAGAGCTGGAGGCTGGCGAGACCGAGGAGATCGAGCGAGAGCCGATCGATGCGCAGCTCCGCGTGCGCGCGGACGTGGTATACGATCGTGGCGTTGGCGCGATAGGGCCCGGGACCGAGGGCCGGCAGCACGGCCGGGGCGCCGCGCACCGTAATGCCCTCGAGCCGCGCGCTGAGACGAGAAGGCGCGTCGCCGCGGCGGAGGCCGTCGAAGTCGATGTCCTCGATCGTGACACGTGCGATGCGGATGGGTGCCATGGCGTAGCCGTAGGCCGTGCGCGGCGGCGTCACCACCACGTCGCTGAGCACGAGGCTCGTCGGCCCCGTCGCCCTCGCTTCACCCCAGCTGATCTCGTTGGGACGAAGGGCCGGTTTGGCGAGCTCGCTGAAGAGGCGGACCGAGTCTGAGGCCCGCGCCGCAGGACTCGCGACGGCCGCGACGACAAAGAGTGCTGCCATCGCGTACGCGGCGATGCGTCCCATTCCCGGTGCGGTGCTGTCAGGGGGCAAGGCGGGCGCGCGCGCGGACGCTGATCTCAGCGACATGAGAGGCTCCTTCTCCTCGGGGCTTAGCATTTTTGCGCAACGAGAGCTATTGCAGGATACCGGAATCTGCCATCCTTCCGACGCGCCATCCTCGCAATCGCCCCCGCCCCCTCGGGCCGCCATGGCAAACCATTACCTCTCGCGCCGCGATGCCATCCTACTCCTGGCGGCGGTGGTCGTTACCTGGGGCGGCAGTTGGCCGGTCACCAAGGTCATCCTCGAAAGCCTGCCGCCGCTCTGGACCACCGCCCTTCGCTCGGCGATCGGCACGCTCATGCTGCTTGCCATCTGCGCGGGCCAGGGACGCCTCATCCGGCCGCGGCGCGGCGACGTGCCGGTCATTCTCAGCATCGGCCTCCTCCATATGGTCTGCTTCTCGGCGCTGGTGAGCATCGGGCTGCAGTTCGTCCCGGCGGGACGCTCCGTCGTGCTCGGCTATACGACCCCGCTCTGGGTGACGCCCGGCGCGCGCCTCCTCCTCAAGGAGCCGATCACGGCCCGGCGCGCGCTCGGCGTGGCGATCGGCCTCGCCGGACTCATGGCGATGTTCAATCCGGCGAGCTTCGATTGGGGCGATCGGGCGGCACTCCTCGGGAACGCGCTTCTGCTGTTGGCGGCGCTGTGCTGGGCGGGAAGCATCCTCTATGTCCGCGCCCACAGGTGGGTGTCGCCGCCCTTCGAGCTGCTCTTCTGGGAAGCGCTCCTCGCCACCTTTGTGCTCGTCCCGCTCGCACTCCTCGTCGAAGGCGTGCCGCGCGTCGCATGGAGTGCCGGCCTCGTCCTCCTGCTGCTCTATGGCGGGGCCTTCGGGATCGCGCTGCCTTACTGGGCGATCACGCTTGTCAACCGCAGCCTGCCGGCGGCGGTGACCTCGCTCGGACTTCTCGCCGTGCCGCCCTTCGGCGTCGCCTGCGCAGCCCTCACGCTCGGCGAGCCGCTCAGCCTCTCCCTCCTCGGCGCCATGGCGCTCATCATCGGTGGCATCGCCATCGGGGCGAACCTGCCAGGTCCGGCGGCGCGCGCGTACCGCGGCTAGCGTCTGCGCCGCCTAAGGCTTCGCTGGTGCCGGCCTTCCCTCACACCTCGAAATCGAGCCTGAGCGCGCGGTAGAGCTCGGGCCGCTCCTGCCAATCCTCCTCTACCTTCACGTGCAGCATGAGGTGGACGCGGCGGCCGAGGAGCCGCTCCAGCTCCTCGCGCGCGGCCAGGCCGATCGCCTTGATGCGCGCCCCACCCTTGCCGAGCAGGATGGGCCGCTGGCCCTCGCGCTCCACGTAGATCACCGCACTCACCTTGGCGCTGCCGTCCTCGAACTCCTCCCAGCTCTCGACATCGACGGCGCTCGCATAGGGCAGCTCCTGACGGAGCTGGAGGAACACCTGCTCGCGCACGAGCTCGGCGGCAAGCAGGCGCAAAGGAAGATCGGAGAGCTGGTCCTCGGGATAGAGCCACGGCCCGCGCGGCATGCGGTCCGCGAGGAAAGCGCGCAAGTCCGCGACACCGTCGCCGGTCAAGGCCGAGACCATGAAGCTCTCCGTGAAGATGCCCTCGCGGTTGAGCTCGTCCGCCAACGCAAGGAGCGAGGGCTTCTTGACCCGATCGATTTTGTTGAGCACGAGCACTACCTTGCGCCCGGCCTCCTTGAGGGAGGCGGCGATGCGCCGCGTGTCCTCGTCGTAGCCGCGGGCGGCATCGGCGAGCAGGCAGACCGCATCGGCGTCCCTCGCCCCTTGCCAGGCGGCCGCGATCATGGCGCGGTCGAGCCGCCGGCGCGGCGCGAATATTCCCGGCGTGTCGACGAGGATGAGCTGGGTCGAGCCCACGATCGCGATGCCGATCGTGCGCATGCGCGTCGTCTGGGGCTTGGGCGTCACGATCGACACCTTGGCGCCGACGAGGGTATTGACGAGAGTCGACTTGCCGGCATTGGGAGCGCCCAGGATCGCCACGAAGCCGCAGCGCGTCTCCGTCTCGGCCGAGCCTCCTTGTCCCGCGCTCTTTCCGCTCGGCTCGCCGCCCGCCTTCCTCGTCTCAGCCACGCGCCGCGTCCTTGACGCTCGCCAAAAGGCGCGTCGCCGCGGCCTGCTCGGCCGCGCGCTTCGAGCGACCGCGCGCCTCGGCGGCCGGCAGGCCCTCGACCGAGACGGCGATGGTGAACATGGGCTCGTGCGACGGCCCCTCGACCGCCACGGTGCGGTAGACGGGGAGCGGCAAGCGCTGGCCCTGCGCCCACTCCTGCAACGCCGTCTTGGCGTCGCGCGGCGGCGTCTCGTCCTCCTCGATGAGCGGGCTCCAATGGCGCTCGATGAAGGGACGCGCCACCTCGAGGCCGCCGTCGAGATAGAGTGCTGCGATCACCGCCTCGCAGGCATCGGCAAGCAGCGTCGGGCTCTTGCGCCCGCCCGCCTCGGCCTCGCCCTTGGAGAGCCTGAGGTTGTCGCCCAAGGCGATGCCGCGGGCCACGCGCACGAGCGAATCGCGGCGCACGAGTGCGGTGTGCCGGCGCGTCAGCTCTCCCTCCTGCTCGCGCGGAAAGCGGTGGACGAGGAACTCGGCGACAAGGAGGCCAAGCACGCGGTCGCCGAGGAATTCGAGCCGCTCGTAGCCCTCGGGCACCTTGCCGTGGGCCTTGACGGCGCTGCGGTGGGTCAGCGCCTGATCGAGGAGCTCGAGTCGCTTGAATTTATGGCCGAGCGCGTCCTCGAGCGCCCTCAGCTTGGCGGCACGCGCCTCCGCCACGTCTAGTGAATCGCCTCGAGGAGCCGCCCGTAGCGAATGGCGAACGGCCACTTCCAGACTTCCCAGAGCGAGGCATTGCCGTCGGTGGAGAAGAAGAGGAACTCGGCGCGGCCGACCAGATTCTCGGCCGGCACGTAGCCGACCTGGGTGGTCCGGCTGTCGAGCGAGTTGTCGCGGTTGTCGCCCATCATGAAGTACTCGCCCGGCGGCACCACGTACTCGCCGGTATTGTTGAGCGGTCCCTCGTCGGTCAGCTTGAGGATCGGATGGCGCACGCCGCCCGGCAGCGTCTCGATGAACCGCGGCACGCGCGTCTCGTAGCCGTCCTCGTCCGTCACGTAGTCCGAGGTGTGCTCCAGCTTGACCGGCCCGCCGTTGATGTGGAGAACGCCGCGGATGACCTGGATGCGGTCGCCCGGCAGGCCGATCACGCGCTTGATGTAATCGACCTTGGGGTCGCGCGGCAGCTTGAAGACGACGACGTCGCCGCGCTTGGGCGAGGTGAACAAGAGGCGCCCCGAGAAGAGCGGCAGCCCCAAGGGAAGCGAGTATCTGCTGTAGCCGTAGGAGAATTTCGAGACGAAGAGATAATCGCCCACCAGGAGCGTAGGGATCATCGAGCCCGAGGGGATGTTGAAAGGCTCGTAGGCGACCGTGCGGATCGCGAGGGCGATCAGCACGGCGTAGACCACCGTCTTGACCGTTTCCCAGAGGGTCGCGGTTTTTTTCCTGGTCATGAGCTTTGGCCGGTAACTCTCTGACATGCCATGATTCTCGCGAAAATCCGCCCCTCTGCGGCCCGCTGGATCAAGCCAGCCGAAGGCCGCTCTGTCAAGCCACTTCCCGGCCAGCGCAGGCCCCGCCCGAAGGGTGTTCGCCCCGCCTCAGCCCTCGGCCGCGCGCGGTACTGCGGAGATGATCACCACGGCCTCGGCGAGGGGGGGCTCGTCGGTCAGGGTCACGTCGATGCGCGCTTCCATGCCGGGCGGGATGAGCTCGGCGAGGCGCCGGGAGGCGCCGCCCGTGAGGCTCATGGTGGGCCGCCCCGAGGCGAGGTTGACGACCCCCATGTCGCGCCAGAAGACGCCCTTGCGGAAGCCCGTGCCGAGCGCCTTGGAGCAGGCCTCCTTGGCGGCGAAGCGCCGCGCGTAGCTCGCCGCGCGCGTGCGGCGGCGCTCGCACTTGGCGCGCTCGAGGTCGGTGAAGATGCGCGTGATGAACTTGTCCCCGAAGCGCTCAAGCGTGCGCTCGATGCGGCGGATGTCGATGAGGTCGCTGCCGATGCCGACGATCACGCGGGCGCTCCGCTCAGGCGCTCTTCTCGCCGGCGGCCTCCGCGCGCGCCTTGTCCATGAGCGCGCGCATGCGGCGAATCGCCTGGTCGAGCCCGCCGAAGATCGCCTCGCCGACGAGGAAATGGCCGATGTTGAGCTCGACGATCGTCGCGATCGCCGCGACCGGGCCGACCGTCTCGAAGGAGAGGCCGTGCCCGGCGTGGCACTCGAGCCCGATCGCGTCCGCGTGCCGCGCAGCGGCCACGAGGCGGTCGAGCTCGCGCGCGCGCGCTTGACCGTCGGCCCCGCAATAGGCGCCCGTGTGAAGCTCGACCACGGGTGCGCCGAGAGCCTTCGCGGCATCGAGCTGGGCGGGATCGGGGTCGATGAAGAGCGAGACGCGGATGCGCGCGGCCGTCATCTCGCGGACAAAGCGCGCGAGATGATCATGGCCACCCGCTGCATCGAGCCCGCCTTCGGTGGTGACCTCGGCGCGCCGCTCCGGCACGATGCAGACCGCGTGCGGCTTGTGCTTGAGTGCGATCTTCAGCATCTCATCGGTCGCCGCCATCTCGAGGTTGAGCGGCAGATCGACCTCGCGGCTCAGGCGCAGGATGTCCTCGTCCGAGATGTGGCGGCGATCCTCGCGCAGGTGCGCCGTGATCCCGTCGGCACCCGCGGTCGCGGCGAGCCGCGCGGCGCGCACGGGGTCCGGATGGCGCCCGCCGCGCGCGTTGCGGATGGTCGCCACGTGATCGATGTTCACGCCGAGACGGAGATAACGCTTCATTGCTCTCGCTCCCGCTCCCTCTTCCTGGTGCCTCAACCGCGCGCGCGCTCGACGGAATTGATCGCCGGCGAGGCGCGGAGCGCCGCCATGATGTTGCTGAGATGCCGCAGGTCCTGTACCGCGATGTCAACGCTGATCTCGAAGAACTCGGTCGAGCGGTTGGTTATGCGGAGATTGGTGATGTTGCCCTTCTGCTTGCCGATGAGCGTGGTGAGCTCGCCGAGGGTGCCGGGCTCATTCGCGACCACCACGGTGATGCGCCCGACGCGCCCGTCGGCCTCGGCCGTGTCGGAATTCCAGCCGACATCGAGCCAGCGCTCGGGCTCGTCGCTGTAGCGCTCGAGCGTCGCGCAGTCGATCGTATGGATGGTGACCCCTCTTCCCGTGGTGACCAAGCCGACGATGCGGTCGCCGGGCAGGGGATGGCAGCAGCCGGCGTAATGGATCGCCATGCCCGGGATGAGGCCCTTGATGGGCACCGCGTTCTCGGCCGCCTGGTCGCGGCGGAGGCGCGCCTTGGCGAGGGGGACCACCTTGGCGTTGCGGCCCTCGCGCGCGACCTGCTGCTTGAGGCCGGGATAGACCGCGTGGAGCACCTCGCGGCTGGTGTGAAGGCCCTCGCCGACGCTCGCGATCAGGTCCTCGGCATCCTCGGCCTTGAAGATTTTGAGGACGCCCTCGACCCCTTTCTCGGTGAAGTCGTAGCCGGCCTGGCGGAACGCCTTCTCGAGGATGCTGCGGCCGAGCGTCAGATATTCCTCGCGACGCTGCGTGCGGATAAAGCGCCGGATGCGCGCGCGCGCCTTGCCGGTGACGACGAAGCGCTCCCATTCCGGCGACGGCGTCTGGGTCCGCGAGGTGGCGATCTCCACCTGGTCGCCGTTCTTGAGGAGTGTCCGGAGCGGCATCATGCGCCCGTTGATCTTGCAGCCGACGCAGGTATCGCCGATCTGGGAGTGAATCTGGTAGGCGAAGTCGACCGGGGTGGCGCCGAACGGCAGCGCGATCAGGTCGCCCTTGGGCGTGAAGCAGAATACCTGGTCGCGGAACATCTCCAGCTTGGTGTGCTCGAGGAACTCGTCCGGGCTGGCTGCGTGCTCGAGGATGTCGAGGAGCTCGCGCAGCCACCGGTAGCGCTTGCCGTCGGTCGGCGTGCCCTGCTTGTATTCCCAATGCGCGGCAACGCCGTTCTCGGCGACCTCGTGCATCTCGCGCGTGCGGATCTGGATCTCGATGCGCTGCTTCTCGGGGCCGAAGACGCCGGTGTGGAGCGAGCGGTAGGCGTTCGGCTTGGGCAGCGAGATGTAGTCCTTGAAGCGTCCGGGGACGACCGGGTAGCGGCTGTGCAGGATGCCGAGCGCCTTATAGCAATCGGCCACCGTCTCGACCACCATGCGGAAGGCCATGATGTCGGAGAGCTGCTCGAAGGCGACGTTGCGCTTCTGCATCTTGCGCCAGATCGAGTAAGGCTGCTTCTCGCGTCCCTTGATCTGGGCCACGAGCCCCTCCTCGCGCAGAATCCTCGTCAGCTCCTTGATGATGCGCTCGACCAGATCGCCGCCCTGCTCGCGCAGAAACTTGAGGCGGGCGACGATCGACTCGCGGGCATCGGGATTGAGCTCGGCGAACGCCAGATCCTCGAGCTCATCCTTGATGTCGTGCATGCCGATGCGCTCGGCGAGCGGCGCGTAGATGTCCATCGTCTCGCGCGCGATGCGGCGCCGGCGCTCGGCGTCCTGGATGTAGCGCAGGGTACGCATGTTGTGGAGCCGGTCCGCGAGCTTGACGAGCAGCACGCGGATGTCCTCGGACATGGCGAGGAGCAGCTTGCGGAAGTTCTCGGCCTGTCGGCTCGCCTCCGATTGCAGCTCGATGCGCGAGAGCTTGGTGACGCCGTCGACGAGGCGGGCGATCTCGGGGCCGAAGCGGCGCTCGATGTCGGGAAGGGTGGCAAGGGTGTCCTCGACCGTGTCGTGGAGGAGTGCGGTGACGATGGTGTCGTCGTCGAGCTTGTAGCGAGTCAGGATGCCCGCGACTTCGAGAGGGTGGGAGAAGTAGGAGTCGCCCGACTCGCGCTTCTGGCTGCCGTGCGCCTTCATCGAGAAGACGTAGGCGCGGTTCAGCTTGTCCTCGTCCGCGTGGGGATCGTAGGACTTGACCCGCTCGACCAGCTCGTATTGACGGATCATGACGCCCGCGCTCCCGCGCCGGGCGGCGCCGGATCTAGGCTCGGCTCAGCGAAGGCAGGACAAAGGCCGCGCCACGGCAAGTCGCGTGCCGCCATGGCGCTGGGCGCGGTCACCCCGCGTCCCGTTCGGACCCCTCCCCGGCTTCCGCCCCGGAGTCCGCCTCGATATCCTCGACCTCGGCCAGGAGCTCGTCCTCGCCCTCGCCCTCCTCCTCGGCCTCGGCCGCACCGCCCGCGAGCTCGCCGCCCGCCGCCGCGAGCTGCTGGGCCGCAAGCGCGTCCATCTCCTCCTCCTCGGGCTCGTCGGGCTCGACCAGCTTTTGCATGCCCTTGACGACATTCTCCTTGAGGGTATCGATGCCCAGCGTTTCGTCCGCGATCTCGCGCAGCGCCACGACCGGGTTCTTGTCGTTGTCCCGATCGACCGTAAGCGCCGCCCCGGCGGCCAAGTCGCGCGCGCGGTGTGCCGCGAGCATGACGAGCTCGAAGCGGTTGGGAACCTTGAGGACGCAATCTTCTACGGTTACGCGAGCCATCTTCGAGTCTCTCCACCATCCGGCAAAATGAATTGATCAATATATGGGTTGGGCAGGCCCAAAGCAAGGCAAAGGCGAGGATTTGCGGGGATTTCCGTGCCTTAAGGGCCGCTCAGAGGGGGAGCGCCGGCGCCTCCGGGTCGAGGTCGGCGAGGAGCTCGGCGAGCGTGCGGCCGCTCGCCGGATGGCGCCAATCGGGTGCCACGTCGCTGAGAGGCCGCAAGACAAAGGCGCGGCTCGCCAGGCGGGGGTGGGGCAGCACGGGCTCGCCCGCGCCGCCATCGCTCACGCGCTCATGATAGGCGATGAGATCGAGATCGAGCGTCCGCGCCGCGCCCTTCTCGCGCCGCTCGCGCCCGAAGGCCGCCTCGATGCTGTGGAGCTCGGCGAGCAAGGCTCTAGGATCGAGCGTGGTCTCGACGGCGACGACGCCGTTCACGTAATCCGGCTGGCCCGACGGCGGCACCGGCCGCGAGCGGTACCAGCGCGAGCGCCGCACCACGCGGATGCCGCGCGCCTCGAGCTCCGCGAGCGCCGCCTCGCAAGCCGCGCGCGGCTCGCCGAAGCGCTCCGTGGGCAAGTTGGCGCCGAGCGCGATGAGAATCATGTCGAGGCGGACTTTCGTTTTTTGGCTTGCCAGCGGCGCATTTGATCATTACCTAACTGACGGCCACGTACCAGACGCGACCGCGCACGGGGTGTCCTTTGCCGGTTGCCTCTGGCGGCTCTTGTCGATTTTGCAGCGGGTATTGAAAAATGCATTTCTATCCCAACGAGCGCATTGCGCTCTTCATCGACGGCTCGAACCTTTATGCGGCGGCCCGTTCGCTCGGGTTCGACATCGACTACAAGCGACTGCTCGAGCTCTTCCAGACGAAGGGCAACCTCGTGCGCGCCTTCTACTACACGGCCCTCGTCGAGGACCAGGAGTACTCGCCGATCCGGCCGCTCGTCGACTGGCTCGACTACAACGGCTACACCATGGTGACCAAGCCGACGAAGGAGTTCACCGACGCCATGGGCCGGCGCAAGATCAAAGGCAACATGGACATCGAGCTCGCCATCGACGTGATGGAGATGGCCGACCGGCTCGACCATATCGTGCTCTTCTCGGGCGACGGCGACTTCCGCCGGCTCGTCGAGGCGGTGCAGCGCAAGGGCGTGCGCGTGTCCGTGGTCAGCACGATCCGCTCGCAGCCGCCCATGGTGGCCGACGAGCTGCGGCGCCAGGCCGACAGCTTCGTCGAGCTGCAGGATCTCGCGCCTCAGATCCAGCGCATGCACCATCACCGCGAGCCAGGGGAGAACATGCGCGAGAGCATGCGGGAGAACATGCGCGAGAACGCCCGACGGAACGACGACCGCGACGACATGTACGGCACCGATTGAGGTCCCGCCCGGAGCGGCGACATGCGCGAGCCGCGCCGCGACTGTCGCCTCTGTCCGCGGCTTGCGGCATTCCGCAGGCGCAATCGCATGCGCTTTCCGGATTTTCACAATTCGCCCGTGCCTTCCTTCGGCGCCGCCGACGCGCGGCTTCTCGTCGTCGGCCTGGCCCCCGGCCTCAAGGGAGCCAACCGCACCGGCCGCCCCTTCACCGGCGATTACGCCGGCGATCTCCTCTATGCCACGCTCGCCAAGTTCGGCTTTGCCAAGGGCGCTTACCGCGCCGAGGCGACCGACGGCCTCAGGCTCGCGGCGGCCCGCATCACCAACGCGGT
>DASPPM010000047.1:0-6774 GCA_035625535.1 Alphaproteobacteria bacterium
GTATCGCCGAGGATCGCCCGCCGCCCTCGCCGAAGCGATAGGCACGGCCATTCGCATCGACCACCCTGAGCGTGCCTAGGCGGACCAGCCGCTTTAGGATGTGACGGAGCAGCATGGCCCTCTCCCATGCTTTGTTCTTTCCGCGCGGCGGCGACAGGCTCAGCCGCTCCGCCGCGAGCGGCTCTCGAGCGCCATCTTGCAGACTCTTTGCCGCCCTGTACAGAGCGGAGCGCGGCCGCTCCTCGCGTTCTCAGGACGGAGGGGGCCCCGCGGCGGAGGGCTCGCCGGCCCCGACCTCCGTCGGCGCTTGCTCGGCCGCCGGCTCGGCGACGCCGATGATGGCACCGCCGCGTTCGATCTGGAGCTGGGCCTCCTCGGGCGAGCGCGCCACGTTCACGGTGACCGTGACGACGACCTCGGGGTGGAGGGCTATGCGGACGGGAAATAGGCCGAGCGCCTTGATCGGCTGGTCGAGCTTGACCATGCGGCGCTCGACCTTATGCCCCGCGGCGGCGACGGCCTCGGCGATGTCGCGCGCGGAGGCCGAGCCATAGAGCTGGCCGGTCTCGCTCGCTTGGCGCACGAGCGTAACGGTAAGGCCGTCGAGCTGGCCCGAGATGCCGCCGGCCTCCTTCAGCTTCGCCTCGTTGAGCGCTTCGAGCTGCGTGCGCTGCGTCTCGAAATATTCCAGGTTCGCCTTGGTCGCGCGCAGCGCCTTCTTTTGCGGCAGGAGGTAGTTGCGCGCGTAGCCCGGCTTGACCTTGACCACGTCACCGATCTTTCCCAGCTTTTCGACGCGCTCGAGCAGGATGACGTCCATAACACTCACTCCCAACTTCCGTCCGACCGATCGTGCGGTCGAGCGAGGCGCCGTCTCAAGCCGGCCACCTGATCAATGAGTCCAAGGCCCGCGATCGCCATGACCGCGAGCCACGTCAAGAAGACGATGGCGATCGCCAGCGCCATATAAAGCAGCCCCATCATGCGCGGGCCGGCGCCCCGGCGCCGCGCGAGCAGATGGAGGCACGCTAGTCCGCCAAAGAAATAGGGCACGGTCAGGACGAAGCATAGGTTCCGTGCCGCGAAGCTTATGCCGTCCGAGGCCAGCAATCCGACTGCCGCGGTGACGGCCACGGCAAGTGCCAGCCACCACGGGAGTGCGAGCGAGGTGAGTTCGACGCCGGGGCGCAGGTTGTGCCCGAAGCGCTGCAAGAGCGCTTGGGCGAGAACCGCGTTGCCGGCGGTGATGAGGAGCCAGCTGGCTCCCCCCAGGCCCGGCATGATCCCGACGAGGGCATCCAGCAGCCGCTCCGCCTCCGGCGGAAGGCTGACCTCGATACTTTGGAAGAAGGCGACCATGCCGCGCTGCAGCTCTCCCTCCAGCCCACCCTCGGTGTTCATGTAATAGAGCATGAAGGCAAGGAGCACGGCCGCGGCGTAGAGGCTGAGCCAGACCAGAAGGCGGCCGGCGGGATACCACTCGATGCGCCCATCGGCTTGACTGCGGCTCAAGCTCGCCTGGCGCATCAAGACGATGGCGGGTACCGCCTCGGCGATCGCATAGTTGCCCGCACCCCACGCTCCGGCGGTGAGCGCAATCGCGAGCGTGCCCGCGCCGCCCGCGAGTGCCGCACCTCTCCACCCTTGCTCCCGGCTGAGCCCGACGAGGAAGAGCGGCAACTGGACCAGGAACATGAATATCATCCCGCCCCGAGCACCGGTGAGTGCGGAGGCGTAGAATACGGCGCTGAGGGCGCCGCTCCCGAGGGCGAAGATGATGGCTGCGGACATTCATCGCACGCGCGACCGCTCCCGCGCTCTCATTGAATGAGGTAGGGCAAGAGCGCGAGAAAGCGCGCGCGCTTGATCGCCCGCGCGAGCTCGCGTTGTTTCTTGGTGGAGACCGCCGTGATCCGGCTGGGCACGATCTTGCCGCGCTCCGAGACAAAGCGCTGCAGGAGCTTCACGTCCTTGTAGTCGATCTTCGGCGCGTGCGGCCCCGAGAAGGGGCAGCTCTTGCGGCGGCGAAAGAAGGGACGGCGGGGAGCGCCCGTGTTCATTGTGCATCTCCCTCGGGAGTGGGAACTGGGTTGTCGCCGGCCTCGGCGCGGGGCGGACGCCGGCCTCCGCCGAAGCGGCGCCCCTCGTCATCGCGGAAACGGCGGCCTTCGTCGTCGCGGAAGCGGCGACCCTCGTCGTCGCGGAAGCGGCCACCCTCGCGGCCTTCGCGTCCCTTGCTCTGCATCACCGCGGAGGGGCCTTCCTCTAACGCCTCCACGCGCACCGTGAGGAAGCGGATGATGTCCTCGTTGATGCGCATGTTGCGCTCCATCTCCTTGACCGCCGCGGCGGGCGCGTCGAGGTTGAAGAGCACGTAATGCCCCTTGCGGTTCTTCTTGACGCGGAAGGCGAGGTTGCGCAGGCCCCAATATTCCTTCTTGGTGACCTTGCCGCCTTGCTCCTGGATGATCTTGGCGAAGCCGTCCGCCAGGCCGTCCACTTGGGCGGACGAAACATCCTGGCGCGCGATGAACACGCTCTCGTAGTAGGCCAAATTTTAACTCCTTCTGGCTTTTTTGCGGCCCGGCGCTCCGCCGAGCCTCAGGGTCCGGCGAGCCGCCCGGGCCTAGCCGGCCATGGCCGGCAAGGAGCGACAAGGGGGCGCATCATACACAAAAGCCCGCCCGAGGCAAGCACGGTAAGTCACGGCTCCGTATCGGTTTTTGCCGGCGAGGCTAGCGCTTTGCCGGAGCGTCACGAACGCCTTGCCAGCGCCTCAGCATCCAGCGGCGCTCGGGCCAGCAGGCGACAAGCATGACGGGTATAAGCGCGAGCGAGGCAAGGGAGAGCGCATGCGAGCTGGCGCCGTAACCGCGCCATCCGGCAAGCCCGAAGAAGCCGAAGACGACCAGAACGCTCAGCGTGACGATGAGCCCGCGGCGGAAGGCCGAATGCGGCGCGAGGCGCGCGAGCGCGAGCGGAAGCGTATGTCCAAAAAGCCACCACAGGGCAACCGCGGTCGGAATGCCGAACACGATGAGGCCCAGCCATTCGGGCATGCCGAGGCCTTCGGTGATATGCCCCATGTCGCCATTGCGCGCGAACGTGCGGATCGGCACGTAGTCGTAGAAGTTGCCCGCGTTCATGAGGTTGAACCAGAAGACCAGCATGAGGAGCGCGGTGCTCTCGCGCACGCGCCGCATCCGCAAGAGGAGGAGCGAGAGGATATACATGGCGCCGTTGCCGATTCCCGGCCCTGCGAATCCGATCAAGGCGACGGCCCAGCCCGCGCCCGCAGCGAATATGGGGGCGTAGTCGACATGCTCATTGGCCTCGGTCAGCAGGACGAGGTTGGCGAGGCTCGTGCCGCCCAGGTGAATGATGCAAGGATTGCTCTTGTAGCCCAGCGCGTAGGCCATGAACGAGTGCGCATATTCATGCGGAAAGAGGGCCGCGCAATGCGCGAGAAGCATGGCAGCGAGCGAGGCGAGGGCGAAGCCTCCCTCGGATGCTGCGCGCGACAGCACGCTTTGCATCGGTGGCGCGGCTTGCGAGACATCGACGCTTGGCTCCGGCATCAGCACTCGCCCCGCGGTTTGAGCCACCATGTGCCCGACGCTCCGGCGCCAATCTCCTACGCGCCGGGGCGATTGGCAATTCGCATCGTCGCGGCTCGGAATTCGCGTAGAATAATCGCGTTCCGGCGCTCAGGGAGGGGCAAGATGGATCTTGGGCTCAGCGGCAAGCGCGTCCTCATCACCGGCGCAAGCAAGGGCATCGGCCGCGCCATTGCCGAATGCATGGCTGCGGAGGGATGCCACCTCGAGCTCGCCGCGCGCGACGAGGCAGCGCTCGGAGCACTCGCGGACGTGCTTCGCAGCCGTCACCAGATCGAGGCGCGGGCTCATCGCGCGGACCTCAAGCATTCCGAGGAGCAGCGCCGCCTCGTCGAGACCGCCGGTCCCATCGACATTCTCGTCAACAACGCGGGCTCGAACCCGCCGGGCGGGATCGAGGAGGTGGACGAGGCGCTCTGGCGCGACGCCTGGGACCTCAAGGTCTTCGGCTATATCAACATCTGCCGGCTCGTCTTCGCCGCCATGCGCAAGCGCGGGCACGGCGTGATCATCAACGTCATCGGCATGGCGGGCGAGCGCGCCAACGCGCGCTATGTGCTCGGGAGTGCTGGCAACGCCGGCCTCATGGGGCTCACGCGCGCGCTCGGGGCGCAAGGGCCCGACTTCGGTATCCGCGTCGTGGGCGTCAATCCCGGCCTCATCGCGACGGAGCGGGCCATCATGATGCTGCGCGGTTGGAGCCAGTCGGCCTACGGCACGCCGGAGCGCTGGCGCGAGTTCCAGGAGTCGATGGATTTGCCCTTCGGCCGCATGGGCGAGCCGCGCGAGGTTGCGGATGTGGTGGCCTTTCTTGCCTCTCCGCGCTCGTCTTACGTAAGCGGGACGATCGTGACCGTCGACGGCGGAACCGCCAATCGCAGCCGCTAGCGCCGGAGGAGGGGCGAAAATACGGCGCGCGGCTTTGCTTGACACGAGCGCGTTTGGCGTTATGAGTCCTGCCCCGATCCGGCCGGCGGGCCGGCGGAAGCGTCAACCCCATCGGTGCCAATGGCACGAGCGTTCGTCTTTCCTGGACAAGGTTCCCAGGTCGTCGGTATGGGCCGTGAGCTTTGCCAGGCCTTCGAGGCGGCCCGCCTCGTGCTGGAGGAAGTGGACGAGGCGCTCAATCAAAGGCTCTCGAAGCTCATGTTCGAAGGGCCGGAGCGCGAGCTCACGCTGACGGAGAACGCCCAGCCGGCGCTCATGGCCGTGAGCATGGCTGCGTACCGCGTGCTTGCAAAGGATGGCGCGCTCGCCCTGCCGCAGGGAGCCGCATGCGTGGCGGGGCATTCGCTCGGCGAATACTCGGCCCTTGCCGCCGCCGGCACTTTCATGCTGGCGGACGCGGCCCGCCTGCTCAAGGCCCGCGGGCAGGCCATGCAGAAGGCCGTGCCCGTGGGCGAGGGCGCGATGGCGGCCCTCCTTGGCGTCGATCTCGCCAAGGCCGAGGAGATCGTCAAGGACGCGGCGGAAGACGAGGTCTTGGCCATTGCCAACGACAATGCGCCGGGTCAGGTGGTGGTAAGCGGGCACAAGAGCGCGGTCGAGCGCGCTGTCAAGCTCGCCGGCGAGCGCGGGCCTGCGCGCGCCCTCATGCTGCCGGTGAGCGCTCCCTTCCATTGCTCGCTCATGCAGCCGGCCGCCGAGGCGATGGCAGAGGCTCTCTCCACGGTCGCCATGGAGGCGCCGGCCGTCCCGCTCATCGCCAACGTGACCGCGAGCGCGGTGAGCGACGTGCTCGCGATCCGCAACCTGCTCGTCGCCCAGGTGACCGCCCGCGTGCGCTGGCGCGAGTGCGTTCTGGCGATGAAAAAAGACGAGGTCGATACCATCGTCGAGATCGGCTCGGGCAAGGTGCTCTCGGGATTGACGCGGCGCATCGCGCGCGAGATGACTGCCGTGTCGATCCAGACGCCTGCCGATATAGATGCCTTTCTCAAGACCGTTTGAACCGAAGAGCAAGAGCAGGAGCGGGGCGTGTTCGATCTGACAGGGAAGACCGCACTCGTGACCGGGGCCACCGGCGGCATCGGCAACGCGCTCGCCAAGGCGCTTCACGCGCAGGGTGCCGTGGTGGCACTCTCGGGCACGCGGACGGAGGCGCTCGAGGCGCTCAAGGGCGAGCTCGGCGAGCGCGCCTTCGCCTTCCCTTGCCGGCTCGACGATGCGCAGAGCATCGAGGCGCTCGCCAAGGCGGCCGAAGCCGCCATGGGCTCGATCGACATCCTCGTCAACAATGCGGGAATCACGCGCGACGGGCTCGTGGCGCGCATGCGCGACGAGGAATGGCTGCAGGTGATCGAGATCGACCTGACCGCCGCTTTCCGGCTCGTGCGCGCTGCGCTGCGCGGCATGATGCGCAAGCGCTGGGGACGCATCATCAACGTGGGCTCGGTGGTGGGGGCCACGGGAAACGCGGGCCAAGCGAACTACGTCGCGGCCAAGGCGGGGCTTGTCGGCCTCACCAAGGCGCTTGCCATCGAGATGGCCCCGCGCAACATCACCGCGAATTGCGTGGCGCCGGGATTCGTCGACACGCCCATGACCCGGGTGCTCAACGACAGGCAGCGCGAGATGATCCTCTCCCGCGTGCCGCTTGCCCGCCTGGGCACGGGGGCCGAAGTGGCTGCCGCCGTGGCGTTTCTCGCCAGCGAGGAGGCGGCTTATATCACGGGACATACTTTGCACGTGAATGGCGGCATGGCCATGCTCTAGGCAGGCCCCTCTCCGGGGTCCGAGCCGGCTGGCCAAGCCCCCCGGAAATATGTTAGAGAACCCCGCTTTCGTTCCTGGGCTTGCCGGCCGAGGGCGCAAGCGGGGAGGCTTCATTACCGCGGATCCTTCCGGGGATTCGGCGGCTAACGAGGGTCAAGCACATGAGTGACGTTGCCGAGCGCGTTAAGAAGATCGTCGTCGAGCACCTCGGGGTCGATGAGGGGAAGGTCACCGAGAGCGCCAGCTTTATCGACGATCTCGGTGCCGACAGCCTGGATACCGTCGAGCTCGTGATGGCCTTCGAGGAAGAATTCGGTTGCGAGATTCCGGACGAGGCTGCGGAGAAGATCGTTACCGTCAAGGACGCGATCCAATTCATCGAGCAGCACGTCTGATCCCGCACAAGAGCCTCACGCGCACCCGCTGGCAGCATTGCACCATC
>DASPPM010000048.1:0-5281 GCA_035625535.1 Alphaproteobacteria bacterium
CCTTCGAGTCGGCCATCCCGGCCGCGAGCATGTGGTGGTTGGCCGGGACCCAGGTGCCCGCCCCCGACATGGCGGTGGTGCCGCCCAAGACCGCGGCTTTCTCGAGCACGATGACGCGGGCCCCGCCCACGGCCGCCGCAAGGGCTGCGCTCAAGGCCGCGGCACCCGAGCCCAGCACGACCACGTCCGCCTCGCGGTCCCAGTGCCGCTCGGCAGCCGAGGGGGAGCTTCGCGCGCGCGGCTCTCCGGGGGCGCTCACGTCGTCACGCCGCTCAGCCGGCCGCCCGCTTGTGCGCCTTGCGCTCGAGCGGCCCGAGCAGTGCGAGCGCCTCGCCGAGCGTCATGACGTCGGCGTATTTCTCCGACATGTCGAAGAGGTTGACCGCGTGCGAGACCTCGCTCCGGTCATAGACGCAGTCGTGGGGCACGACCACGCGGAAGTTGTAGGAGAAGGCGTCGACCACCGAGCCGCGCACGCAGCCGCTCGTCGTGCAGCCGGTGACGAAGAGCGTGTCGACCCCGAGGTCGATGAGGTAGCTCGCGAGCGGCGTGCCGTAGAAGGCGCTCGGATGCTTCTTCGGCAGCAGCACGTCGCACTCGCGCGGGGCGATCTCGGCCACGAACGCGTAGCCCTTCTCTGCGACCTTCATCAGCGCCGGGTTCTTCTCCGAGAGCCGGCCGCTGTCGAACTTCTCCTTGGGCGCCACGTAAGGATAGAGCACCGGCCAGCCGTTCTTGCGGAAGTGCTTCAACAACTTTTCGATGTTGGCGACCGCGCGCCACGCCGTCTCGCCGCAGCTGGTGGCGAACTCCTCGACCGCCTCCCAGAACGGCATCGGCCTGGTGCCGACCGTGCGGTACTGCACATCGATGATGAGGAGCCCCGGACGCGCGCCGATGCCGGAGGGCCGGCCGAACCCCGCCGCGCGGTAACGCCTCTGCTCCTCCTCGCTGATGATGCCATCCCACGGCCGCATTGGAGCCTCCATTGGCTTTCCCTTCCCCTCTCATCTCATCGAGCGCGGGGCCTCAGCCGGTGCGCACCGCGAGCTGCACGTCGGAGGTGTCGACATGCCTCGAGAGTGCCGCGTTGAGCTTGTCTCGGTCCAACTCGCCCTCCCACCAGGATACCACGATCGCGGCAATGCCGTTGCCCGTAATGTTGGTCAAGGCGCGGCATTCGCTCATGAACTTGTCGATCCCAAGCACGATGGCCATGCCGGGGACGAGCGCCGGGCTCACCACCGCGAGCGTCGCCGCGAGCGTAATGAATCCGGCGCCCGTCACGCCGCTGGCACCCTTGGAGGTGAGCATGGCCACGACAAGGATCGTGAGCTGCTGTCCGAGCGTCAGCTCGACGCCGAGCGCCTGAGCGATGAAAAGCGTCGCCAACGTCATGTAGATGTTGGTGCCGTCGAGGTTGAAGGAATAGCCGGTCGGGACCACGAGGCCCACCACGGGCTTCGAGCAGCCCAGGCGTTCGAGCTTCTCCATGAGCTGGGGCAAAGCGCTCTCTGACGAGCTGGTGCCGAGCACGACGAGCAGCTCCTCGCGGATGTAGGCGATGTACTTGAAGATGTTGAAGCCGACGAACCGCGCGATGGCGCCGAGCACGATGAAGACGAAGAGGATCGCGGTCAGATAGAACGTCCCGATGAGGCCGAGCAGGTTCACAATGGCGCCGGTGCCGAACTTGCCGACCGTATAGGCCATGGCGCCGAAGGCGCCCAAAGGCGCCACCTTCATGACGATGGCGATGATGCCGAAGACGACGTGGGCCACCTGATCGACGAGCGTGCGCACGGGCCTGCCGCGCTCGCCGAGTGCCATGAGCGCGAAGCCGAAGAGGATCGCGAAGAGAAGCGTCTGCAGGATGTCGCCCCGCGCGAGCGCGCCCACGACGCTGTCCGGTATGATGTTGAGGACGAAATCGACGGTTTTCGTCTCGCTCGCCTGCTTGGCGAATCCGGCCACCGCCGCGGCGTTGGCCTTGCCGCCGAAACCATCGCCCGGCCGGACGAGGTTGGCGACGAGAAGGCCGATGACGAGCGCGAAGGTCGAGACCACTTCGAAATAGACGAGCGCCTTGACGCCGACCCGGCCGACCTTCTTCGCGTCTTCGATATGAGCGATGCCGGAGACGACCGTGCAGAAGATGATCGGCGGAATCACCATCTTGATCAGCTTGATGAAGCCGTCGCCGAGCGCCTTGATCCAGTCGTTGGTGGCAATGTCGGGCAGCAGCCAGCCGACGAGAGCGCCGACGATGATGGCGAACAGCACCTGGATATAGAGAACCTTGTAGAACGGCTTGGCCGGCGTGCGGCCGCTTGTGGCTGCGCTCATCGATTCCCCCCTGGGCAGGACCCCTGATCCGTACAGTCTCGTGAATGGTGTCTCAAGTCGGTCCGGCGGGCAAGCGGGTCCCCCGCGTGCCGCCCGCGGCATGGCGTGATACCGGCGAGCCGCCGATCATCTTCCCTTAGAGAGGAGCGCAAGCGTCGCCTCGATCGCCTCACGCTCAATCCCGCGGGTGATGAAGACGAGGCGCGAGCGGCGGTCGTCCGACGGCCAGGCCTCGAGCCGCAGCGGGGGGCTGAAGACGTGCTGCACGCCTTGCACCACATAGGGCCGCGGGTCGCCCTCGATCTCGAGGAGGCCCTTGACGCGCAAGAGGTCCGGCCCGCTCAAAGCGCGGAGCGCCTTGAGCCAGGCCGCATAGCCGGGCCAGCTCGCCGGACCCTCGAGATAGACGCAGAAGCTGCGGATGCGGTCGTCGTGGCGATGGGCGGCATCGTCGTGCGCGGCATGATCGTGGCCAGCGTGAGCGTGGTCCACGGCTTCGGCCGCGAGCGCCTCCTCACGCAGCCAGCGGCGCACGTCGAGCGACTTTCGCGCGGGATCGAAAAGCCCCAACTCGAGAATGAGGGCGGGCTCGAGCTCGCCGTGGGCGGCCTCGAGGATAGGCGCCGTCGGGTTGAGCGCCTTGAGGCGGTCGCCGAGGGCCGCGAGCGCGCCTCTACCCGCGAGATCGCCCTTGGTCAGGATGATGCGATCGGCGAGTGCCGCCTGCTTGATCGCCTCGGGATGCTCGTCGAGCTGGCTCTCGCCATGAAGGCCGTCCACGGTCGCCACGATGCCGTCGAGCACATAATGGGCGGAGACGAAGTAGTCCGTCATCAGCATGTGGAGGATCGGCGCGGGATCGGCGAGCCCGGTCGTCTCGATCACCGCGCGCTTGAAGCGCGGAATTTCGCCGCGCACCCGGCGGAAGTAAAGCTCGCCGAGCGTCTCGTTGAGCGAATTGCTGATGGTGCAGCAGAGGCAGCCCGAATCGAGCAGCACCATGTTCTCCTCGCCCTTGGCGACGAGGAGATGGTCGAGGCCGACCTCGCCGAGCTCGTTGATGACGACGGCCGTCTCTGCCATGCCCGGCTTCTGCAAGAGCCTGCCGAGCAGAGTCGTCTTGCCGCTCCCGAGAAAGCCGGTGAGCAGCGTGACCGGGATGAGCTCGCCCGTCTTGCCGGGTTCGTCCTGCATGGCTGCGGAACCGCGTTGCCGGAGCGCCGCGCGCTATGTCTCCGCGACGATCATGTCGCGCGGGAAACGCGAGAGGTGCTCGATGCCGCGCTCGCCCACCAGCACCGTGTCCTCGAGGTGCATGCCGCCGTACTCCGCATCTCGATAGAAGACCTCGAAGTTCATCGCCGTCGAGGGCTCGATCACCCAGCCTTGCGCCGCCTCCTCGGCGGAGGCGTAGTCGAAGATGTTGAGGCCGATCGGGTGGAAGACCAAGGTAGCGAGCCCGGGCTCGAGGCCGTGCTTGGCCAGGACCTCGGCGGCACCCTTCTGCACCTCGGCCGTATGCACGCCGGGGCGCAAGCGCGCCTCCGAGGCCTCGAGCGCATGGCGAACCGCGTCGTAGAGCTCGCGGTGGCGCTTCCTTGGCTCCCCCACGATCGCCGTGCGCGCCATGTCGGCATGGTACATGCGGTAGGTGCAGATGGCATCGAGCACCACGGAGTCGCCCCGGGCGAAGCGCTTGCGCTCGACGTAGCGGTGATCGAGCACGAAGCTGCCGTCCGGTCCGGAGCCGAACAGCATGCCGCGCTCGCCGGACGGCTTGGCGTCGCGCTCGTCGAGCGCGCGGCGGTAGGCGCGCACCATGTCGTACCATGGCCGGCCTTCGCGGACGGCACCCGCTGCGGCCTTGACCGCCTCGTCGTTGATCGCCGCCCCCGCGCGCAGGAGCTCGATCTCGGCCGGAGTCTTGACGAGCCGCGTGCGGCGCAGGGCCGGCAGGCCGTCAACCGCCTGCACGCGATTGCCGAGCTTCGCCTGCACCGCGGCGGCGAGCCGCAAATCGTCGAAGCCGAGGCGGAGCGGCCCCTTCTGAAGCTCGTCCCGGACGTAGCCGAGGACCGCCTCGATGAGGTTGGGGGCGCGGTCGGCGAGCGTGCGTTGATAAAGAGCGCGCAAGGGCCGGCGCAGCTCGGTATCGACGCCGATGCCGCGGTTGATGCGGTCGAGCAGGCCCGCCGCACTCGACCATTCGGCGCCGTAGGCGCGCAGCTCCGGCATCCAGCTCGGGTGGGTGACGCAATAGGCGAGGTCGTATTCGGAGACGATGAGGCAGGGCGGCGCGTCGGAAGCGCGGGGCAGAATGGCCGCGTCCCAGGTGTCGTAAAAATGCGCGAGCACGGAATCGGGCGCATGGCCGGAGAGATAATAGAGATTCTCGTCCCCCGTCGCGACGAGGGCGTCGAGCCCCGCCTCCCCCATCGCGCGTCGGCAGCGCTCGATGTCGACGAACCGCACCGGCGGCGTGGGCTCGAGATTCCCGGATGAGGCAGCCTCGGGACCAGCCATGACGACCTTCCTCTCCCGCTTCCCGCTCAACGCGTCTTCCCCTTGAGCCATGCGGCATAGGCCGCAATGCCTTGCCCGAGCGTCACCTTGGGAGAATAGCCGAGCTCGTCCTCGGGCGGCGCCACGCGGTCCATGCCGACGACGGAGCGGCCGGCGGCCGCGAGCCGGCGGGCGAGCGCGTAGCCGATCATGCCTTTGACGCCGGTGATCAGGATCGAGCTTTCGGGCATCAGAGAATTCCTCTCACGCGTCGGGACTAAAGAATCCACCACGGGGAGCACGGAGGCCACGGAGAAGGATTTTTATGCAGAAGACACGAAGAAGTATCCCATGCGTGCCTTCCGCCTCCTCTCGGCTAAAGCTTCCTTCCCTTCTCCGTGCCCTCCGTGGCCTCCGTGGTAAAACCTATCAA
>DASPPM010000049.1:0-4721 GCA_035625535.1 Alphaproteobacteria bacterium
ATCCATTTCGGTGGAAGCAGCCCCCTCACCCTACCCTCTCCCCCTTCGAGGGGGAGAGGGTTGCGCAGCCTTAGCGAGCGTAGCGAGCTTAGGCAAAGCTGGGTGAGGGGGCGATTCCACTTCGTCGGATATTGCTCTAGCCCTACCCGGCGCGCGGCGGCAGCCCGAGGGCCTCGGCTGTGAGCCGGTAGAAGTGCCGCCGCGCCTCGGGCTCGTGGCAGATGGTCAGCACCAGGATCTCGTCCACGCCATAGGCCTCGGCGTCGCGCACCGGCGATTGATCGAGAACGCCTAAGCCTAGTGCCGCCATCAGGGGGAGAGGCCGAGCAGGCGCTTCAGGCGCGCCCACAGCACGGACCAGAAGAGCGCCCCCGCCCTGAGCGGGGCGACGGGCGCTTCGGCGCTCTCTCCCTTGCGCGCGAGGCTTGCCTCGAGGTTGCGCGCGAACTCGGCGATGAGGCGCTGGGCGAAGTCCTTGACGAGGCCGACGCGGGCGAATTGCGCGAGCGGGCCCTGGAGCTGGTAGTCGAGGGCAAGCTCGACGCGCGTCGCCTCTCCGGAGGCCTCCGGGAGAAGACGATAGGCGACGCGTCCCTTGGCGCGCGAGCCCCCGCGCTCGTCGCTGCCGCCGCCGCGGAGGACTCCCGTCATGCTGGCCGCGTCGCGCTCGATCGCGCCCTTGCCCGCGAAGCTCGCCTTCATCGGCCCGAAGGCGACGCGCATGCGGCCCTCGAGATTGGCGCCGTCGCTCGCCGTGAGCTCTGCACCGGGCATCGCGCGCGCGAGGCGCGGAAGGTCGCCGAGGAGCTGCCAGGCGGCTTGCGGAGCGAGGGCTAAGACGAAGCGGTCGGTGATGCGCGTCCAGCCCGTCTCGGGCGGCTGCTCCCAGGCGGCCGCGGGCGTTGCCGCAGGGGCGGCCGTCGAGTCGGGCTTCGCAGCGAAGCTCTCGAACGGCTTGACGGCCGCGGCGGCGGGCGGAGCTGGTGGCGCGCTCGTCTTGCCGAGGCGCGCCTCGGCCGGCATCTCGCGCATCACGCGCAGAAGGGCATTCACGATGCCCATGTAGCCGGTGCAGCGGCAGAGGTTGCCCGCGAGCTCGGCGCGGATGCGCTTCTCGTCGGCGGTGGCGAGCCGCGTCACGATGTCGCGCGCGGTCATCAGCATGCCCGAGGTGCAGAAGCCGCACTGCAGCGCGTGCTCCTCGTGAAACGCCTCGCGCAGCTTGGTCATGACGGGATCGTCCTCGAAGCCCTCGACGGTGCGCACGTCTTTGCCCTCGAGGGCGATGGCGAAGGCGATGCAGGAGCGCGCGGGCGCACCGTCGATCATCACCGTGCAGGCGCCGCAGACGCCGTGCTCGCAGCCGAGATGCGTGCCGGTCAGGCGCTGCGTCACGCGCAGGAAATCGGCGAGGCTCGTGCGCGGCTCAACCTCGGCCTCGACCGGCTTGCCGTTGAGGGTGAGGGCTATTCTGGTCATGACGCGAGTGCCTGGATGATCGCGCGGCGCACGGCCGCACCGTGAAGCTGGAGATCGACCGCATCGAGGCCGGGCGCCGCTTCCGCCACCGCCTCGCGCGCGCGCTCGATGGTCGCAGCAGCGCTTCCGTCGCGGGCGACGCGCTCGGCGAGGGCGGGCAGCGAGAGCGGGGCTCCGCCGAGCGCTCCCACGACGATGCGGGCGAGTGCGCGTGCCGGATCGAGGACCACGGCGCCGAGCGCGTCGGCGAACTCGCCGCTCTTGCGGGCGAGCTTGCAGTAGCCCCAGCGCGCCTGCGGCGAGAGCTTGACGATTGCGATCGCCTCGAGCACGTCGGCGGGGCCGAGGGCGGTCGAAAAGGCGCCCCTCATGAAGTCGCGCATGGGCACGGTGCGCCGGCCGGCGGGGCCGAGAATGGTGAGCTCGGCGTCGAGCAGCGTGAGGGCGGTGATCCAATCGGCGGCCGGGTCGGCGTGCGCCAAGCTGCCGCCGATGGTGCCGCGCGTGCGGACCGCGCGATAGGCGATGGTCGAGGCCACCTGGCACATGAGCCGGACGGTCGGCGAGGGGTCGCTGCGGTCCTCGAGCATCGCGTGGGTGACGCCCGAGCCGATGACGAGCTTGGTCCCGCTTTCCCCGATGCGCTTCAAGGACGCGATGCGGCCCACGTCGACGAGGCGGGACGGCATCGCCAGGCGCATGTTGAGCATGGGGCCGAGCGTCTGGCCGCCGGCGAGCACACGTGCCTCGCCGTCTGCCGCGGCGAGGGCCGCGACCGCCTCCTCGAGGCTTCCCGCCGCCACGTAGTCGAAGGGTGCAGGCTTCACTTGCCCGCTCCCCGTTGCGCCCCCGCGCGCGCCTTCATGAGCGCCTCGATGAGGCGGCGCGGGGTCACCGGAATGTCGCCCAACTCCGCACCCAGGGGACGGATCGCGTCGTTGATGGCGTTCACGATGGCGCCGGGAGGGGCGATGGCGCCCCCTTCGCCGACCCCTTTGATGCCGTGCTCGGTATAAGGCGAGGGTGTCTCCATGTGGAACATCCTGAGACGCGGCACTTCGGCGGCCCCCGGCAGGAGATAGTCGGCCAAGGTCGAGGCGAGCGGCTGGCCGGCGCCGTCGTAAGCCATCTCCTCGTAAAGCGCCGTGCCGATGCCCTGTGCCGTGCCGCCGTAGGTCTGGCCCTCGACCACCATCGGGTTCACCAAGGTGCCGCAATCCTCGACGATGACGTAGTCGAGGATCTCGACGCTGCCGATCTCGGGATCGACCGCGACCACGGCCGCGTGCGTGGCATAGCTGAAGGCGCCGCTGTCGACCTTCGGCTTGTAGCCGACGGTGGCCTCGAGCCCGCCCAAGTCCACCTCCTCGGGCAGGTTCTCTGGCCTCAGGTACCACACGTGGGCGACCTCGCGGACCGTGACGTGCCCGCGCGGCCCGTGGGCCTCGCCGCGGACGAGGCGCACTTCCTCGGCACGGCATTGCAGAAGGTGCGCTGCGATCCGCTTGATGCGCTCGGCGAGCGTCTGGCAGGAGCGCGACACGGCACCCCCCGCCATCACGATGCTGCGCGAGGCATAGGTCCCCGTCGAATAGGGTGTCAGCGCGGTATCGCCATGGACGACCTTGACGTCGGCGGGATCGATGCCGAGGATCTCATGCGCGACCTGCGCGAGGGTGGTCTCCATGCCTTGCCCGTGCGACTGCACGCCGACGCGGACCTCGAGCCCGCCGTCGGGGGTAAGCCGCACCGCGGCCTGCTCGTAGCCCGGGACGAGCGGGATGCCCCAGGCGGCGAAGACCTTGGTGCCGTGCGCGGTCTGCTCGGTATAGGTCGAGAAGCCGATGCCGATGAGCCGCCCGTCCGGCTCGGCACTCTGCTGCCGCGCGCGCACGGCGGCGAGCCCGATCTTCTCGGCGGCGACGTCGAGGCTCTTGGCGAAGTCGCCGCTGTCGTAATGCTTCTTCGTCACGTTGTTGTAAGGCATCGCCGAGGCCGGCACGAGGTTCTCGCGGCGCACCTCCTTGGGCTCGCGCCCGACCGCGCGCGCGATCGCGTCCATGGTGAGCTCGATCGCGAAGCACACGCCGGGGCGCGCCACGCCGCGATAGGGCGTGAAGGGCGGCTTGTTGGTCGCAACCGAATAGGTCTTGCAGCGATAGCCGTCGAAGGCGTAGGGCCCCGGCAAATTGCCGCCGGCCTGGGCGGCCTCGAGCCCGGCCGAGAAGGGCCACACCGAATAGGCGCCGACATCGACGGTGACCTCGGCGTCAAGCGCCAGGAGCCGCCCGCGTCGATCGGCATAGGCGGTCACGTCGTAATGATGCTCGCGTGCGTTGGCCGCGGCGACAAGGTGCTCGCGCCGGTCCTCGGTCCAGCGCACCGGATGGCGGCGCGTGAGGGCCAAGAAGGCGACGGCGACCTCCTCGGGCTGGAGGATGCATTTGAAGCCGAAGCCGCCGCCCACGTCCGGGGCGATCACGCGAATCTTGCCCTGGTCGAGGCCGAGGCAAAGGGAGAGCCCGGTGCGGATGACGTGCGGCACCTGGGTGGAGGCGTAGACGACGAGCTGGTCGGCGCGGTCGTCCCAATAGGCAAGCGCACCCTTGCCTTCCATGGGCGCCATGCATTGCCGCGCGAGCTTGTACTGGCGCTTGACGACGACGTCCGCCTGGCGGGCGAGCTCGTCGAAGCGCGTATCGGCCGAGGTGACGAGAAAGAGATTGTCGCCCCACGCCTCGTGCACGAGGGCGGCCCCGGGCTTGCGTGCGGCCAAGGCATCGACCACGGGAGGCAGCTCCTCGAGGTCGAGGGCGAGCGCCTGACAGCGGTCCTCCGCGACCGCGCGCGAGGCGCCGAGACAGAGCGCCACGGGCTCGCCCGCGAAGCGCACCTTGCCCGTGGCCAGGATGGGATAGTCGGAGCTCTTGAAGCCCGGGATGCTGTTGTTGGCCTGCATCGGCTTGACGCCTGCGAGCTCGCCCGCGGTATAGACGTTCTCCCGCAGCGTCGGCGGCACGTTGATGCTCTTGAGGCGCGCGTGGGCGAGGGGGCTTCGCAGGAAAGCGACCTCCATGAGCCCGGGGAGGGCTATGTCGCCCACGAAGGTGGCGCGGCCGTGGAGATGGCGCGCATCCTCCTTGCGCAGGAGCCGTGCGCCGATTCCGCTTCCCGGTTTGCCGTAGTCGGACATGTCTCGCCCCTCCAATCCCGCTCGATTATCTCACGCCGGTGCGTGAGGC
>DASPPM010000050.1:0-7633 GCA_035625535.1 Alphaproteobacteria bacterium
CTCAATGCCACTATGCCATGGGATTTGTGCGCCGAATGCAGAGCCGCTTCGATGAGGCGATCGCCGAATTAGACGCGGCGATCCGGCTCAATCCGAACATGCACCTCGCCTACAACACGCTTGGGATTACCAAAGCCCTCGCCGGCCGCAGCGAGGAGGCCCTGTCGCACTTTGCGGACGCGATCCGCCTCAGTCCGCGCGACCCGCTGCTGTTCGTTGGCCATTTTGGCATCGGGTGGGCTCGGTTTCTGCTCGGTCATGATGGCCAAGCGGTCGAGATGCTGCGCAAGTCGATCGCGCTCAACCCCGGATATTCGCCGGCGCATTTATTCTTGACCGCCACTTACGCCATGCAGGGCGCCATCCGGGAGGCGCATGAGGCACTGGCCGCCTATCTGCGCACCAATCCGGCTGTCAACACGATTGCCTCGCTGCGCGCTAATGCCCAGTCAAACCATCCGGTCTACCTGGCACAGCGCGAGCGGCTTTATGAGGGCATGCGTCTCGCCGGGATGGCGGAGGAATGAACGCCAACCGCTGGCCGTCAAGCTGAAGCCCGCTAAGGCGTTCGGCTTGGCCGAAGCGCCGTCATTCCTCGCCCGCGCCGACGAGGCGATCGAATGACTGGTTGCTGCAAGTCCGCTCCACGAGCCTGGCCAGAGGCCCGGTTGGCCTCTTCGCCTCCGTCACCACGCGCCACTCGAAGCTCGCAGCAGCCGCGTCGGCTTGACGCGAGCGTGCGGACGCATCGATGCGCGCGCTCACGGCACCAGCACGGCGGCACCCTCGATGCGTCCCGCGCGCAGGCGCGCGAGCGCGTCGTTGGCGTCTTCGAGCGGGAAGGGCACGGTTGCCGTGCGCACGGGGACCTTGGCGGCAATGGCGAGGAACTCCTCGCCGTCTTGGCGCGTGAGGTTGGCGACCGAGCGCACCATGCGCTCCTCCCACAAGAGGCGATAGGGGAAGCTCGGGATGTCGCTCATATGGATGCCGGCACAGACCACGACGCCGCCCTTCGCCGTGGCGGCGAGCGCCGCCGGAACGAGGGCGCCGACGGGTGCGAAGATGAGGGCGGCATCAAGTGGCGTGGGCGGGGTCCGGTCCGAGCCGCCCGCCCACACCGCACCGAGGCCGCGGGCGAAGTCCTGGCCGGCCGCATCGCCTGGCTTGGTGAAGGCATAGACCTCCTGACCGCGGTGGCGCGCCACCTGCACAGCGATGTGGGCGGCGGCGCCGAAGCCATAAAGGCCGAGGCGGGGTGCCTCGCCGGCCAAGCGCAAGGCGCGGTAGCCGATGAGGCCGGCGCAGAGGAGCGGTGCCGCCGCCACGTCGCCATACTCCGGCGGGAGGGGGAAGCAAAAACGCTCGTGCGCGACGGTATATTCGGCATAGCCGCCATCGACGTCGTAGCCGGTGAAGCGCGCTTGGGCGCAGAGATTTTCGCGCCCCGAGCGGCAATAGGCGCACTCGCCGCAGGTCCAACCGAGCCAGGGCACGCCGATGCGCGCGCCGGCCGCAAGCGTCGTCACCTGCGGCCCGGCCTCGACCACGGTGCCGACGATCTCGTGGCCCGGCACCAGCGGCAGCTTGGGATGCGTGAGCTCGCCGTCGAGGATGTGGAGATCGGTGCGGCAGACGCCACATGCGTGCACGCGGATGAGCACCTCGTGAGGCCCGGGCCGCGGCACCGCACCGGCGACTTCGAGCCTCAGGGGCTCGTGGGCCCGATGGAGCATCATGGCGCGCATCGCTTCGTCCTCGCTAGTGTTCCGACTCCCACGGTTCGTTCCGAACCGTCGGCCCGGAACACCAGCAAAATCATAATGATGTGTTGTGGTTCCGACACAATGATTCGAATCAAGCGTCGGAACCACAACACTAGAGGCTCGCCGAAACTTAAGGATGCCTTCGCCCGCTCGGCCGCTCGCTGATCCAAATCAACCGGCTGGCGATGCGCATGGGATGCTTAAGCCCTGCTAAAGTACTATCTTCCCCCTGGCGCATGAGGGCCGCGGACGGAAGGGAGGGTAGCTCCGGATGAGCGCCGTCGTCACCGAGTACGAGAAGGCGAGCGGGCCCGAGCTCGAAAGCGAGCTCGCGGCGCTGGCCGGGCGCGAGCTTCCTGCGGAGAGGCTGCGGCTCGAGGTGCTGGCGTGCTTGCGGCGCGCGCTTGAGGAGGGGCGCGGCGAGCTCTGCCGGCGCTTCGAGGCGAGGCCCGCGGGCACGGCCACGGCGCGCGCCCTTTCCGAGCTCATGGACCGGCTCGTGCGCGCGCTCTACGAATTCACCACCACCAGGGTCTACCCGCTGGCCAACCCCACGGCCGGCGAGCGGCTCTCGGTCGTCGCCGTCGGCGGCTACGGCCGCGGCGAGCTCGCCCCCTTCTCCGACATCGATCTCCTTTTCATCCTGCCCTACAAATCGACCCCCGCGACCGAGCAGGTGGTCGAGTGGATGCTCTACCTCCTGTGGGACCTCGGCCTCAAAGTGGGCCATGCCACCCGCTCGATCGACGAGTGCATCCGGCAAGCCAAGTCCGACAACACCATCCGCACCGCCCTCCTCGAGGCGCGCCACGTCGCCGGCGAGACCGCGCTCTTTCTCGACTTCAAGAAGCGCTTCGCCCGCGAGGTGATCGCCGGCACGGGCCTCGCCTTCGTCGCCGCCAAGCTCGACGAGCGCAACCAGCGCCATCAGCGCATGGGCGATTCGCGCTACGTGGTCGAGCCCAACATCAAGGAAGGCAAGGGCGGCCTACGCGACCTCCAGACGCTTTTCTGGATCGCCAAGTACCTCTACCGCATCGACGATGCGCGCGAGCTGGTGGGCCTCGGCTTCCTCACCGAGGAGGAGTCCCAGGCCTTCGCCAAGGCTCAGGACTTCCTTCTGACGCTGCGCATTGCGCTCCACTGGCTCACCGGGCGCGCCGAGGAGCGGCTCACCTTCGACGTGCAGCCGGAGATCGCGCGGCGCATGGGCTACACCGATCACGCCGGCACCCGGCGCGTCGAGCGCTTGATGAAGCATTACTACCTGGTGGCCAAGGATGTCGGCGATCTGACGCGCATCTTCTGCGCAGCACTCGAGGCCGAGCACAAGCGGCCGGCCCGCTTCAGCCTCGCCGCGCTCCTGCGCCGCCGCCGCGACATCGACGGCTTCCAGCTCGAGGGCGACCGCCTCACGGTCGCCGACGAGGAGGTGTTCCGGAAGGACCCGGTCAAGCTCCTCGCCCTCTTCCACGTCGCCCAGCAGCACGGGCTCGACATCCATCCCAAGGCGCTCCGCGCGGTGCGGCGCTCGCTCCGCCTCGTCGACCACAAGCTGCGCGCGAACGCGGAGGCGAACCGGCTCTTCCTCGAGATGCTGACCTCGCGCAACGACCCGGAGACGACGTTGCGAAGGCTCAATGAGGCCGGCGTGTTCGGCCGCTTCATCACCGACTTCGGCCGCGTGGTCGCCCAGATGCAGTACGACATGTACCACATGTACACGGTCGACGAGCACACCATCCGGGCGATCGGGCTCCTGCACGGCATCGAGGAGGGCAAGCACAAGGAGGAGCACCCGCTCTCGAGCGACATCGTGCACAAGGTGCTCTCGCGCCGCGTGCTCTATCTCGCCGTGCTGCTGCACGACATCGCCAAGGGCCGCCGCGGCGATCACTCGACGCTCGGCGCCGAGGTGGCCTACAAGCTTTGCCCGCGCCTGGGGCTCTCCTCGGAGGAGACCGAGACGGTCGCCTGGCTGGTGCTCAATCACCTGGCCATGAGCCGCACCGCGCAGAAGCGCGACATCGGCGATGCCAAGACGTTCACCGACTTCGCGGGCCTCGTGCAATCGCCCGAGCGGCTGCGCCTCTTGCTCGTGCTCACCGTCGTCGACATGCGCGCGACCGGCCCCAAGGTGTTCAACAATTGGAAGGCGGCGCTCCTGCGCGAGCTCTACTACAAGACCGAGGAGGTGCTGACCGGCGGGCTCGCCACGCACGGCGACGAGACGCGCGTGAAGGCGGCGCTCGACTCCTTGCGGGCGGCGCTCGCCGAGTGGAGCGAGGCGGACTTCGCGGCGCACGTGGCGCGCGGGAATCCCGCCTATTGGCTCTCGCACGACACGGCGACCCTCGCGCGGCACGCCCGCATCGTGCGCGAGGCCGAGGCGACCAAGGCGCCGGTGGCACTCGACTGGCGCGTCGACGCCCATCGCTCGGTCACCGAGCTCACTGTCTACACGGCCGACCACGCCGGGCTCTTCGCCAAGATCGCGGGCGCCATCGCGGTCGCGGGCGGCAACATCGTGGATGCGCGCATCTTCACGCTCGCGAACGGCATGGCGCTCGACAGCTTCTGGGTGCAGGACACCGCCGGCAACAGCTTCGAGCGGCCCGACCGGCTCGCCAGGCTCTCGGCCGTCATCGAGCGCAGCCTCGCCGGCCGGCTGCGGCCCGAGGAGGTCGCCGCCGTGGGCAGCCGCCTGCCGAGCCGCACGGACGTGTTCCAGGTGCCGCCGCGCGTGCTCATCGACAACAAGGCGAGCGCCACCCATACCCTGATCGAGGTCAACGGGCGCGACCGGCCCGGCCTGCTCTACGCGCTCACGAAGGCGCTCACCGAGCTCAACCTGCAAATCTCATCGGCCAAAATCTCGACCTACGGCAAGCGCGTGGTCGACGTGTTCTACGTCAAGGACGTCTTCGGGCTCAAGATCGAGCACGAGCAGAAACTCAAGCGCATCCACGAGCATCTTACGAGCGTGCTCACGGGTACGCCCGCGCCCTTCAAGGAGGCCGCTTCCTAAAGCCACGCCTTTCCTCTAAAGAGGCGCCATGGCCCTCCTGCGCTCGAGCGCCCTCGTCGGCGCCTACACCATGGCAAGCCGCATCCTCGGCTTCGTGCGCGACATGATGATCGCGGCTGCGCTTGGCGCCGGGCCCGTGGCCGATGCCTTCGTGGTCGCCTTCCGCTTCCCCAATCTCTTCCGCAACCTCGTCGCCGAAGGCGCGTTCAGCGTCGCCTTCGTGCCGCTTTACAGCCGCGCGGTCGAGGAGCGCGGGCATCAGGGCGCGATGGTCTTTGCCGGCGAGGTGCTCGCCGTATTGCTGACCGCATTGGCGCTCGTCACCGTGGCCGCCCTTGCCGCCATGCCCTGGCTCATGGCGCTGATCGCACCGGGCTTCTTGAGCTCGCCCGAGAAATACGCCCTCGCGGTCGAGCTCACCCGCATCACCTTTCCCTATCTCCTCTGCATGGCGCTCGTTGCCCTTCTCGGCGGCGTGCTCAACAGCCATTTCCGCTTCGCGGCGGCAGCGGTGGCACCGGTGCTGCTCAACCTGACGCTCATCGCGGCCCTCCTTTTGCCGCGGCGCTGGAGTACCACGCCCGGCCACGCGCTCGCCTGGGCGGTGGTCATGGCGGGCATCGGGCAATTCCTCTGGCTCGCCTGGTCGGCCGCGCGCCATCGCCTGCTGCCCTCGCTCCCGCGCCCGCGCTTGACGCCCGCCGTGCGCCGGCTCATGCGGCTCATGCTGCCGGGTGCCTTCGGCGCCGGCGTCATCCAGATCAACATCGTGGTCGCCACCATGATCGCCTCGCTCCTGCCCACCGGTGCGGTGGCCGGGCTTTATTATGCCGATCGGCTCTACCAGCTGCCGCTCGGCGTGATCGGGACGGCGATCGGCACGGTGCTGCTGCCCGAGCTCTCGCGCAAGCTGCGCGCCGGCGACGAGCAAGGCGCCGGGCAAAGCCAGAACCGGGCGCTCGAGTTCGCGCTCCTCTTCACGCTTCCCGCCGCCGCCGCCTTGGCTGCGATCGCGACGCCGATCGTGAGCGTGCTCTTCCAGCACGGCGCCTTCGGCCCCGAGGCGACGCGCATGACGGCCGCGGCCCTTACGGCCTTTGCGCTCGGGCTGCCGGCCTATGTCATCGTGAAGGCCCTGGCCCCTGCCTTCTTCGCCCGCGAGGACACGGCAACGCCGGTGCGCGCCGCGGTGCTCGCGGTCGTCACGAACATCGTGCTCAGCCTGGCGCTCCTCCATCCCCTCGGGCCCACGGGGATCGCGCTTGCGACCTCGCTTGCCGCCTGGGTCAATGCCGCGGCCTTGGCCGTCTCGCTTTGGCGCCACGCGCACCTGGCGCTCGACGCCGGGTTCCGCCGCCGCGTGCCGCGCATCGCGCTTGCGAGCGCGGCCATGGCGAGCTGTCTCGTCCTCGCCGCGCGCGCACTTGGGAGCGCCCTTGCGGGGGGGCTTGCGCTCAAGATCGCGGCATTGGCCGCCCTCGTCGCGGGCGGCATCGTGCTCTACAGTGCGTTGGCGCTCGGCCTGGGGGCGGTCGAGCTCGCGCTGGTGAAGCGCGTCTTGGGCGGCTGGCGGCAGCGGAGCTCCCCTTGACCGCCCCCAAGCGAGCCGCCATAACTCGCCGCGCGCCGGTGCCGATTTTCGCGAATTCGTGAGGCAACGGCGGCGCGCCGCGAGTTCGCGATAGCGCTCGCCAGCACAAGTTCCGCACAGCTCACGGGGCTCCTCCCATGAACCGCATCTTCTCGGGCGTCCAGCCTACCGGCAATCTGCATCTCGGCAACTACCTGGGCGCCATCCGGAACTGGGTGCGGCTGCAGGACGACTATGCGTGCATCTTCTGCGTCGTCGACCTGCATGCCATCACCCAGTGGCAGGAGCCGGCCGAGCTGCGCGCGAGCACCCGCGAGGTCACGGCCGGGATGGTCGCCGCGGGCATCAGGCCCGAGCGCTGCATCCTCTTCAATCAGAGCCAGGTCTCAGCGCACGCGGAGCTGGCCTGGATCTTCAACTGCGTCGCCCGCATGGGCTGGCTCAACCGCATGACGCAGTTCAAGGAGAAGGCGGGCAAGCACCGGGAGAACGCGTCTGCCGGGCTCTACGTTTATCCCAACCTGATGGCGGCCGACATCCTCCTCTACAAGGCCACCCACGTGCCGGTGGGCGAGGACCAGAAGCAGCACCTCGAGCTTTGCCGCGACATCGCCCAGAAGTTCAACAGCGACTACAAGGTGGATTTCTTCCCGCTCATCGAGCCCATCATCCTGGGCGAGGCGAGCCGCGTCATGAGCTTGCGCGACGGCACCAAGAAGATGAGCAAATCCGACCCCTCCGACTATTCGCGCATCAACATGACGGACGACGCCGATGCGATCGTGCAGAAGATCCGCAAGGCGAAGACCGATCCGGACCCGCTGCCGGGCGACCCCGTCGAGCTGGTGAACCGGCCCGAGGCCGCCAACCTCGTCGGCATCTATGCGGCCCTCGCCGATCTCGCGACCGCGGAGGTGTGCCTGCGCTATGACGGCGCCATGTTCTCCAGATTCAAGGAGGAGCTGGCCGAGCTCGCGGTCGCAAAGCTGGGGCCGATCGGCGCCGAGATGAAGCGGCTCAAGGCGGATGCCGCCTACGTCGACAGCATCCTCAAGGCCGGGGCCGCGCGCGCGCGGGAGATCGCGATACCGATCCTCAGCGAGGTGCAGGAGATCGTCGGCTTCTTGCGCGTATAGGCGTATCGTCGGGCGGAGTACGTGCTTGCTAGAGCAGGTCTACTTTGAGTGGAATCGCCACCCCCTCACCCTTTGACGCCACCGAACATGCCAGTGGCATGTTCGGGCCAAG
>DASPPM010000051.1:0-4955 GCA_035625535.1 Alphaproteobacteria bacterium
CCGCGGGCGAATCTCGCCGCATTCGAGCGCGGCACAAAGGCGAAAACGGCCGCACTACCGGAGAGCGCGGCGGCGCCCGAAAGCGAGCTGCTGCCCTGCCCGAGAGAGCTCCTCACCGCACTCGCAGCGTTGCCGAAGCGACACCGCCCCGTCATCGCTCATGCAGCGGCCCGCTTGAGCGAATACCAGGACTTCGCCTATGCGCGGCGATATCTCGAGCGTCTCGGCGCGGTGGCACTTCAGGACAATGCGGCACCCGACCTGCCTTGCGAGAGGACTCTCACCGGCATCGTCGCCCGTCGCCTCGCAAGCTGGATGATGTACGAGGACGTGATCCGCGTGGCCCAGCTCAAGACGCGTCCCGGGCGTCTTAAGCGCATCCGCGCCGAGCTCGAGGCAGGGGCCGCAGAGCCCGTGGCCGTCACGGACTTCCTGAAGCCCGGGCGCGACGAGCTGCGCAGCCTGCTGCCGCCATGGCTCGGCCGGCTTGTGCTGCCGCCGAAGGCAGGGCAGCGGCGGGGCGGCATCGCGCTCAAGCTGCCGACGAGCCGGCCCTGGGGCTACGCAGTGCTCAAGCTGCTCGCCTCGCTGAGGCGTTGGCGCCCGTACACCACGCGCTTTCGCGAGGAGGACCGCGCCATCGACGAGTGGCTCGCAGCGATCAAAGCGACAGCGCTCCTTGATTACGCGCTCGCCTGCCGGCTCGCCGAGCTCGCCGTGCTCGCGCGCGGCTACGGCGATGTGCGCGTTCGCGGGCTTCGGCGCCTGGGCGGGCTGCTCGCCGGTTGGAGCAACCGCCTTTCATCGGATGGGGTGACGCTCGCGCGCGAGGCCGCCTCTCTCTTGGACGCCGCGCGCAACGATCCAGATGTGGGCTCAGCGCCCGTTTAGAAGGATAGAAGCCATGACCGCTCGAGCCGCGAGAGTGAGACGAAGCGAGCCGTCGCACGGAATGTTCGCGCCCGACATCGAGACGATGCCGCGCGAGCGTTTGCGCGCCGTGCAGCTCGATCGCCTGCGCCGCGTGCTTCACCGCGCCTACGCCAAGGTCCCTCACTACAAGCGCAGTTTCGAGGCGGCCGGCCTCGGGCCATCGTCGCTTCGCGGGCTCGACGACCTCGTCCGCTTTCCCTTCACCGCCAAGGCCGACTTGCGCGACAATTATCCTTTCGGCATGTTCGCGGTGCCGCGGGAGAGCCTGCTCCGACTCCACGCCTCCTCGGGCACCACTGGAAAGTCGACCGTGGTCGGCTACACCGCGAATGATCTTTCCACCTGGGCGTCGCTCATGGCGCGGTCGCTCGCGTGCGCGGGCGTGCGGCCGGGCGAGGTCGTGCACAACGCTTACGGCTACGGGCTCTTCACCGGCGGGCTCGGAGCGCACGACGGGGCCGAGCGGCTGGGGTGCACGGTCGTGCCGGTATCCGGCGGCGGCACGGAGCGGCAGGTGGCGCTTATTCACGACTTCGGCGCGAGCGTGCTCTGTGCGACGCCGTCCTACGCCCTCAACATCGCGGAGGTTGCCCGGAGCATGGGTGCCGATCTCAGCCGGGGGCCCTTGCGCGTGGGCGTGTTCGGCGCCGAGCCCTGGAGCGAACAGCTGCGCCGCGAGCTCGAGGCGTGCTTGGGATTGAAGGCGATCGACCTTTACGGCCTCTCGGAGATCATGGGTCCCGGCGTCGCCTGCGAGTGCCATGAGGCCCAATCCGGTCTTCACGGCTGGGAAGACCATTTCCTCTTCGAGGTGATCGATCCCGAATCATGCGCGCCGCTCGGCTTGGGAGAGGCAGGCGAGCTCGTCATCACGACCCTCACCAAGGAGGCGCTGCCGCTCATCCGCTACCGGACCCGGGACATCACGCGCCTCAGCGACGAGCCCTGCGTCTGCGGCCGGACCCATCTCCGCATCCAGCGCATCACCGGGCGCAGCGACGACATGCTGATCGTCCGCGGCGTCAACATCTATCCCTCGCAGATCGAGGCCGTGCTGATCGGCTTCCCCCGCGTGTCGCCGCACTACCAGCTCGTGCTGGAGCGGCGGGGTGCCCTCGATCAGGCAACGCTCGAGGTCGAGGCCGATCCTGCCGCGAGCGCCGACCCGACGAGCTATGCGGCGATCGCCAAGGCGGTGACGCACCACCTGAAATCGCTCCTCGGGGTGAGCTGCGAGGTCGTGGTGAAGCGGCCCGGCGAGGTACCGCGCTCGCAAGGCAAGGCCGTCCGCGTTCGCGACCTCAGAGCGAGGACCTGAGCCGCCGTCAAGGAGTTGTGGATGGAGAGCATCGGAATGGAATTGCGAAGGCATGTGTGTCGTGCGCTCCACGACGAGCATAAGGCGACGCTCGCCATCCTCGGGCGGCTGGAGACCTTGCTCGGCCGCCACGGCAGCCGCCGGCCGCCCGACCCCGCAAGCCCGGAGCTCGCCGCGCTCCTCAAGGACCTCATCTTTGCCATCGATACGGAGATCGGCCCTCACTTCGCTTTCGAGGAGAGCCACGTCTTTCCCATTCTGAGCGAGGCGGGCGATCGCGAGATGTGCGCCGTGCTGCTTGCCGAGCACAGCGAGATCCTGCCGCTGGCTCAGCACCTCGCGGAGCTCGCGAAGCGCTTCCGCGAGACCGGCCTCAGCGAGGAGCTCTGGGCCGAGTTTCACGCCCTTGGTGCCGAGCTGGACGAGCGCCTCGTCGCCCATGTCCAGAAGGAGGAGATGGGACTCTTGCCCGCGTTGGACGATCTCCTCGAGGAGGAGACCGACGACCGGCTGGCGCTGCAGTTTGCCGAGCTGCGCTGAAACGGACCGACGAATTCGAGAGGAGAAGGAGATCGCGATGCCGACGGGAAAAGCAGGTGGCACCCGCTCTGCGGCCGGGAAGGAGGCCCTCAGGATCCGCCCGCTCGCCGCGGGCGACCTCGCCGCCATCGTGGCGCTCGACCGCGCGGTCGTGGGACGCTCCCGCCGGGGCTTCTACGAGCGGCGCCTCGCGCATTTCACGGCCGAGCCAGGCGCCTTCGTGGCGCTCGGGGCCGAGCTCGGCGGGCGGCTCGTCGGCTTCGCCTTCGCGCGCCTCTACGAGGGCGAGTTCGGGCGCCTGGCCCCCGAAGCGTCGCTTGACGCCATCGGCGTCGATGCGAAGCTCCGCCGCAGGGGAATCGGCCGCGCGCTGATCCAGGCCATGGCCGAGGCGATGCGCACGCGCGGCATAAAGGAGCTCTCGACCCAGGCGGTCTGGACCGAGGCCGATCTGATCGGATTCTTCGCGCGCGCGGACTTCGCGCCCGCACCGCGCATCGTGCTCGAACGGTCCGTCGAGGATATGCATCTGCTCTGAGGAAGGGAGACGCCGCATGCCGCCGCTCAGGAGCAAGACGCCAAGCAAGCCGCCCGAAGGCCGCGACGAGATCGACTACGGCCGCCCCGCGGGCGAGGATTTTTCGCCCCTTGCGCGCGACCGCGTGCCCGTCCGCTCGATGACGCCAGATGATCTCGCCGCCATCGTCCGCATCGACAGCCGCATCACCGGACGGAGCCGCGAGGGCTATTACAGGCGCAAGCTCGTCGAAGCCATGGGCGAATCCGCGGTGCGCGTCTCGCTGGTGGCCGAGCTCGAGCGCGAGGTGGCGGGATTCATCATGGCGCGGGTCGACTTCGGCGAGTTCGGCCACACCGAGCCCGAGGCCGTGATCGACACCATCGGCGTCGACCCGGGCTACGGCCACATGGGTGTTGCTCAGGCGCTGGTCTCCCAGCTCATGGCCAATCTCGCGGCCCTCAGGGTCGAGCGCGTGCGCACCGAGGTCGATTGGAACCACTTCGCGCTTCTGGGCTTTCTCGAGCGCCTCGGCTTCCGCCCGCATCGGCGTCTGGCACTCCGCCGCGTCGTCGGCTAACTGAGGTCGGCGCGGCCCGCTGCTTCCGGCGGGAGGAAAATTCGTTCACGTTCGACGTCACCTTCGTACTCCGGCAGCGCGACCTTGCCCGCTCGGTTCGAGGAACTTGGCCTTGATCGCCTCGAGCGTGTTCTGCAGGTGACCTTTCGATCGCCAGTGGATGGCTACTAGCGGCCGCAGCCGAATATACCGGACTGCTGTCTTCGGGTTTTTCCACGAGCATTTCAGTTCGGTTGTCACTTGACAACTGAAGAGAGACAGAGCAACTTATCTGCTCAAGGCGTGTCGCGATGCCGCGGAACCAACGCCACCCTGATAAGGATATCGAAAGCGCTGTGCAACATGCCGAGGACCACCAGTGGACATGGCGCAAAGGTGGCGGCCATGCATGGGGGATCATCCGCTGACCCTGGAATGACAGCGCCTGCCGCAACGGTACTTTCTGTCAAGCTTCAATTTGGAGCACGCCCCGAAACTCGGTACAGCATGCAAGACGTATCCGGCGGGTCGTCGATAAATGTATTCACGTGAATCCACCGACTTCAGAAAACCATGATGCCGACGTGAACGCACAGGAGAACGAATGATGGCTGCCTATGATTTCACGTTGACCTTTTCGCTCCCCGACAAGGATGCAGAGCCAGAAAGATATTTGGATGCACTATTTGAGGCGGGGTGCGATGATGCAACGATTGGTGTGGGCAGACGGGGGATGATCTCGCTGGATTTTAGCCGAGAGGCGCTGTCGGCAGAAGAGGCGAGCGGGTCGGCAGTCGAGGCGGTTCAGCGAGTTATTCCGGGCGCGCGCTTGGTCGAAGCCAAACCCGACCTAGTAAATTTATCCGACGTTGCGGACTTCATTGGCGTCTCGCGCCAGAACATCAGAAAATATGCTGCTGGCGAAATTCGCTCTGTCAAGGCACGCTTCCCAGTTCCGTCCTTTTCCGGTCGGCCCACTCCGTTATGGCATCTGTATGAAGTGGCTGTATGGCTTAGTCGTCACACTGCATTGAAGCCGCGCCGAGAAATCATTGAGGCGTCACTGGCGGCTTACAAGCTCAATCTTG
>DASPPM010000052.1:0-4073 GCA_035625535.1 Alphaproteobacteria bacterium
AGCTTGGCCGCGTCCCGTCCGGTGAGCAAGAGGTTGGTCTCGTGCGGCAGCGCGCGGGCAAAGGCGGCGCCGATGCCGCTCGTCGCCCCGGTGATCGCAGCGAACGCGTATGCCATGGGAAGATGCCTCCCTCGGGATGGGAAGGGGAGTATAGCCCGTGAGGGAAGGCGCGTCCGCGGCCGCTCTGGCACTCTTGCGGGCTGGCGAGCGTGCGGCTAAGGAGAGGCAGCACTTGCCCGAAGGTCGCAGCCGCCTCGGAGACGCCAACGAAAAGACGGGAACCATGCCGGAATTCCGAACTCTCGATGACCTCGACGTGCGCGGCAAGCGCGTGCTCGTGCGGGTCGATCTCAACGTCCCCATGAAGGACGGCAAGCCGAGCGACACCACCCGGATCGACCGGGTGGCGCCGACGATCGACGAGCTCGCGCGCAAGGGCGCAAGAGTCATCGTGCTCTCCCATTTGGGCCGCCCCAAGGGCAAGCCCGTAGCCGGGTATTCCTTGGCCCCCCTTGCGTCCGCGCTCGAAAAATCCCTCGGCGGACGCAAGGTCGCCTTCGCGCGCGACTCCGTGGGGCCGGAGGCAAGGGCGGTCGCGGCCAAGCTCGAGGACGGCCAAGTGGCGCTCCTTGAGAACCTGCGCTTCGAGCCGGGCGAGGAGGCGAACGATGCAAGGTTCGCGAAAGCGCTGGCAGCGCTCGGCGAGCTCTATGTGGACGACGCCTTCGCGTGCGCGCATCGCGCCCATGCCTCGGTCGAGGCCTTGGCGCGCCTCCTTCCGGCCGCGGCCGGCCGCCTGATGGAGGCCGAGCTCGGCCACCTCGCGGCTGCGCTCGAGAAGCCCGAGCGGCCGCTCTCTGCTCTCGTCGGCGGCGCCAAGGTCTCGACCAAGCTGGCACTCCTCGGCAATCTCGTCGCCAAGGTCGATTCCCTGGTCATCGGCGGCGCGATGGCCAACACCTTTCTCGCAGCCCTGGGTCGCGAAGTCGGCAAGTCGCTTTGCGAGCACGAGCTGGCCGAGACCGCGCGCGCCATTCTCGCTTCCGCGGCGGCGCGCAAATGCGCCATCCTTCTGCCCACGGATGCGGTGGTGGCGGCCGGGCTCGAGGCGGGCTCGGCAGCACACGTCGTCGACATCGAGGCCGTGCCCGCCGGCGAGATGATCCTCGATATCGGGCCGCGGACGGCGGCGGCGCTTGCCCAGCATCTCGAGGGCTGCCGCACGCTGGTGTGGAACGGCCCGCTCGGCGCCTTCGAGACGCCGCCCTTCGATTCCGGCACCAACAAGGTGGCGCGGGCGGCTGCGGCGCTCAGCAAGGCCGGCACGCTCTTGAGCGTCGCGGGTGGCGGGGATACGGTCGCAGCCCTCCATCATGCGGGCGTTGCCCAGGACTTCAGCTACGTCTCGACCGCGGGCGGGGCCTTCCTCGAATGGCTCGAGGGCAAGGAGCTGCCCGGCGTCGCCGCACTCGAGGCCGCCGCCAAGGCTTGAGCGGTGCGGACGCGCGCTCGTGCGCCCTTGCGCCGCTCGCGCATCGACAGTCGCGCGCCGGCTGTGATAACTGAACGTCATTCCAGGTGCGGGCGCGATTGCCCTCGAGGGGCAGGGAGAGCGGCGTGAAGCTCATGGGGTCCTGGCGCTTCTCTGTCGTCTTCGCCGCCAGTCTTCTTGCCGCCCTCCTCGCGGCCGAGCGGGCCGCGGGGGAGGCGAGCGAGCGCCGCGTCGCCCTCGTCATCGGCAACAGCCAATACGTCAACGTCCCGCGGCTCGCCAATACGGGGAACGATGCGCGGCTGATCGCCGAGACGCTCGAGCGCCTCGGCTTCTCGCTGGTGGGCGGCAAGGCGCTCATCGATCTCGACCGCGCCGGCATTCAGAAGGCGATCCGCAGCTTCGGCGACCAGTTGAACGCCGCCGCGGTCGGGCTCTTCTATTATGCCGGCCACGGGCTGCAAATCGAGGGCGTCAATTACCTGGTTCCGGTCGATGCCAACCCGGCCAAGCCCTCGGACGTCGACTTCGAGCTCGTCGAGGCCGATCTCGTGCTCAAGGTGATGGAGGGGGCCAACTCGAAGCTCAACCTGGTAATCCTGGATGCCTGCCGCAACAATCCCTTCGGCGGCCGCGGCTTGCGCGACGTGGGCGGCGGGCTGGCGCAGATGAAGGCGCCCAGGGGCACGCTCATCTCCTATGCGACGCAGCCCGGCAACGTGGCGAGCGACGGCGGTCCCGGCAGCCGCGACAGCCCCTATGCGCTGGCGCTTGCCGAGACGCTCAGGATTCCCGGCCTTGAGCTGCTCGAGACCTTCAACAAGGTAGGCGTCGTCGTCGACCGCCAGACGAGCGGCGTGCAGCGGCCGTGGGTGGCGAGCTCGCCGATCGAGGGCAGCTTCTATTTCGTGCCGCCCGCCGCAACCGCCTCGGCACCGGCCCCAGCGGCCGCTGCGGCGGCCACCCCACCTGCCGGCGCGGACCGCGAGATCGTCTTCTGGCAGTCGATCAAGGACAGCAAGAACCCCGCGGATTTCGAGGCCTATCTCGCCCAATATCCCAAAGGTGAATTCCGGGGCCTGGCGCAGAACCGCCTGAGCGAGCTCAAGACGGCGCAGCAGGCGGCTCTTGCGCCGCGCGCGCCGGCTCCCGCCGTGGGCGCCGCAGCGCCGGAGAGCGGGCCGGCACCAGCCGCCTCCACGTCCGGGCGCTTCGACGGCGAGTGGCGGGGATCGGTGAGCGCCTTCGGGAACAACTTCAGCAACAATCCTTGTCAGAACCTGGAAGTGACCCTCAAGGTGGTCGGCAACAGCGTCTCCGGTCAGATCGTGGGCGCGCTCGGGCGTAGTGCCGTTTCCGGGACGATCGCGGCCGACGGGACAGTCACGGGAACGAGGGGTGCGGACGAGCTCTCAGGCCGTTTTCAGGAGGACCGCTTCGAGGGCAGCCTGCAAGGCGGCGATTGCCGGATCGGCTCGATTTCGCTCAGGCGCAGCAAGTCCTGAGGCGGCCGCGGCCCGGATCGCGGCTGCTTGTCCCGTGCCCTCCGATGGTAGAGAGTGAGGCGCATGGCAGAGACGAAGCGGCCCGAGGAGATGCGGCCGAAGGGCCCGAGCGTGCGTGCGGTGCCGGAGGGCGACAACCGCGAGCGGCTCATGTGCCCGGACTGCGGCTTCGTCCATTACGACAACCCCAAGATCGTGGTCGGCTCGGTGGCGCTGTGGCAGGCGCGCATTCTCCTCTGCAAGCGCGGCATCAATCCGCGCCTCGGCTATTGGACGCTCCCCGCGGGCTATCTCGAGCTCAATGAGACGACGAGCGAGGGGGCCTTGCGGGAGGCCTACGAGGAGGCGCGTGCCCAGATCGCATTGGACGGCCTCCTTGCGGTCTACAATATTCCGCGCCTGAGCCAGGTCCAGCTCATCTACCGTGCGCATCTGCTCTCGCCCGAAATCTCCGCCGGGCCGGAGAGCGAGGCGGTCGGCCTCTTCGCCTGGGAGGAGATTCCCTGGGATGAGCTCGCCTTTCCTTCGGTGCATTGGGCGCTTCGCCATGCGCGCGAGGTGTGGGACCGCGAGGTCTTCACCGCGCGCGGCAATCCGCCGGGCGAGCTCGGCAGCATGCGTTAAGGCCCGCCCGCCGGCGTTTCTCAGCGGCTGGTCTCGAGCACGATGATGCCGGCCGCCACGACCGCTGCGGCAAGCACGCGGCGGCGCCCGAAGGGCTCGCGCAAGAAGAGGCTGCCGATGATGGCGGCGAAGACGACGCCCGTCTCGCGAAGGGCCGCCACCTGCCCCATGGCGCCGAACGACATGGCCCAGATCGCGATGCCGTAGCCGGCGAAGGAGAGCAGGCCTCCCACCAGCGGAATGAGCCAGGCGCCGCGCAAGTAGGCGAGCAATTCGCCGCGGCGGCGAAGCCAGGTCGCGATGACGAAGGGCATGCCGTCGATGGTGAAGAGCCAGGCGATGTAGCCGAGCGGTGCCCCCGAGCGCCGCACGCCGAGGCCGTCGATGACGGTGTAGGCGGTGATGGTGAGGGCGATGAAGAGCGCGTAAAGCACGGCGCGCCGCTCTTTGCC
>DASPPM010000053.1:0-2914 GCA_035625535.1 Alphaproteobacteria bacterium
CGCCGCGATCTTGGCGCCGCGCTTCTTCGCGTCCGCGACAAAGCCCTCCATGGCGTCGAGGCGGCGCGGATTGGCAAGCGGGCCCATCTTGGTGCCGTCGAGAAGGCCGTCGCCGAGGGTCAGGCCCTTCGCCGCCTCCGCGAAGCGCTTGGCGAAGCGGTCGTGCACCGTCTCGTGCACGTAGAAGCGGGTGGGCGAGATGCAGACCTGGCCGGCGTTGCGGTACTTGCCGGCGGCGGCGGTCTCGGCCGTCTTCTCGGGGTCGATGTCGCCGAAGACGACGACGGGCGAGTGGCCGCCGAGCTCCATCGTGGTGCGCTTCATGCCTTGTGCTGCGAGCGCGACTAAGTGCTTGCCGACCGGCACCGAGCCGGTGAAGGAGATCTTGCGGATGATGTCGGACGCGATCAGATGCTCGGAGACGCGCGCCGGGACGCCGAAGACGAGATTGAGCACGCCCGCCGGCAGCCCAGCATCGGCAAAGGCGCGCACGAGCTCGACGCAGCTCCCCGGCGTCTCCTCGGACGCCTTTATGATGAGCGAGCAGCCGCCGGCCAAGGCGCCGCCGATCTTGCGCGCGGGCGTCAAGGTCGGGAAGTTCCACGGCGTGAAGGCGGCGACCGGCCCGACCGGCTCCTGGATCATCATCTGGCGCGTGCCGGCAACACGGCCCGGAATGATGCGGCCGTAGGCGCGCCTGCCCTCCTCGGCGTACCACTCGATGATGTCGGCCGAGACGGCGACCTCGATGCGCGCCTCGGCGAGGATCTTGCCCTGCTCGAGCGTCAAGGTGCGCGCGATCGCCTCCTGGCGCTCGCGGACGAGGTCCGCCGCGCGGCGCATGATCTTGGCCCGGTCGTAAGCCGAGGTCGCGCGCCAGAGCTTGAAGCCCTTCGCCGCCGCCGCGAGCGCTGAGTCGAGGTCGGCGGCACTGGCGTGCGGCAGGGTTCCGAGCGACTTCTCCGATGCCGGGTTGATGACCTCCTCGGCCTCCCGGCCGTCGCGCGGGAGCCACTTTCCGTCGATGTAAAGAGCGAGTTGCGGGTACACGGGGCGTCCTCCACCTAAGTGGCTGAGATTGCTGAGAAAATCGGCCCTCCGAGGGCCGCCTCCTTGGGCCCGCGCCGCCGCCATGCGCGCGGCTCCGCGGGCGCTCAGGGGCGCATACTGCCCCCTTGACGGCGCTGCGTCTACCCGGCTTGCGCGGGGTGCGAAATTGCCCGCGCGCAGGCACTTTCTGCGCTAAGCTCAGCCCCCTCAATCTCCGAGGAGCGCGCGATGGCGCTGTCGCCTTCGACCCGCAAGCTCTTGCTCCAGGTGAGCACGGCGACGCTCACCACGCAGATGCTCAGGCGCGGCTTCCGCAACGTCTATATGACGGGCGTGCGCGCGCTCAACGAGGTCGGCGGCAACATGGTGGGCGAGGCGTCGACGCTGCGCTACATCCCGGCGCGCGAGGACCTCGCCACGCTCGAATCGCTCGGCAGCCGCGAGCACCCGCAGCGCAAGGCGATCGAGACCATCGCCAAGGGCCGTGTCCTGGTGATGGATTGCCGCGGCGAAGCCGGGGCCGCGGGCATCGGCGCCATTCTCGCGGCCCGGCTCAAGGTGCGGGGGGCTGCCGGCTTCGTGTGCGACGGCGGCGTGCGCGACGTTGCCGAGGCGGGAGCTCTCGGCCTACCGCTCTACGCCAAGGGACCCGCCGCCCCCGCCAACGTCACGCGCCACCACGCCGTCGAGGGCAACTGCCCGATCGGCTGCGGCGGCGTCGCGGTTTTCCCGGGCGACGTGATCGTGGGCGACCGCGACGGCGTGGTGGTGCTCCCGGCGCACCTCGCGAGCGAGGTGGCCGAGGCAGCGCTCGAGCAGGAGCGCCTCGAGGCCTTCCTCCTCTCCGAGGTGAAGGGGGGTGCGCCGCTCTTCGGCACCTACCCGCCGGACGAGGCGACGCTTCTTCGTTACCACAAGCGACGCCGCAAGTAGGGCGCGATGAAGTACGGATTGGACAGCCGGCAGATTGCGGAAGCAGCAGGGCTCCTGGTCGAGGCGCGGCGGAGCGGCCGTCGCTTGGAGGCGCTCCCGCCCTCCTTGCAGCCGCAGAGCGTGCGCGAGGCCCACGCCATCCAGGACGCCGTCACGCGCGCCCTCGGCGAGCGGGGTGGCGGGTGGAAGGCGAGCGAGCCGCCGGAGAGCGAGGTGCAGCGCGGGGTTCTCTTCGCGCGTCTCATCTTTCTGAGCCCGGCCCGCGTCCCCGCCGAGCTCGCCCCGCTCTTGGGTGTCGAGGCCGAGATCGCCTTCCGGCTCTCGGCCGATTTGCCGGCGCGCGAGAAGGATTATGCGCGCGAGGAGGTCGCGCGGGCCGTCGTGGCGCTCCCCGCGATCGAGGTCGTCGACTCCCGCTTCGCCGATTTCACCAAGCGCACTTCGTTCGAGCGCCTTGCCGATCACGGCCTCAACGGCGCCTTCATAGCAGGGGCCGGGGTTCCCGGCTGGCGGGCGCTCGAGCTCGCCCACTTGCGCGTGACGCTCACCATGGGGGGCCGGACGATCGTCGATCACGTGGGCGGCCATCCCACGGGCGATCCGCTGGGGACGGCGGTCGCCTTCGTCAATGCGATGCGCACGGCCGGGGGCTTGCGCCAAGGCGAGCTCGTCACCACCGGCTCCTGCACCGGCATGAATTTCGCCAAGCCGGGCGATGAGGTGCGCGCGCAGTTCGAGGGGCTCGGCGATGCCGCGGTGACGTTCGAGGCCGCGTGAGCGGAGCCGCGCCCTAAAGCATGTTCCGATGGCGCGGAATCACCCCCTCACCCTTTGACGCCAGCCGAACATGCCACTGGCATGTTCGGGCCAAGCGTCCAGTGGACGCTTGGCAGGCGTCAAACGGCTAAGCTCGACTTCGTCTCGGCTCAAG
>DASPPM010000054.1:0-29514 GCA_035625535.1 Alphaproteobacteria bacterium
CCCTATTGGAAGTGCCTCTTTCTCGACACCGCCTACCAAGGCAACAACTTCGAGGGCGTGCTTCGGTACGGCGCGACGACGCTTTACGCCATCGGCGAAGCCATTCTCGACATCGAGGCCAACAGCGATCTCAACGCGACGATCTACTATGCCCAGCGCGTTGGCGGCTTCGCGCCGGCGAACATCCAGAATACCGGCTGGGTGTTTCCGTTCTGGCCAAATGTGCCGCCGCCAGGGCCGCTGTTCTTCGCTGATTCGATGTTCAACCTGACCGATCTGACGCCCTATCCGGTGGGAATCGGGGTCAGCGCGCTCGGGCATCTGTGGTCCTATTTCAGCTGGTAGGACTGACGGCCACGGCGGCCCCGGGCGGCGGCCTGGACGAAGCCGCGCAAAGGAGATGCTCTCATGGCGACAGCCGAGACGGACGAGCGGCCGACGCTCTTCAATTCGATCGGGCTCAACTTGATCGCAACCCCCGCCTCGGCGTGGCGCGATATCGAGGCGGCGGCGATGGGATGGCGGCCGGAGCAGGCGCCGGAAATCGCCTGGGCGGCCACTTACGCGCGCGACTGGCTGTGCACGATCATGGCAATGGAGTTTGCGCCGGATGCGCAGGCCGTGTTTCTCGCCTATCCGATGGAAAACGGCGTTTGCGACACCGTGCGCGGCCTCTACCGCAACCGAGGCGGCCGCATCGAGGTGGCGCAGAGCCGCTACTTTGTGGCCCTCAAGTTGCTCGACGCCAGCGCGAGCATCGGGAGCGACCCGAACGGGGCGGCGAGCGAGATCGCCCAGATGCTCTTTGCCGGGGAGGATGCCAAGAGCCTTGTCTTCAGGGCCCTTGGGCAGCGCGAGTTCGGCAGTTTCGGCGCGCGCGACTTCGAGCGGGTCAAGCCCTTGGCCCCCGGCTGGGTTCACTGGGCCGATGCCATGCACTGGTGGAGCGATGGCCGGACGCTGGGACTCATGACCCTGAGAGGCTACGGCCAGATGGTGCGGGAAGTCGTCACCGCAGACCCCTTCCCCAACAAATCCTGGTTCTCCGGCGCGCCGGCCCGCATGCTCTCGAGCCGCTGAGCCGAGCCTCCCTCCTCTGAGCGTCCGCAGGGCGCGGTGGTGCTCAGTCGCGGAAGTTCACGAACTGGAGGGGCTGTGCGATCTTGAGGCCGCGGATCAAGGCGATGGCCTCCTGGAGATCATCCCGCTTCTTGCCGCTGACGCGCAGCTCATCGCCTTGGATCGAGACCTGGAGCTTGAGCTTGCTGTCCTTGAGCTCCTTGACGAGGCGCTTGGCAAGCTCGCGGTCGATGCCCTGCTTCACCACGATCTCTTGTCGCAGCCTGTCGCCCGAGGCGCGCTCGGCGTCCTTGAACTCGAGGGCCGAGGGATCGACCTTGCGTCGGACCAGGTGGCCCTTGAGCAATTCGTGCATCTGCTTGAGCTTGAGCTGATCGTCCGCATGGAGGGTGAGCACTGCCTCCTGGCGCTCGATCCTGCACTGCGAGTCCTTGAAGTCGAAGCGCGTGGCGATCTCGCGCGCGATGTTGGCGAGCGCGTTGTCGACCTCATTGAGATCGCACTTGGACACGATGTCGAAGCTCGGCATGGCCGCCTCCGTAAAGAGAGCTCAGTCCTAAATGACGGCGCAGGCGCCGCAAAGCAATCCATAAGGAGCGACGAGCGGGATCAGCGCGCCAGGCTTTGCATCAGGAGCTCGAGCGCCGCCGCCGCGAACGCACGCATGTTGGCGAGCCGGTCGAGCTTGCCGGTCTCGAGCGTCGCCGTGCGCTCAACCGCCCCCGCGACGGCGAGGCACGCGTGCCCGGCGGCGTCGCCGTAGCGATTGCCGCTCGGTCCCGTCGCACCGCTCTCGGCCAGCGCCCAGTGCGCGGAGAGCCGCTCACGGGCTGTGCGCGCGAGCAAAAGCGCGTAGGGCTCGGTCGCCGGCCGCATGTCCGCGAGTGCGGCGTCGGGAATATCCAATAATGCGCCTCGGGCTCTACGGGTATAGACAACGGCACCGCCGAGAAAATAGGCCGAGGCACCGGGGACGGCGAGGAGCGCTGCCGAGATGAGACCGCCGGTCGACGACTCCGCAACCGCGATGGTCTCGCCGCGCGCCTTGAGGAGGGCGGCGGCCTTTTGCGCAAGGGGGAGGAGGTCATTCATGACGCTTTGCCTTCCTCGTTGGTCGCGAGCCGGGTGGGCCCCGCTTCGGGAGAGCGCGAGAGTGTGCAGCCCAGCAACCAAGCGCAAGGGGCCTCTGCCGGTTTTGCCGGGCCACTATCCTTGGGCCGAATCGCGAGCCGCGAAATCGGTGCGAAGTCAAAGCGTTGCACCTCCTTGCCGGCTCCGCGCCCAGGGGGCGAGAACCGCTTTAAGCAGGGATTGAACGGGCACAAAGGCCTTGCGGGCTTTGGCCGAAACATCGTAAAGATAGCCCGCGCCTTGATTCTCAAGCATTTTTTGCCCGAATCATGGCGTTGGACACGAGGATTGCCAAGCATTCCCAAGGGCCTAGCCCCTGGGAGGGCGGCGAGAGAGCGTATGAACCGCAGTCGAGCCATCGTTTTCTCTGCCGGCGCGCCGCTTGCGGCGCGGCTCCCTTTGCTTGCCCTCGACCTCCTTTCCCGCCGGCTCCTCCGTGGTGGCGCGGCACTCCGACTTAGCTGCCCCTGAGCGGCGACCCGGGATCTCACCGGGCGTTCAGGGGAGAGGGATCGGAGTGCGCTTGCATCATCATGTTCAAAGCGGAGGACCCAGACCATGACCAGTAGCTCGAACCGCGTCGTCATATTCGACACCACGCTGAGAGATGGCGAGCAGTCGCCCGGCTGCTCCATGAACCTCGAGGAGAAGCTGCGCGTGGCGCAAGTGCTCGAGGAAATGCGGGTCGACGTCATCGAGGCCGGCTTCCCCATCGCGTCCAACGGCGATTTCGAGGCCGTGCGCGAGGTGGCCAAGGTGATCAGGACCTCGCGCGTCGCCGGGCTCGCGCGCGCGGCGCGGCGCGACATCGACCGCGCCTGGGAGGCCCTTCAAGGCGCCGCGCGTCCGCGTCTCCATACCTTCCTCTCCACCAGCCCGCTCCACATGAAGTACAAGCTCCAGATGGAGCCGGAGCAGGTCCATGAGGCGGTGGTCGACAGCGTGAGCTACGCCCGCAGGCTGTGCGACGATGTCGAGTGGTCGCCAGAGGACGGCTCGCGCACGGAGCACGATTTTCTCTGCCGCTGCGTCGAGAGCGCGATCAAGGCGGGCGCCGGCACGATCAACATCCCGGACACGGTCGGCTACGCCGTACCGGAGGAGTTCGCGGCCCTCATCGCGATGCTGATGAACCGCGTGCCCAACATCGACAAGGCGGTCATCTCGGTCCATTGCCATAACGACCTGGGCCTCGCGGTCGCCAATTCGCTCGCCGCGGTGAGGGCGGGAGCGCGTCAGGTCGAGTGCACCATCAACGGCATCGGCGAGCGCGCCGGCAACGCCTCGCTCGAGGAGATCGTGATGGCGCTGCGCACGCGCCACGACGCGATGCCCTACACGAGCGGGATCAAGACCGAGCTCATCACCAAGGCCTCACGCCTGGTCTCCACCATCACCGGATTCCAGGTCCAGCCCAACAAGGCGATCGTCGGCGCCAACGCCTTCGCGCATGAGTCGGGCATCCATCAGGACGGCGTGCTCAAGAATGCGCAGACCTACGAGATCATGACGCCGGAGTCGGTGGGGCTCAACCGCTCGACGCTCGTCATGGGCAAGCATTCGGGCCGGCACGCCTTCCGCGAGAAGCTCAAGGAGCTTGGCTTCGAGCTCGGCGACAACATGCTCCAGGAGGCCTTCCGCCGCTTCAAGGAACTGGCGGACAAGAAGAAGGACGTATATGACGAAGACATCATCGCCCTTGTCGACGACGAGGTCGGGCGCAGCAGGGACCACATCAGGTTCGTCTCGCTCCAGGTCGTCTGCGGATCAAAGGGGCCGCAAACCGCCGATCTCGAGCTCGAGATCGACGGTACGGTCAAGATGGCGCATGCAACCGGGGACGGTCCCGTCGATGCGACGTTCAATTGCATCAAGAAGCTCGTCCCCCACACGGCCCGGCTGCAGCTCTTCCAGGTGCACGCCGTGACCGGCGGCACTGACGCGCAGGCCGAGGTGACCGTGCGCCTCGAGGAAGAGGGCAAGACGGTGAACGGTCAGGGCGCCGATACCGACACGCTCGTGGCGTCGTGTCGCGCTTACGTCCATGCGCTCAACAAGCTGCTGATCAAGAGGGAGAAGACCGAGCCTGCGGCACTCTCGGCTTGATCGCGACTATTCGGACCGCGAAATTCGTGATACGCCAGGGCCCCTCACCCTGCCGCCGCTTCGCGATGGGATTGAGCCGCAGGGCGGTCAAGGCCGCCAGGCGGGTCAATGCAAGCGCGAGGCGGGCGGGTGAGGGGTAAGTCGCGATTTTGAGAGCCGGCACGCCATGCCCGGTTCGGGATTAGAAGCTCGGAGAAGTGGTTCGTATGTTCTCAAGAATTCTGGGCATGTTGTCCGCCGATATGGCGATCGACCTCGGCACGGCGAACACGCTCGTTTACGTCAAGGGGCAGGGCATCGTGCTCAACGAGCCCTCGGTCGTGGCGATCGCCGAAGTGAAGGGCAAGAAACATGTGCTCGCCGTCGGCGACGAGGCCAAGATGATGCTCGGCCGCACGCCCGGCAACATCACCGCGATCCGCCCCTTGCGCGACGGCGTCATCGCCGACTTCGAGGTCGCCGAGGAGATGATCAAGCATTTCATCCGCAAGGTGCACAATCGCCGCAGCTTCGCGAGCCCGCAGGTCATCGTCTGCGTGCCCTCGGGCTCGACGGCGGTCGAGCGGCGCGCCATCCAGGAATCGGCGGAGGCGGCGGGCGCACGCCGGGTCTACCTCATCGAGGAGCCGATGGCGGCCGCGATCGGCGCGGGCCTGCCGGTGACCGAGCCCACGGGCTCGATGGTCGTCGACATCGGCGGGGGGACGACCGAGGTGGCGGTGCTCTCGCTCGGCGGCATCGTCTACTCCCGCTCGGTGCGCGTCGGCGGGGACAAGATGGACGAGGCCATCATCGCCTATATCCGGCGTAATCATAATCTCCTGGTGGGCGAAGGCAGCGCCGAGCGTATCAAGAAGGAGATCGGCTCCGCTTGCGGACCGAACGAAGGCGACGGCAGCTTGATGCAGATCAAGGGCCGCGACCTCATGAACGGCGTGCCCAAGGAGATCCTCATCAGCGAGCGGCAGATCGCTGAGAGCCTGGCCGAGCCGGTGAGCGCCATCATCGAGGCCGTCAAAGTGGCGCTCGAGCACACCGCCCCCGAGCTCGCCGCCGATATCGTGGACAAGGGCATCGTGCTCACCGGCGGCGGGGCGCTGCTCGGCAACCTCGACCACGTGCTGCGCCACGCGACCGGCCTGCCGGTCTCGATCGCGGACGACCCGCTCTCCTGCGTGGCGCTTGGCACCGGGCGCTGCCTCGAGGAGATGAAGACGCTGAAGAACGTGCTCATCTCGCCTTATTAGTGCTATATTTCAGCGGGCGAAGGGGGGTTACGCCGGGCTGCCGGCGGAGGGGACCCTTCGGCGGATCAGGGCGCTCAACGAAGGGCGAGGGACGTGAAGCCGCGTGGCGGTTCGATCATGCGCTACGCAGCGCCGCTCAAGGCGGCGGCGCAGCGCTTTGCCTTCCTCATGCTGATCGCGGGGGCGGTCGGCCTCATCATTCTCGGCAAAGCCGATGCCATCCTGATCGAGCGCCTTCGCGTCGCGGTGACCGACGCCTTCGCCCCCATTCTCGCGGGCCTCGCCCGGCCGATGGCCACCGTCGAGCACGCGATCGACGAGGTGCGCGCGCTCGTCCATTTGCGCTCCGAGAACGAGCGCCTGTGGCAAGACAACGCCGAGCTCAAGCGCTGGGAGCAGCTGGCGCGCGAGCTTGCGGCCCAGAACCAGGCCTTGAGAGAGACCCTGAATTTCGTGCCGCACAGCGAGCAGCGCAGCATTACGGGACGCGTGATCGCGGATTCGGGCGGGGCCTTCGTGCGCAGCCTGCTCGTCGACGCCGGCACCCGGGACGGCGTCGCCAAGGGCCAGGCCGTGGTGGTGGGCCAGGGCCTCATCGGGCGCATCGCGGAAGTGGGCGACATCTCCGCGCGCGCGCTCCTCATCACCGACCTTAATTCGCGCATTCCCGTGGTCGTCGAATCGACGCGCGACCACGCCATCCTTGCGGGCGACAATACCGATCTGCCGCGGCTCCTTTATCTTCCGCCCAACCTTTCGCTGGCGCCCGGCACGCGCATCGTCACCTCGGGCGACGGCGGCGCGTTCCCGCCGGGCCTGCCGATCGGCACCATCGCCTCGGTCGGCGACGGCGGCGTGCGCGTGCAGCCCTTCGCCAACTGGAGCCGGATCGAGTACGTCCGCATCATCGATTACGGCCTCAAGGGCATCCTGGGCCCGCTTGATCCGCTGCCCGCCACCGCCCGCGGCAAACGCGGGGCGCGGCCATGATAACGGTGCTTGCACTCCAGCTCGACCGCGCGGCGCGCAGGCTGTTTCCCTTTGCGCTCTCGGTCCTTCTTGTCGTCTTGAGCGTCGTGCCGCTGCCGGTTCCGGGCTACGGCCTCGTCGTGCCCTCCTTCGCGCTGATGGCGGTCTATTACTGGGCGATCCATCGGCCGGATCTCCTGCCGGCGCCGGCGGTCTTCGTCCTCGGGCTGCTCGAGGACATCCTGACGGGGGCGCCGACCGGCCTCAACACGCTCGTCCTCCTCCTTGTCTACGGCGTCATGCGCAACCAGCGCCGGCCGTTCCTCGGCAAGCCCTTCGCGGTCATGTGGTTCGGCTTCTTCGTGGTGGCCCCCGCGGCGAGCTTCGCTCACTGGCTCTTCGCCTCGGCGCTCGCCGGCCGGCTCGTTCCGGCGCATACGGCCTTCATCCAGTGCCTGCTGACGCTCGCACTCTATCCGTGGCTGACTTGGCTCTTTGCCGCCGGCCAGCGCGCCTTCCTCAGGCGTAACTGAGCTCCCGATGCAGCTCGATCAATTCCAGAGCAAGCAGTTTGGCCGTCGTGCCGCCTTCGTCGTAGGCGGCAAAGTGGCGCTGCTCTCGGCCCTCGTCGCCCGCATGTACTATCTCCAGGTCCTGCAGTCGGAACGGTATCAGACGCTTGCCGAGGACAACCGCATCAATCTGCGCCTCCTGCCGCCGCCGCGTGGGCGCATCCTCGACCGCTTCGGGCGGCCCGTGGCGCTCAATCGGCAGAACTACCGCGTCGTCATCGTGCCGGAGGACGCCGGCGAGCTGAGCGCCACCCTCGAGCGCCTGGCCAAGGTCGTGCCCTTGGCGGATGCCGAGCGGCGCCGCGTGTTGCGGGATGCGGAGCGCAATCGCCCCTTCGTCCCCATCACGGTGCGCGAAAACCTGAGCTGGGAGGAATTCTCCCGCGTCGAGGTCAACATGCCCGATCTCGCGGGCGTGCGCACCGAGGTCGGCCGCATCCGCGATTATCCTTGCGGCCCGTCCTTCGCCCACATCGTGGGATACGTGGCCGCGGCCTCCGACAAGGAGCTCGATGGCGATCCGCTGCTCGAGCTGCCGGACTTCCGCATCGGCAAGGCGGGTGCCGAGAAGGTCTACGACTTGGCATTGCGGGGCTCGGTCGGCACCTCGCAGGTCGAGGTGAACGCACGGGGCCGGGTCATCCGCGAGCTCGCGCGCGACGAGGGCGAGCCGGGCAAAGACGTGCCACTCAGCATCGACTTCGGCCTGCAGCAGTACCTTACCCAGCGCATCGCGAATGAGCGCAGTGCCGCCGCCGTGCTGATGGACCCGCACTCGGGCGAGGTGCTGGCCATGGCCTCGACCCCGAGCTTCGAGCCCAACGAGTTCAACGAGGGTCTTTCGGCCGCGCGCTGGCAGGCGCTCACCAGCGACCCGCTTTCCCCGCTCACCAACAAGGTGATCGGCGGACAGTATCCGCCTGGGTCGACCTTCAAGGTGGCGGTGGCGCTGGCGGCGCTCGAGTCGGGCGCCACCACGCCGAACACCAAGTTCAATTGCCCGGGCTACCTCGAGCTCGGCGATACGCGCTTCCATTGCTGGAAGCCCCAGGGCCACGGCCTGCTCGACATGCACGGCGGCATCAAGAACTCCTGCGACGTCTACTTCTATGAGACCGCACGGCGCACCGGGGTCGATCGCATCGCCGAGATGGCGTGCCGTCTCGGCATGGGGGCGGTAACCGGCATCGATCTCACCGGCGAGCGGCCCGGCCTCATCCCGACGCGCGCGTGGAAGAAGGCGACGCTCGGGCAGGCCTGGACGCAGGGCGAGACGCTCGTCACCGGCATCGGACAGGGTTTCGTGCTGGCCACGCCGCTTCAGCTCGTGCTCATGCTCTCGCGCGTGGTCAACGGCGGCAAGGCGGCGGTTCCGCGCATCGTGCGCAAGCCGCCCGAGGGCGGCCTCATCCAGGCGAGCTTCGCGGAGGGCGAGCCGCCGCCCTCGCTCGGCATTGCCGACGCCTCGCTCCAGGTCCTCTTGAGCGGCATGAACGCGGTGGTGAACGATGGCGGCACCGCGCACGGCGCCCGCATCGCGCAGCCCGGCATGGAGATGGGCGGCAAGTCCGGCACCTCGCAAGTGCGCCGCATCACCGTCGCCGAGCGCGAGCACAAGAAGCGCGGGCCAGAGGACCGGCCTTGGCGCGAGCGCGACAACGCGCTTTTCATTGCCTACGCCCCCGTTTCGGCGCCGCGCTATGCCTGCGCGGTCGTCATCGAGCACGCGGGGAGCGGCGGCTCGATCGCAGCTGCCCCCATCGCCCGCGACCTCCTCATCGAGGCGCAAACGCGCGATCCGCTCTCCGGCAGGCCGAGCGAGCCCCCGGCCGGGCGCGGCAAGCGAGAGGTGCCGAGCTGATGGCAAGCCTCGGCCACATCCGCGGCGAGGTCCGCATGTCGCTTGCCGAGAAGCTCTGGCAGGTGAACTGGAGCCTGGTGCTCCTGGTGGCGCTCGTCTGCGGCATCGGTTTCGCCATGCTTTATTCGGCGGCGAACGGCAGCTGGGATCCCTGGGCCTCGCGCCAAATGGTCCGCTTCGGGGTCGGACTCGTCCTCATGCTCGGTGCGGCACTTGTCGACATCCGCCACTGGATGCGCCTCGCCTATCCCATCTATTTCGTGGCGCTCGTGCTGCTCGGCGCCGTCGACGTGGTGGGAGCGGACGCCATGGGGGCGCAGCGCTGGCTCGACCTCAAGGTGATCCAGCTGCAGCCTTCCGAGATCATGAAGGTGGCCCTCGTGCTGGCGCTTGCACGCTACTTCCACGGTGTCGGTCCCGAGCAGTTCGGGCGCATCACGGTCGTCTTCATTCCGCTCCTCCTGGTGGTGGCGCCGGTGTTCCTGGTCTTGAAGCAGCCCGACCTCGGCACCGCGATCATGCTGCTGGCGAGCGGGGGAGCGCTCTTCTTCTTGGCAGGCGTGCGCTTGTGGAAATTTGCCGCCGTGCTGGTGGCGGGGCTCGCCGCCGTGCCGCTCGCCTGGCATTTCCTCCACGGCTACCAGAAGGCGCGCATCCTCACCTTCTTCGATCCGGAGCGCGACCCGCTGGGCACCGGCTACCACATCCTGCAGTCCAAGATCGCGCTCGGCTCCGGCGGCATCCTGGGCAAGGGCTTCCTCGAGGGCACCCAGAGCCACCTCAACTTCCTCCCCGAGAAGGCGACGGACTTCATCTTCACCATGCTGGCGGAGGAATTCGGCATCATCGGCGGCCTCGCGCTCCTGAGCCTCTATGCGCTGCTCATCGTCTACGGGATCGCGGTGGCGCTGCGCGCGCGCAGCCAGTTCGGACGTCTGCTCGCCATGGGGATCACCGTCACCTTCTTCCTCTATGTCTTCGTCAACATCGCCATGGTGATGGGGCTCATTCCGGTGGTCGGCGTGCCGCTTCCGCTGGTCTCCTACGGCGGCACCGCCATGCTCTCGATCCTTTTCGCCTTCGGCCTGGTGATCGGCGTCTACGTCCACCGCGACGTTCGCATCGGCCGGCGCGGCGTCGAGAGCGGGCTCTGAGGCGGTGCTTTCCGGCGCCGTGGTCAGCGCCGCACCCGCCGCCGCCGAGGCGCGCATCCCGCGGGCGAAGCCTATCGACAAGCCGGGAGGGCTTTGCTATACCCCCTCGCTCCCACGCTTCGGGGCGCATAGCTCAGTTGGTAGAGCAGCTGACTCTTAATCAGCGGGTCCCAGGTTCGAGTCCTGGTGCGCCCACCATTTTCCCGCGCTTTCAGGACCGCGTGCCTCCGCTTTGGCAGCGCCGTCGGTCGTCGCGTGCTCTCGCACGATCGGCGCGTTGTCGCGGCGCGCCCCCGCGCTTGGGGACCAGATCGGCGCCTGATTGAAGATGTCGCGCACCCTGGCCGAGCCGGGGCGCACTCCGCGCCGCCAAGTTCGAGCGCAAGAAACGGACTGCCGCGCCGATGCGCCCGCGCTATCTCTCGCCGGTCGACCCAGCAAGGAGAGCAAAATGTCCTATCGCGTGACCGGCCTCGACCCCGCGCCCTTTCGCGACCTCTTCGGCCTTTCCGAGGAGGCGCTCGCCGCCAAGGGCGTCAGGCGCTACCTCGCCGACAGGAAGCCCGGCTTTCCCGACCGCGTCGAGCTGCGCGACGCCGAGCCGGGCGAGACGGTGCTCCTCCTCAATTACACGCACCAACCCGCGCAAACGCCGTACAGGGCGAGCCACGCCATCTTCGTGCGCGAGGGTGCCGAGAGGGCCTATGACGCCATCGATCGCATTCCGGAGCCGCTCCTGGTGCGGCCGATCTCGCTCCGCGCCTTCAGCGCGGAGGGCGAGATGGTCGACGCCGATCTCGCCGAGGGGAGCCAGCTCGAGCCGCTGATCGAGCGCTTCCTCGCCAAGCCGGGCGTGAGCTATCTGCATGCGCACTACGCCAAGCGCGGCTGCTACGCGGCGCGCATCGAGCGCGCCTGAGCGCGGCATGCGATAGCTCGGCCCCGGCCGGTGACCGTCGGCGCGCGGGTCGAGATGGCGATGGCGTCGCGCCCTTCGGGGAGCCGGCCGCCGCGGCGAGCGTTTTCGCTCCAGGAGCATGAATTGGCGGCGGCGGCGCGACCGCGAGCAACGCCGATTGGGACAATGCGCGCGCCGCTTGGGAAAAGGCTTCCGCGGCAATGGAGAGCACCTGGCAGCAGGTGGTGACGGAGCGCGGCTGAGCGCCGCCCGCGCATCCAAGAGCAGCCGGGCAATCACCGGAGCCGCGCCTCGGCGGCCCCGGTCGATTGCTGACGGCATGCTCCCTTTCTCTCCGCTTCACCTAGAGGCGGGCTAGACGGCCGGCAGCGGCCTCATGCGGCCGCGTCCACGGTCGTCGTAATGGGCAGTCCGAGCGGGCGTCCCACATCGGCAACGTCGGCGCGCAGAAACGTGGCCATTGTATAGCGGCGAGGGGCCGACAAAAGTAAGAACTCGGTCAGCGGAAGCTCGCCATCCGGCTGGTAACCGTCCGATGGCCGGTTTCGCCAGACTCCGAGCTCGGCCCCCGCGAAGCCGTAGATGTCGTGAGTGTAAACGCGGGCGACCCGTCGTTCCGCTATGCCGATGAGCCAGCTCCAACGCCAATGCACGGCTGCCCAGATGTGAAGAAGGCGCATGAGCGGCCGCACGGCGGTACCTTTGGCGTAATCGGGATCGACACAGACCGAGAGCGAGACCACCACCGGACAGGCCTCGATCAGACGTGCCGTGGGGGCGGTGACCACGCAGCGCTCGCGCTCCCGTGCCATGCTTGGCACGTCGTCGTAATAGAAACGGAGGGAGGTCAGCTCCTCCGCCAGCGTCGTCTCGATCCATTTGAGGCGCAAGCCCGCGCTCGCCACCGGATCGTCGCCTCGGTATAGGAACAAGGCGAAGAAGTTCGTCTCGTTCAAGACGCTCTGGTACGCAGGATTCACGATTTGGAAGAGGTGCATGCGGTCCTTGCGCGCCTCCTGGAAGCGAACAAGGTGAGCGACGTCGTGCGTGGCCCTCGGTTCCAAATCCAACTGCTCGAGCGCGCGCACGAGCGGCGGAACCAATGTGCGGGAGGCCATTCTGTGTATGTCTCTGTCGATCCCCTGTCTGGTGAAGCGGAAGTATTGTTGATAATGGTCCATGGCTTCTCAACCGTCGTTTGCTAATGGGATCTCCTTGAGGATCTCGGCGGTTGTGAGGACCAGCTGGACGCCATTGCGGTCTGCGGGGTCCGCGAGTGCAAGGCGCAAATATTCATAGCCACGACCATTCATCGACACGACATTGTGATAGTAGGTTCCCTCTGGCTCCTCAACCGCGCCGAGAACGTGAAGGCGCACCATCTCGGCGTAGCGGAGGTCCGCGCGCTCGCGCAGGTTCTTGCCCATGACCGTGGCAGCATAAGATCCGAGCTGTGATCCCGCCCACAGAGTCGTCACGTTGTCGCCCTCGACACGGAACAATCCCGAGAAGTCGAGGAGGCCCAAGCGCGCGGCGACTTGCGGCAGCCGTCCCGGCTGACGCCCGACCAGACGCGCGGCGCCGAGCAAGGAGCCGATGCGCTTGCTTTTGATGTGGTCGAGGGAAAGGCGCTCGGTCCGCCATTTGAATTCTCTACGGCGACGCCCCATGCTCGGCAATATTTCCAGCGCCGCGAGCGCGGATGCGACATTCGGGTGCGTCGCCTCGATCCATCGCTCGTCGACCTCCACGCGACGCCGCACCGACGTGATGGCATGCTGCTCGGCAAGCAGCCATTCATAGGCGCGAGTCGCCGCGACGCCATCGACGGCAAGATCGTTGTATGCCAGCGTCACCGACCGGTCCGCCCCCAGCGTAATGGCAACCCATCCCAGATTGCGCATTACGTAGACAGCCTGGTCGGCGGGATTATATTTCGACAGACCTAGGCTGCGCCGCGCGTACTCCGCATGCCCAGCCGGAGCATGCTCGATGTCGCCGACGTCGGTTGCCCAGAACCATCGGTCTCCCACCGCCTCGCCGGCAAGCTTCGCCATAATGCGCTCGAGGAGCTGGGGAAGCGCGCCGTCGAGATTTTTTTCTGAGGCACTCTCCCGTGCGCGCTCGGCCAAGTCGTGCCGCCCCGATCTTCTCAGCACGAGCTCGAGCACCTCGGGATAGCTGCCCGCAAGCCTTACGAGATCGTACCACGCCTTTGGACAACTTCCATGCCGATATCGCCCGATGGTCGTCGGATGCCGGTCGGTGATCGGAGCGAGGCGCTTGTTCGCGCCATAGCCATTAGCAATGGAGCGAAGGATATTCGACATGGCGCTGCCGAATTCCTCGGCTGGCCCGGACGTGCCATCGCCTCTCTTTTGCTCCGATGCGCCGCGTTTTTGCTTCAATTGCGTATTGGGCATCGCTTGCCTCCTAGCCGGTCCTTGGCCGGCACCTAGCCGATAGCTGAAATGATGGGCAATAGTACGAGGTTACGGCCGAGTATGTACAATGCATTTTTGCTCTGGGCGTAATCTTGAGCCCGACGATTTCTTGGCCGCCGGGCTGGCAGGCCGAGGGTGGAGCTGGAATTTGCCTGCGACGACCGTGTTCTGGCGGCCCCGTGGCCGTATCTTCGACCGCCACGATGAGGCTTTAGGGGGCGAATACGAGAGGCCCGCAGGACATGTATTAGACGGGATTCTCCACTATGGAACGATCCATCAACCGCTACTCCGCGGACGGTCCCTCGCCCAGGCGGCGAACCTTCTTGCTGCGCTCGTTGGTCTGGACTGAATGCTGGACCACCTCGATCCGCATCGGCACCTTGAATTTTGCGAGCCGCTCCAAGCAATAGAGCCGCAGCCGCTGAGCAGCCGCCTCGGCGTCTTCTCCCCGCGAGAGCGATACGCGCGCGCAAACCGCCTGACCGAGCAAGGGATGGCGCCGGCCGAACACAGTAGCCTCAACGACTCCTTCCGCACCGAGCAGCACGTTCTCGACCTCGGCCGGGAAGACCTTCTGGCCGCCCACGTTGAGAACCTCGGAGGTGCGGCCGAGAAACCGGACCATGCCATCGCGCATTTCGACCATGTCCCCGGTATTCATCCAACCGTCCTCGTCGATCGGGCTCGGCGCATTGAGGTAGCCCACCATATTCGACTCCGACCGGATATGCAGCACATTGTCCACGATCCGGGTCTGGAATCCCTGCCCGCCGAGGCGCAGCCAAAGGGACTGCCGTTCCGGAGATCGTGAATGCAAGACCCCGAGCTCAGAGAGGCCATAGGTCTGCTTTAGTTCGACATTCGGCAAAGCTGCGCCGATCCACTTGAGAGTTGCCTCCGGCATCGGCTCCGCTCCATAAGTGATGAGCCGCAACGACGACAGGTCGTGGAGCCGCCAGGTGCCGGACGCACGCAGCATGTTGAGAAAGGTCGGCGTAGTCGGCAAGAGCGTGGCGCGTGCCGACGCCACAGCCCCGCACACAATATCGGGCGTGCGTTGCGACACGCAAATGCCGACTCCGCCATAAGCTAAGCACGCCATGAGCGTGTTGATGCCGCCGAAATGGTCGATCGACAGGAACAAAATTGTGCGCCAGCCAGGACGCCTGACGGCGAATTTGCCGAGCACCCGGTCGAAGTCGTGAAGGATTCCTTTTGGTCGCCCGCTAGAACCAGAAGTGAATACGATCAATCCGGGGTGGCCCGTGGCCCGGAAATGCTCGATAAGCCCATTCTGCGCAGTAGCGCCGAGCGGCTCGACGGACGCCCCGGCCCGATCGAGGTTTTCGTTGAACCGGATCAGCCACTCGGCGCCCGAAATCGCCAGCAACTCACCCTGCTCTCGTTCGGCGGCCAGCGTTAGAGGAAGCGAGATTCCTCCAAGCCGCATAAGCGCCAGCATGAGCGCTATGGTGTCCGGGGCGTAATCGCCGGTGAACGCGCATACCGTGCCCGCGCCGATGCCTCGCTCCAGCAGGTCACACTCCCACGCGGCGACGCGGGACAAGAGGCCGTCGAAGCTGATTTCCGCGCCGTCGCGAAAAAGGGCTGGGTCGCCAGCGCACCCCGCCATCCGCTCGAAGAGCATTCGAACATGCGATGCACTGTCGAGGTTCACCTGCATCTTTCAGAAAACGCTTGGCAGCTTCCTTCAGGCACCCACCCGCTCCTCGAGGTAGCTCACAATCTTGTCCACGGAACCGAATTCATCGAGCTCCTTGTCCGCGATGGTGATGTTATAGTGATCTTCAACAGCCATCAGGACGTTTGTGTAATCAAGCGAGTCGAGGCCACTATCAAGGAGGGCGCGGCTGTGATCGCTGAGATCGGGATGACGGGGCCGACAAGCCTCAAAGATCAATCTAACGACGTTATCGCGAATTGCCGTCATGCAGCTCTCCTCAGATTTCAGCGCCGCCGTGCGACGCTGCCGCAGCGCAGGCTCTCATGCCACCGTCTGGCGGTCGCCTGAAGGTGCGAATGGGACGCGCGGGATTGCCCATTCCCGCGGTACGCGGCGGCGCGTCCTTCGTCACTTCGCAGCCGATACCAGTCTCGGCCTTGGCGGCAATCATCGACAAGGGATGCCGCACGGCCGCCCAGCGATGGCCCGGAATACCGGGGCTCTGGTGCCTCCCCTCGCGCTCGGGCACGAATCCGACGCCTTGGAGCGCCCACACCAGCGCCCCCCCTCGTCGAGCTCGCGCCAATCTTCCAGCCGCCCAAGCACGGGAAAACCCCTAAACTGACAGTCTCCGGATGACCAGCGATCCGGCGAGATGATGAGCCAATTCGCCCTTACGGACAAGCCGCTTTGTGGGCGCTGACCGCCTCAAGACCAGCGAAACAGCGATCGTGGGGCTCATCCGAGCTTTGTAGCGCTCGCCCTGCTATTTCCGCGATGGTTCGTCCAATCTCCTCTCGGCCATGGGCCCACCCGTTTATCCATCGGACAGTACGAACGGAGCATGACGCCACGCGAGCCTCGGCGCGAGAGTTCGTTCGCCAGGTCGGGTTTTCGCGCAAGCGCCGCGATTTCGCCCTCCATTCAAGCAAGGGATGCGTGATAAAAGCGGACGAGAACCGCGGGAGCGGCCTCGGCTGGAAGCCGCGGCATTCGGCCTTCGGCGAAAGTTCGAGGAACGGGCGCGATGGATCTGACGCATTCGGACGATGTCGCGGGCGAGCCTCGTCTCGAGATCGGCGCGCTATTCCTCGATGCTCTGCCCGGCCTGCTCCTGGTGGCGCTCCTGCTCGCATTCTTTCTCTTCTTCATCTATCCCAACGTGCTGCAGGGGGACCTCATCGATACGGATAGCTACATGCACGTCGTGCGCCTGCGCAACGTTCTCGCCAATGGCGGTTGGCACGGCGGCTTTCTCTCCCGCGACAACGCTCCCTACGGCATGGTGCTCCACTGGAGCAAGGCCTTCGACCTGATCTTCCTCGCGCTTTCCGCGCCGATCGCGGCCCTCGCCGGCTGGGACAAGGCGTTCGCGGTCGTGGCCCCGGTGGTCGGGCCGCTTTCCCTCGTCGCCCTCATACTAGCGGCGGTGTGGGCGGCGCGGCCGCTCACGGATGCGACGGAGCGGCGCCTGCTCGGCATGGTGATTGCCGTGACACCGCTCGCCGTCAATTACGGCTTGGTCGGCTGCGCCACCTATCGTGTCGAGATCGTGGCGCTCTTGGCGCTCTTCATGGGCCTCGTGCTTCGCACCGTCATGCAGCCCCAGCCACTCCGCCATGGCGCCGCCGCGGGGCTGGCGGCCGCTTTCGCTTTCTGGCTCACCACCGAGGCTTTCTTCGTCGTCCCCATCGGCATGTTGCTCCTGGGCCTAGCCTGGGTGCGTGAGGGCGGCCCGCTGCGCCGCGCCGGCCTGGCATGTGCAGCCGCCTTTGCCCTTGGCCTTGCGCTGATGCTGGCGTTCGACCCGCCCTTTGGCGGCCGGCTTCGGCCCGAGCTCGACAGGCTATCCGTGGTCTATGTGGCCTTCGGCGCCCTCCTTGCCCTCTTGTCGGCAGCGCTGGCCGCTGCGCCGCAACGCCGGGAGGCTTGGCGCCTGCGCCTCGCCGTCGGCCTGGCGGGAGCGTTGGCTGCGGGCGGATGTCTCGGAGCGTTCTTTCCCGATCTCTTCTCGCCCGAGCGCACCGTCTACGGCGCCGGCCTCGAGGTGGATTTTTGGAGCAAGATCGAGGAGGGCAAACCGGCCTTCGCCAATCTGAGCCGAGGTGTTCTCTTCATCGGCGGGCCCGCCCTCGGTCTCGTCGCGGCCCTCGTCATTGCGAGCCGGGAGCGCTCGGTAGCAGCGCGCGCGGCCTGGGGCGCCTACGCGCTCGCCCTTGCCCTCCTCGTCGTGCCGGGCATCCTCCATACGCGCTTCGCGATCTACGCCGAGGTGGCCGCGGCACTGCCGCTCGCGGTGCTGCTGACGCGGCTTGCCGGTCTCTTCGACCGCGTGCCCCGGCTCGCCTTCCGGCTCCTTGGCCGCGCGCTCATGCTCACGCTGATTCTTCTCGGCCCGGTGCTTGTCGCGAGTGCCATCGTCGCCGCGAAGGGAGTGACGGCGTCCCCGCCTGCCGATTGCGCGGTGCGCCGCGTGGCCGCGGCGCTCAACGACGCCGCCTTCCTGGGCGGCAGCAACCTGATCATCATGACCGAGCCCGACCAGGCGCCGGAAACGCTCTATTGGACTGGAAACCGCGTCGTCGCCGGACCTTATAACCAGAACGTCCAGGGACTGCGCGACGTCGTCGATTTCATGACCAGCGAGGACGACCGCGCTGCCTACGCCATCGTGGCGCGCCGGGGCGTTGCCTATGTCATGACGTGCAATTGGCCCGTGGCGGCACGGAAGGCGACAAGGCCCGGCACGAGGATGCTCGAGGATCGTCTGGCGCGAGGCGCGCCGCCTGCGTGGTTGATACCGCAAGCCTGGCCCGCCGGGCTCAAGAGCGACCTGCGGCTTTTCCGCGTGGCTCCGGCGGCGGCGCCCGGCTGATGCCATGGCGCCGCCCGTCTCGAACGAGGACAGCCGCGACAAAAGCCGCGGCATCGGCAAGGCGATGATGGAGGATCGCGATCGCCAAGCGGGGGTGACGCCGAGGCTGGCGCTCGACGGCATCAGCAAGCGCTATCCCGACTGCCTCGCCAACGATCACATCGATCTCGAGGTGCTGCCGGGCGAGCTCCACGCGCTTCTCGGCGAGAACGGTGCGGGGAAGAGCACGCTCGTCAAGATCATCTACGGCGTCGTCCACGCCGACGAAGGAACCACGTTCTGGGAGGGCGAGGCCGTCAAGATCCTGAGCCCCGCCTTTGCCCGGCGGCTCGGCATCGGCATGGTGTTCCAGCATTTCACGCTCTTCGAGTCGCTGACCGTGGCGGAGAACATCGCGCTCGGGATCGACCACAGCGGCGAGATGAGGGCGCTCTCCGAGCACATTCGCGCGACCGCGCATCGCTACGGGCTTGCGTTGGACCCCGAGCGGACCGTGCACGATCTCTCGGTCGGCGAGCGTCAGCGCGTCGAGATCGTGCGCTGCCTCATGCAGGCACCGCGCCTGCTCATCATGGACGAGCCCACGGCGGTGCTGACGCCGCAGGAGGCCGAGCGTCTCTTCTCGACCCTGCGTCAACTGGCGGCCCAAGGGTGCAGCGTCCTCTACATCAGCCACAAGCTCGACGAGGTGCGCTCGCTCTGCGAGCGCGCGACGGTCTTGCGCGGCGGCCGGGTGAGCGCCGAATGCGACCCGCGGAGAGAGACCACGGGCTCGCTCGCGCGCATGATGGTGGGGAGCGAGGTCGTCGCCACCGCGCGTCCGCTTCCGCACGCACCCGGCCCCGAGGCGCTCGTCGTGAACGGACTCCGCCTTGCCGCAGCCGATCCCTTCGGCAGCGATCTCAACGACATCCGGCTCTCCTTGCGTGAAGGCGAGATCCTGGGCATTGCCGGGGTGGCGGGCAACGGGCAGACCGAGCTCCTGCTGGCACTCGCGGGCGAGCGCCTGGCGCCGGCGCCGGAGGACGTGCGCCTCCTGGGCGAGCCGGTCGGCCGGCTCGGACCGGCCGGCCGGCGCGCGCGAGGGCTCGCCTTCGTGCCCGAGGACAAGCTCGGCCGCGGTGCCGTCTCGGAGATGAGCATGGCCGAGAACACGCTGCTTACGGCCTATCTCGCGGGCCTCGTCCGCTGCGGCCTCATCCGCTTCGGCCGGGCGCGGGAGCTTGCCGAGCGCATCGCGCGCGACTTCGATGTCGCGGCGGGCGGTGTCGACAGCCCGGCCGGAAGCCTCTCGGGCGGCAATCTGCAGAAGTTCATCGTCGGGCGCGAGCTCCTGCAGCGGCCCAGGGTTCTCATCGCGGCGCACCCCACTTGGGGCCTGGACGTGGGCGCCGGCTTGACGATCCACCGCGAGCTTGTGGCCCTCCGTGATGCGGGAGCGGCCGTGCTCGTCGTCTCCGAGGACCTCGATGAGCTCGTCGAGATCTGCGACCGCATTGCGGTGATCAGCAAAGGCCGGCTGTCGGCGGCGCGGCGCGTCGCGGAGACCACGAGCGAGGAGATCGGTCTTCTTATGGGCGGGCTCTCGGACGAGGGGCACGCGGGCGGGCGCCATGATGCTGCCTAGGCTCGAGCAGCGCGCCGAAGCCTTTTGGGTCGCGCGTTATCTCTCGCCGTTCCTCGCCGCCGCGCTTGCTTTGCTCTGCGGCGGCTTGCTCTTCGCGAGCCTCGGCTACGACCCCCTCGTCGCCTTCCACGCCTTCTTCATCAAGCCGGTGAGCTCGCTTTACGGCCTCGGCGAAGTGGCGCTCAAGGCCTCGCCGCTCCTCCTGTGCGCTCTCGGCCTTGCCGTCGGCTTCCGCTGCAAGGTGTGGAACATCGGCGCCGAGGGTCAGTTCACCACGGGTGCGATTGCCGGCGGCGGCCTGGCTCTCGCCTTCCCCCACGGCAACGGCCTCTGGCTCCTCCCCGCCATGATCCTCGCCGGCGCGCTTGGCGGGATGGCCTGGGCGGCGATACCGGCCTTCTTGAGAACCCGTTTCAACACGAGCGAGATCCTCAGCAGCCTGATGCTGAGCTACGTGGCGCTTCTCGTGCTGAGCTACCTCGTTCATGGGCCTTGGCGCGATCCGGCGGGCTTCAACTTCCCGCAGTCGCGCCAGTTCGAGGACGCAGCGCTTTTTCCCATCCTCTTCGCGGGCACGCGCGTCAATCTCTCCTGCGCGCTGCCGTTCGCGGCCCTCCCAGCCGTGTGGATGCTGCTCGAGAGGAGTTTCATCGGCTTCCAGATCAAAGTGGCGGGCCTGGCACCGGCGGCCGCGGCCTACGCCGGATTCAAGGAAACGCACCTCGTCTGGCTCAGCCTGCTCCTCGGCGGCGCCTTCGCCGGCATCGCCGGTGTCGACGAGGTGGCGGGACCGATCGGCCAGCTCCTGCCGAACATCTCGCCCGGCTACGGCTTCGCCGCGATTATCGTCGCCTTCTTGGGGCGGCTCCACCCTCTCGGCATCCTCTTCGCGAGCCTGCTCATGGCGCTCATCTATTTGGGCGGGGAGTCGGTGCAGGTGTCGCTCGGCCTGCCGCTCGCCGTGGCGGGCGTGTTTCAGGGCATGCTGCTCTTCTTCCTGCTCGGCTGCGATGTCTTCGTGCGCTACCGCTTGCGCTTCGGCCCCGGCGCCGCCGCGGCGTCCTCGCCATGAGCGAGCTCGATCTCTTGGCCGCGGTGCTTGCGGCGACGCTCCGGGCCGGCACGCCGCTCGTGCTCGCGGCCCTCGGCGAGCTGGTGACCGAGAAGTCCGGCGTGCTCAACCTCGGGGTCGAGGGCATGATGCTGATGGGAGCCGTGGCCGGCTTCATCGCCGCGGCGGCGAGCGGCGATCTGGCGCTCGGCATCGCCGCGGCACTCCTGGCAGGTATGGCGATGGCGCTTTTGTTCGGCGTGCTGGCCTTGACGCTCCAGGCCAACCAGGTCGCGACCGGCCTCGCCCTCAGCATCTTCGGGACGGGCTTGAGCGCCTTCCTGGGCCGCGGCTACGTGGATGCGACCCTTGGCGGCGTGACGCCACTCGCCATCCCCGGCCTCGCGCAAGTCCCGCTCCTCGGTCCCGTGCTCTTCGACCAGGATATCCTCGTCTATGCTTCCGTCATTCTCCTCGTCGCGGTCCATCGCTTCCTCGCGAGGAGCCGCTTCGGGCTCGTGCTGCGCGCGGCCGGCGAATCGCCGGATGCCGCGCATGCGCTCGGCTATCCGGTTATCCGCATCCGCTATTGCGCGGTGATGTTCGGGGGCGCCATGAGCGGGCTCGCCGGCGCCTACCTCTCGCTCGCCTACACGCCGATGTGGACCGAGAACATGAGCGCCGGCCGCGGCTGGATCGCGCTCGCGCTCGTCGTCTTCGCCACCTGGAAGCCGCTCCGCGTGCTCCTCGGCGCCTACATCTTCGGTGGCGTCAGCATCCTGCAACTCAACATCCAGGGGGCGGGGTTCGCCTTCCCGCCCGACCTCCTCGCGACCTTGCCCTATCTCGCGACGATCGTCGTGCTGGTGCTCATCTCGCGCGACGTGAGGCGCATCCGCCTCAACGCGCCGGCAGCGCTCGGCAAGCCGTTCCGGCCCCAGACGTGAGGGGGCGGGCGCGCAGGCGACAGCAGAGGGCGGAGACGGCGCCCCCTGCGCTACCCGCTTGACAGCCCCGCGGCAGTTGGAGCTAAAATCGTTCGTACACGAACAATATGGCGACCGGCGGGAGGCAGGAGGATGGGCGATTATCTCCGCCCGACGAGGCTCGAGGAGGCTCTCGCCGCCCTTGCCGAGAAGCCACGCACCGTGCTCGCCGGCGGCACCGACTTCTATCCTGCCCGCGTCGGCCACCCGCTTGTCGAGGACGTCGTCGACATCACCGGCCTTAGAGCGCTCGCCGGCATCCGCCGCGAGGCCGGAGGCTGGCGCATCGGCTGCCTCACCAGTTGGAGCGAGCTGGTCGCGACCGCGCTGCCGCCTGCCTTCGACGGCCTCAAGGAAGCGGCGCGCGAGGTGGGGGGCGTGCAGATCCAGAACGCGGGAACGCTCGTCGGCAACGTCTGCAACGCCTCGCCGGCGGCGGACGGCGTGCCCCCGCTCCTCGTGCTCGACGCCGCGGTCGAGCTTGCCTCGCGCGGCGGCCTGCGCCGCTTACCGCTCGCCGACTTCATCGAGGGAAATCGCAAGACGGTGCTGCGGCCGGACGAGCTCGTCACCGCACTCCTCGTTCCGGAGCCCACAGCCACGGCGCGGGGTCGCTTCCTCAAGCTCGGCGCGCGCAGCTACCTCGTCATTTCGATCGTCATGGCGGCGGCCCTCGTCGTGGCGGGCGACGACGGCCGCGTCGCCTCGGCACGGCTCGCCGTCGGCGCCTGCTCGCCCGTGGCACGGCGTCTTGAGGCGCTGGAAGGAGCGCTCGTCGGCCGGCCGCTCGACGCGCGGCTCGGCGAGGTCGTGCAGCCCGCCCATTTGGCGCCGCTCGACCCGATCGACGACATCCGCGGCACGGCCGCCTACCGCCGCGATGCGACCGTGACGCTCCTGCGCAGGCTGTTGAGCGGGCTCGGGGGGGCCGCATGAGCCCGCGCCAGCCGCTTTTGAGCTTCGAGGTCAATGGCCGTCCCGTGTCGCTGCGCACGCAACCCTTACGACGCCTCGCCGACGTGCTGCGCGAGGAGCTGGGCCTCATCGGCACCAAGGTCGGCTGCAACGCGGGCGACTGCGGCGCCTGCACCGTGCTCGTCGACGGCGCCCAGCATTGCGCCTGCCTCGTCGCGGTCGGCCAGGTCGCGGGCCGCAGGGTCACCACGGTCGAAGGCTTGGCCCGGGGCGGCGTCCTCAATCGACTGCAGCTTGCCTTTCATCGCCATGGCGCCGCCCAATGCGGCATCTGCACGCCGGGAATGCTGATGGCGGCGAGCGAGCTCCTCGCGCGCAACGCCAAGCCGGACGAGGCGGCGGTGCGCGATGCGCTTGGCGGCGTGCTCTGCCGCTGCACCGGCTACCGCAAGATCGTCGAGGCGGTGCTGGCTGCGGCCGACGGCGTCGCGCAAGAGGCCGACGTGACGCCGGCGGCCGGCGAGGCGGTCGGCGCGCGCCTCGCCAAGACGGACGGCATCGCCAAGCTCACCGGGGAGGAGCGCTACGGCGACGACGTGGCGCCCGCCGACGCGCTCTGGCTGCGCGCGGTGCGCTCGCCCCACGGGCGCGCGCGCTTTTCCATCGGACCGCTCGAGCCCCTCCAGCGCCGCTATCCGGGCCTCCTTCGGGTGCTCACCGCCGAGGACATCTGCGGGCAGAACCGCTTCGGCATCTACCCTGTCAACAAGGACCAGCCGGTCCTTGCCGAGGGGGTGGTGCGCTTCCGCGGGGAGGCGGTCGCAGCACTCGTCGGCGACGGCGCGACGATCGCGCAAATTGCCGACGAGGAGGTGCCGATCCGCTGGGAGCCGGAGGCGCCGGTCATCGGCATCGAGGCGGCGACAGCACCGGGTGCTCCGGCACTTCACGCGGGCCATCCCGACAATGTGTTGGTGCATGGCCTGGTGCGGCGCGGCGATACGGCGGCGGCCTTCGCCGAAGCCGCGGCCGTGGCCGAAGGCCGCTTCGAGACCGCCTTCGTCGAGCACGCCTATATCGAGCCCGAAGCCGGCTATGCCCGGCGCCTGCGCGGCACGGGCGGGAAAGACCGTATCGAGATTCACACCTGCACACAGTCGCCTTACATGGGCCGCGACGAGCTCGCGCTCGTGCTCGGCCTCGAGCCCGGGCAGGTGCGCATCGTGCCGACGGCGGTCGGCGGCGGCTTCGGCGGCAAGCTCGACATCTCGCTCCAGCCGCTCATCGCGACCGCAGCCTGGCTTCTCGACCGCCCGGTCCGCGGCGTCTACACGCGCCCCGAATCGATGGCGGCCACGACGAAGCGGCATCCCGCCACGATCACGGCGCGCTTTGCCTGCGACGCGCACGGCCGTCTCAGCGCCGCCGAGTTCCACGGCGACTTCAACACCGGTGCCTACGCCTCCTGGGGCCCCACGGTCGCGAACCGCGTGCCCGTCCACGCCACCGGGCCTTATGCCGTGCCGGCGGTAAAGGCGACGACGCGGGCGATCTACACCAACGAGACGCCCGCGGGCGCCTTCCGCGGCTTCGGCGTGCCCCAGGCCGCGATCGCGCATGAGGCGCTGATGGACGAGCTTGCGCTGCACCTCGCCATGGATCCGCTCGATTTCCGCCGCCTGAATGCGCTCAAGACCGGCTCCGTGACCGCGACCGGGCAGAAGCTTGCGGCGAGCGCCGGGCTGCTTGCCTGTCTCGACGCCCTCGCGCCGAAATGGCGTGCGGCGCGCGCGCGTGCTGAGGCCTTCAATGCAAGTGGCGGCGTGCGCCGACGCGGGGTCGGCATCGCCTGCATGTGGTACGGCATCGGCAACACCTCGCTCTCCAACCCCTCGACCATGACGGTGGGGATCGACCGCGAGGGCCGGCTCACGCTCTATAACGGCGCCGTCGACATCGGTCAGGGCTCGAACACCATCATGGTGCAGATCTGCGCCGATGCGCTCGGCGTCGCCGCCGGCAAGTTCACGCTTGTGGCCGGCGACACCGATCTCACGGCGGACGCCGGCAAGACCTCCGCCTCGCGCCAGACCTTCGTCTCCGGCAAGGCGGCGCAGCTCGCGGGCGAGGATTTGCGCCGTCAGATCCTGCGCCTCGCCAATGTCGGGCCCCAGGCGGTGATCGCGCTTGAGGGCGCCACGATCGTGGTGAGCGACGGCGGGGTCCGGCGTGCGATCGAGCTTGCCAAGCTGCCTCTTCGCGCGAACGGCGACGTGCTCTCCGGCAGCGGCCATTTCGATCCCCCCACGACCCCCCTCGACGAGAACGGCCAGGGCGCCCCCTACGCAAGCTACGCCTTTGCGGCGCAGATGGCGGAGGCCGAGGTCGATGTCGAGCTCGGCACGGTCAAAGTGCTGCGCATCACGGCAGCCCACGACGTGGGCCGCTCGATCAATCCGACCCAGGTCGAAGGCCAGATTCACGGCGGCATCGCTCAGGGGCTGGGGCTGGCGCTCATGGAGGAGTTCATTCCGGGGCGCAACGAGAACCTGCACGATTATCTCATCCCCACGATCGGCGACGTGCCGCCGATCGAGACCATCCTCATCGAGGATGCCGAGCCGCTCGGCCCCTTCGGCGCCAAGGGCATCGGCGAGCCAGCCCTCATTCCGACGGCGCCCGCCATCCTCGGCGCCATCCATCATGCGAGCGGCGTGCGCATCCGCCGCGTGCCTGCCACCCCGGATCGGGTGCGCGCGGCACTCCTTGCCGCGGGACGAGGCGGAGCGGCCGATGCCGCCGGGAGCACGGGAGGAACACGTCATGACTGAGGTCGCAACCGGCGCCGAATCCGCACGCGAGGGCGCTATCGTCACCTGCGATGCCTGCCCCGTGCTCTGCCGTATCCGGCTTGGCCGCACCGGCGCCTGCGACCGCTACGGCAATGTGGAGGGCGTGCTGACGCGCATGGATCCCCTGGTGCTGGCGGAGAAGGTGATCGACCAGGAGGGCGAGCTGGTGCCCTTCCTCGCCAACCCGGAATGGCAGGGCGGCATCCTTTCGCCTGCGCCCCAGCCCGCGCGCCGGCACTTCCTCACCGGCATCGGCTCGGGCACCACCTATCCCGACTACAAGCCGGCGCCCTTCATCGTGGCGAGCCAGCACGACGGCGTCGACATGGTGACGGTGGTGACCGAGGGGATCTTCAGCTACTGCGGCGTCAAGCTGAAGATCGACACCGACCGTTACGTCGGGCCGGAGCAGGCGGCGGTGCGCGCGGACGGCGAGCAGGTCGGCCACGTCACCACGGCCGAGTACGGCTCGCAGATGCTGGCGATCGGCGGGGTGCGTCACCTGACCGGCGGCAGCAAGAAGGAGGGCGTGGTCGCCTGCCGGACCATGCTCGAGCTGTGCAACAAGCAGCCGGTGGCCTTGAGCGTCGACGGCGGCGCCACGCTCGAAGTGCAGGCCGGCCGGCCGCCCGTCATCGACGGCGTGGTGGAGGAGCGCATGCGGGTCGGCTGCGGCTCGGCCACCATCGGCATCTTCGCCAAGCAATGGCATGGCCACGTCGACGAGGTGGTGGTGGTCGACGATCACATCACCGGCGTCTTGAGCGAGCACCAAGCCGGTCGCTTCCTCGAGCTCAAGCCGGCCGGCATCCGCGTGCGCGGCCGGCGCTCGACGCCTGGGCGCTACTTCCAGGTGGCGAACCCCGGCAGCGGCTGGGGCGGCACCGACGTGAGCGAGCCGCTCTCCATCATCGAAGCGATCGATGCCAAGACGGCCTGGCCGGGGCTGCGCCTGCTCATGGTCAGCACGACAGGGGAGGACGCCGAGTATTTCGTGCTCGACGACGGGCTCAAGCCGGTCAAGGCGGCGATGCCGGAGGCGGTGCGCAAGGTGGTCGAGCGCATCGGCGAGAATTGCGAGCCGGCGCTCACCTCCGTGCTCTTCATGGCCGGCGCCGGCGGCTCGCTGCGCGCAGGCGTCACCGAGAACCCGGTCATGCTGACGCGCTCGGTCAAGGCGGCCCTCACGCGGGTGACCTCGGGGGGCGCTCCGGTCTACGTCTGGCCCGGCGGCGGCATCACCTACATGGTCGACGTGATGCGCATGCCCGACAAAGCCTTCGGACATGTGCCCACGCCGGCGATCGTGGCCCCCATCGAGTTCACCTTGCGGCTCGAGGACTACCGCGAGCTCGGCGGCCACATGGCGAGCTTGCGGCAGCTCGAGGAGGTCGGCCGCGTCGATCGTCTCCGCGTGAGCGCCTGGCACGAGGGCAACCCCTGGCCCCTCGACCCGCAACCGCGGCGCGGATAAAGGCCGGCTGATGGCCGAGACCTTGGCAGCTTTGAGGAGGCTCGAGTCCGGTGGCCCTTCCGCGGCCCTCCTGCCCGACGGCCGCCGCCTCCATCTGCAGCACGGCCCCATCGATCTGGTGATCGAGGCGGCGGGGAGGGCGGAGGAGGTCGCGCGCGCCTATGCCCAGGCGTGTGCCGCCTTCCGCGACCTGCTCGCGACGCTGGTCTCGGAGCTTCGGCTCCTGCAGACGCCGCTCGGCAGCGTCTGTCCGCAAGTGTCCGGCCCGGTCGCGCGGCGTATGGTGGCGGCCTCTTGGCCTTATCGCGCGGCTTTCATCACGCCGATGGCGGCGGTGGCGGGGGCGGTCGCGGACGAGGTGCTTCAAGCCCTCGTTGCCGGCCGCGAGTTGGCGCGCGCCTATGTGAACGACGGCGGCGACATCGCCTTCCATCTGGCGCCGGGCGAGAGGCTCTCTGCCGGCGTCGTCGCGGACGTCTTGCACGCCTCGCTCTTCGGCACCCTTGAGCTCACGGCAGCCATGCCGGCGCGCGGGATCGCCACCAGCGGGCGCGCGACAAAGGGGGCGGGCGGGCGCAGCTTCTCGCTCGGAATCGCGGATTCCGTGACCGTGCTGGCGCGCGACGGGGCGGCGGCTGATGCGGCCGCGACGGTCGTCGGCAATGCGGTCGATCTCGACCATCCGGCGATCCGGCGCCGGCCTGCCGCCGAGATCGATCCTGCGAGCGATCTCGGCGACATTCCCGTGACGATCGGCCTTGGGCCGCTCGAGCCAGGAGCGGTGAGTGCCGCCCTTGCTGAGGGCGAGGCGTGCGCGCAAGCACTCATCCGGGCTGGACAGATCGAGGGTGCGGTTCTTACGCTGAGGGGGGCTTGTCGCGTCGTGGGCGGCGATGGGCTCAGGCTTCGAGCGCCGGACGCTGACTAGGACGAGGGAGGTTGATGGTGCGATGACTCTGTCGCGGATCCGCAAGCTGATCACCGTGGTCGAGGAGACCCGCCGCGAGATGGGCGAGGCCGTCGAGCCGCCGACGCGCAAGGCGGCGGCGATTGCGGTGATCGAGAACCCCTGCGCCGGGCGCTTCGTCAGGGACCTGGAGGCGCTCATCGCGATCGGCGAGGAGCTCGGCGGCCTCTTGGGCCAACGCGCGGTCAAGGCCCTCGGTATTTCGCCCGGCCAGGCGGAAAGCTACGGCAAGGCGGCCGTGGTGGGCGAGGGGGGCGAGCTCGAGCACGCCGCGGCGATCCTCCATCCCCGCCTCGGCAAGCCGTTGCGCGAGGCGGTCGAGAAGGGGGCGGCCCTCGTGCCCTCGGCCAAGAAGATGGGGGGGATGGGGACCGCCATCGACGTGCCGCTCGGCCACAAGGACGCCGCCTTCGTGCGCAGCCATTTCGATGCGATGGAGGTGCGCGTAGCCGATGCACCCCGCGCCGGCGAGATCCTGGTCGCGGTGGTGGTGACCGACAGCGGCCGCCCGCACCCGCGCGTGGGCGGCCTCACCAAGGAAGAGATCAAAGGCGAGGACGGCCTACGCTGAAGGACGCGACCCGAGGCCGATCCAACGAGGCTGGACAAACAGGGAGTACCTCACCATGACCAAGCGCAGAACGCTGCTCGCCGGCATCTCGGCCCTCGTCCTGGGGTCGCTCGCGGGTCTCTCGAGCGCGGCGGCCGCCGAGCCGATCAAGATCGGCGACGTGAACAGCTATACCGGGCTTCCCGCCTTCACCGTTCCCTACCGCAACGGTTGGCAGATGGCGCTCGCGGAGATCAATGCGGCGGGCGGGGTAAACGGCCGCCCGCTCGAGGTGGTCTCCTATGACGACGGCGGCAAGCCCGAGGAGGCCGTGAACAGGGCCCAGCAGCTCTTGAGCCAGGACCATGCCGTCCTCCTGATGGGCACCTTCTTCTCCAATATCGGCCTCGCCGTCTCGAGTTTTGCCGCGCAGAACAAGGTCTTCTTCATGGCGGCCGAGCCGCTCACCGATGCAGTCACGTGGGAGAAGGGGAACCGTTATACCTTCCGGCTGCGCCCCAATACCTACATGCAGGCGGCGATGCTGGCAGAGGCCGCGGCCAAATTGCCCGCCAAGCGCTGGGCCACGGTGGCGCCCAACTACGAGTACGGCACCTCCGGCGTCGCCGACTTCAAGAAGCTGCTCGCGGCGAAGCGGCCCGACATCGAGTGGGTGGCCGAGCAGTGGCCCGCGCTCGGCAAGATCGATGCGGGCGCCACGGTCGAGGCGCTCGCCGCGGCCAAGCCCGAGGCGATCTACAACGTGCTCTTCGGCGGCGACCTCTCCAAGTTCGTGCGCGAGGGCAATACGCGCGGCCTCTTCCAGGGCCGCGCCGTGGTCAGCCTGCTCACGGGCGAGCCGGAATACATCGATCCGCTCAAGGACGAGACGCCCAAGGGCTGGATCGTCACCGGCTACCCCTGGTACGACATCAAGACGGCCGCGCATGAGAAGTTTCTCAAGGCCTACATGGCCAAGTACAACGACCATCCGCGCATGGGCTCGGTCGTCGGCTACAACACCATGCTCGCCGTCGCGGCGGCGAT
>DASPPM010000055.1:0-5939 GCA_035625535.1 Alphaproteobacteria bacterium
GACGGGGCCGCTGAGCTCGCGCGGCACGATGGCGTCGGCCAGCTCGTCGTAGCCCGGGTTCTCGGGCAAGGGCTTGGCGAAGTCGACGAAATTGCGATTGAGGTCGCAGCCCTCCTCGGTCACGCGCCTGAGCCAGGCGAATCCATGGGGGTTGATGGCGTGCACGAAGAGCATTGCGGCCCCCCTCGGCAGCGCTGCCGCGGCGGGCCCCAAGAGCCAGTCGACCTGCGCGCCCGAGCCGCAAAAGCCCTCGACCCCGTGGGTGGCAGAGACGGTGACGAGCACCTTCTTCGCATCCTCGGGGCCGAAGAAGGCCACGTCGGTCGAGAGCGCCTCGCCCGCCGGTCCCTTGAGCGGGTTGGGGTAGCTCTTGAGCGTGCCGCCAGCAAGCGCCGCCGCGGCGAGGAACTTGGCGTGCGCGTCGCGGTAATCGGCGGCGAAACGCGCAGCGAGACTCGTCTCGAGGTTCATCGCCCTCTCCCTGATGCGACCGCGGCGCGCGATCTTAGCCGCCCGCCGGCACGGCGCAAGGCCGGCCGTGGCTCATTCCGCCGCTGCATCGTCCACCGCGATGATGCGGCAGCCTGAGCGTTTGCCGCCCTTCAAGCAGTTCTCGAGTGCCCCCTCGCGCGCGGCCTCCACCGTGCGCTGGCCCGTGCGCCAGCCGTAGCCGCCGTGGGGCTCGATCGCGAAGGCCTTGTGCGGGGCGCTCGCGAGATATTGCGCGAATGCCTCGCGGCCGGACTGGGAGAGCTCGCCAGGCGGATTGAGCGCCGGCGGCTCGGATCCAGGAAGTGGCTGAGCGAGCAGCGCAAGCCCGCGCGAGCGGAGGAAATCGTCGACCATCGGCGCCCAGATCGGGAGACCCGGACCCGAGAAGAGGAGATGGCCGTCGCCGCCGAAGGAGGGCGCCTTGATGAAGCTCACCACGCCCCCGCCCGCGACGAAGGCCTCGCGCAGGCGCTCGGCGAGCGCGGGACCGAAGAAATGATCGTTCTCGGCATAGACCCACAGCATGGGCACGCGCGAGGTGCGGCCGTAGGTGCGGAAGGCGGCGACGAGGGCGTCGGCCTGGCACACGGTGTCGGGGGCGGTCGAGCCGCGTCCGCCCGCGAAGCTGATGGCGGCCAAGAGGCCGGGCGGCGCCTTGGCGGTGAGCGCCACGGTGGCAAATCCGCCGGCGGAGACGCCGACGCTGATGACGCGCGTGGCATCGACCTCGGGTCTGGTCGCGAGGAAGGCGATCGCGGCGCGCAGATCGTCGGCGCCGCGCTCTCCCGCGGCGGTATAGTCGGCGCGGCCGCAGCCGCCGAAATCCTCGGCCCAGCCGCCGCCCGAGCCGCCGTAGCCGCGCCGCATGACCACGGCCGCGACGAAGCCACGCTCGGCAAAGGCGAGCGCCTGCGGCAGCATGGCACGGGGCGACATTCGCGGCCGCTCGGCCGCATCGCGCGGCGAGCCGTGCTCGATGAGTGCTAACGGATGCCGGCCCGGCTGGTCCGCGCGAACGAGAAGGGTCTCGAGCCCGGCAGCATCGCCGCCGGGTGCCGGAATATGGAGCTCCTCCTGGAGATACGTCGCGGCCGGCGCCGCTCCGGCCAAGACCGCGCCCGCGAGCGCGAGCCAAAGTGCGCGCGCCGCCGCCATCGCGCTCAGCGCCGCCGCCTTACGCCCTTGCCGCGATGCGTGCCGGGCCTGCCGGCGGTCGAGCGCGAGAGCTTGTGGGCGGCGATCGCGCGGGCGAGGCGGTTGTTCTCGCCGCCGGCCTGGGCGATGCCGAGCTCGAGCGCCTCGAGCCGCCTGAGCTCGTCGCGCAAGCGTGCCGCCTCCTCGAACTCGAGATCGGCCGCCGCCGCGCGCATGCGCTTCTCGAGCTCGGCGACATGGCTCTTGAGGTCCTTGCCGACGAGATGCTTGGTCTCGGCGTCGCCCGTCGAGACGGTCACGTGATCGCGCTCGAAGACGCTGTCGAGGATGTCCGAGATGCCTTTCCTGATGCTCTCGGGCGTGATCCCATGCGACTCGTTGTAGGCGCGCTGCTTCTCGCGCCGGCGATTGGTCTCGGCGAGCGCATATTGCAGCGACTCCGTCGTCTCGTCGGCGTAGAGGATGGCGCGGCCCTCGATGTTGCGCGCGGCGCGCCCGATCGTCTGGATGAGCGAGGTCTTGGAGCGCAGATAGCCCTCCTTGTCCGCATCGAGGATGGCGACCAGCGCGCATTCCGGAATGTCGAGGCCCTCGCGCAGGAGGTTGATGCCGACGAGGCAGTCGAACGCGCCGAGCCGCAAATCGCGGATGATCTCGATGCGCTCGAGCGTCTCCACGTCCGAGTGGATGTACCGCACCTTGACGCCGGCTTCGTGCAGATACTCGGTCAGGTCCTCGGCCATGCGCTTGGTCAGCGTGGTGACGAGCGCGCGCTGGCCCTTGGCGGCGACCGCCTTGACCTCGCCGATGAGGTCGTCGACCTGGGAGGAGGCCGGACGCACGAGGCAAACGGGATCGATGAGCCCGGTCGGCCGGATCACCTGCTCGACGAAGACGCCAGCCGTGCGCCCGAGCTCCCACGGCCCGGGCGTCGCCGAGACGAACACCGTCTGCGGCCGCATCGCGTCCCATTCCTCGAACTTCAAGGGCCGGTTGTCGACGCAAGAGGGCAGGCGGAAGCCGTACTCGGCGAGCGTCGATTTGCGCTGGTAGTCGCCGCGGTACATGCCGTTGAGCTGGGGTACCGTGATGTGGCTCTCGTCCACGATGAGGAGCGCGTTCTTGGGCAGATACTCGAAGAGGGTCGGCGGCGGCTCGCCGGGGCGGCGCCCGGTCAGGTAGCGCGAGTAGTTCTCGATGCCGGCGCAGGACCCGGTCGTCTCGATCATCTCGAGATCGAAGGTGGTGCGCTGCTCGAGCCGTTGCGCCTCGAGGAGCTTGCCCGCCTTGTAGAGCTCCTCCAGGTGCTGCTTCAGGTCCTCGCGGATGAGCCTCGTCGCCTGCTGCAGCGTGGGCTTGGGCGTCACGTAGTGGCTGTTGGCGTAGATCTTGACCGCCTCCAAGGCTCCCGTCTTGGCGCCGCTCAAGGGATCGAACTCGACGATGCCCTCGATCTCGTCGCCGAAGAGGGAGATGCGCCAGCCGCGGTCCTCGAGGTGCGCGGGGAAGAGCTCGACCACGTCGCCGCGCACGCGGAAGGCGCCGCGATAGAAGTTGGCGTCGTTGCGGCGGTATTGCAGCTCGACGAGCTGCTTCAAGAAGAGGTTGCGGTTGAGCACCTGGCCGAGGCGCAAGGAGACCGCCATCTCCGAATAGGTCTCGACCGCGCCGATGCCGTAGATGCAGGAGACCGAGGCCACGATGACGACGTCGTCGCGCTCGAGCAGCGCCCGCGTCGCCGAGTGGCGCATGCGGTCGATCTGCTCGTTGATGGTCGCCTCCTTCTCGATATAGGTGTCCGAGCGCGGCACGTACGCCTCGGGCTGGTAGTAGTCGTAGTAGGAGACGAAGTACTCGACGGCACTCTCGGGAAAGAAGCCCTTCATCTCGCCGTAGAGCTGTGCCGCGAGCGTCTTGTTGGGGGCGAGGATGAGGGTCGGACGCTGCAGGCGCTCGATCACGTGCGCCATGCTGAAGGTCTTGCCCGAGCCGGTGACGCCGAGCAGCACCTGGTCCTTCTCGCCTTGGCGCAGGCCCTCCGTGAGGGCTGCGATCGCCTGGGGCTGGTCGCCGGCGGGCTCGTAGTCCGAGCGGATCCTGAACGGCCTCGAGGCCTCGAGGCGCTCCTGCTTGAGCGGTGGGCCGGTGAGGCGCTCGTAGAATGCGAGGCTGGTCATGGCCTCATTATATGGGCTGGCGCGGGTGCGAGGCGAGAGGTGCTGGAGGGACTGGCGCCAGGCCAAGGCTCTGCCATAATCGCCGGCCATGAGCGCGCACCAGGCGATCGCGATCGAGACCGTCGAGATGCACACGGGCGGCGAGCCCGTGCGCATCGTGAGGTCCGGCTATCCAAGGGTCGAGGGCAAGACCATCCTCGACAAGCGCCGCTACGCGCGCGAGCGGCTCGACCATCTCCGCCGCTTGCTCATCTTCGAGCCGCGCGGCCATTACGACATGTACGGCGTGATCCCGGTCGAGCCCGACCTCAGCGAGGCCGACATGGCCGTCCTCTTCATGCACAACGAGGGCTACTCCACCATGTGCGGCCATGCGGTGATCGCCCTTGGGCGCTACGCGGTCGACCGCGGCATCGTGAGGCCGCTGGTGCCCGAGACCGAGGTCCGCATCCAATGCCCGTGCGGGGTGGTGCGCGCGCGGGTCGAGGTCGAGGACGGTCCAGAGGGGCCGCTCACGGGTGCGGTCGCCTTCGAGAGCGTTCCCGCCTTCGCCTACCGGCTCGACGCCGAGGTGGAGGTTCCCGGCCACGGCCGCGTCAAGCTCGACATCGGCTACGGCGGCGCCTTCTATGCCGTGGTGCCGGCGGCCGCCTTCGGGCTCGACGTGAGGCAGGCGCCGGTCGCCGAGCTCGTCGAGCTCGGCGCGCGGACGACCGCGGCGGCTCAGGCCCAGATCCCGCTCGAGCACCCGGACGACCCGGAGCTCGCCTTCCTCTACGGCACCATCCTGACCGACGGGCGCGATGCCTTCGAGGCCGAGCCGAGTGCCAACGTCTGCGTCTTCGCCGCGCGCGAGGTCGACCGCAGCCCGACCGGGAGCGGGGTGACCGCGCGCATCGCGCTTCAGGCGGCGCGCGGGCTCATCGGCCTCGGCCAGGAGCGGAAGTTCGAGAGCGTGACCGGCGCCGTCTTCACCGGGAAGGCGCTCAAGCGCGCCAAGGCCGGGCGTTTCGACGCCGTCACCGTGCTCGTCGGCGGCCGCGCGCATTACACCGGCACCGCGCGCTTCACCATCGAGCCCGACGACCTTCTGGGCGGCGGCTTCCTCTTGCGCTAGCCGACTCGGGGCAGAGCCGCATACGGACCTCGCCAGATGCTGAATTCGCTTGGCGCGGCCGCCGCGCGGCAGCATGATGGTATGCCCAACCGTCCCATTTTGGCCGCTGGTCTTGCGAGAGGGTGGAGTAGGAGGTTCCGCGCATGTTCGTCGCCGCCGAGGTGAGCAAGAGCGTCGTCTTCATCGGGACGATGCAGGAAGGCGTGTTCAGGCCGCAGGCGACGGGCTTCCTGGTGCTGGCTTACCAACGGCGTATTCCGGATGTCGCCTTTCCCCATCTGGTCACGACGGCGCACGTGCTTGCCGCCATGCAGCGCAAGAAGACGCCAATCTATTGCTGCCTCAATCGCCGGGACGGCAGCACGGCGGTGGTGCCGCTCGGCAACAAGAAGTGGTTCGTCCACCCCGAGGAGCCGCAGACGACGGATGTCGCCGTTCTGCCCTTCTGGGTCGATTTGGATGTCCTCGATCACGATTACGTCCCCCTTTTCAACCGCGTCGAGAGGAGTCCCCGGGCCTCGGGACTGAACCTGCTCAATGTCGGGGCCGAGATCTTCGCCGTCAGCCTCTACAGGGCCGGGGCCGGCGCGGCGCGCAACATTCCCATCGTGCGCATCGGCAACGTCGCCTCCGTCCCGGATGACCTCATTCCTACACGTCGCGCCGGCGATCTCACCGCCTATCTCGTCGAGCTGCGCTCGAGCACGGGGCTCAGCGGCTCGCCCGTCTTCGCCAATCCGCCGATCGAGCGGGCCTCGCGGATGCTGGAGGAGGCGATGTGGGGCGAGCACGTCTTCGTCGGGCTCATGCATGGGCATTTGGATGCGCCTGACATCGGCGAGGAGAGCCGTGGGGAACAAGCCGCTCCCTTTACCGTCGGAAGCCACACGGGAATCGGCGTCGTGATTCCGGGATGGAAGATCGTCGAGACGCTCTACCAGCCCGATTCGCTCGCGCAAATGAGGTCGGTCACCACCGCGCGGCGGGCCCAAGAGGGA
>DASPPM010000056.1:0-2288 GCA_035625535.1 Alphaproteobacteria bacterium
AGAACATAAAGGAGCGGCGTCTTCGGCTCGGCCGCGACCGCGCGGCTCGTCCCGTTGACCTTGAGCGTGATGGTCGCCGCCATGGCCCATATCTTCGCTGCCCTCTCGCCGCGACGCAACCGTATTACCTTCTCGCGAACCACTCCCTTCCTCTCCCGCAAGCGGTTGGTTGAGGCACACAAATCCGAAGATCGCCGGCAACTCGCGATGTCGCGCTCCGCGAAGGCGCCTCGGACCGGCTGCGGCTGGTCCTTCGAGACGCTCGCTGCGCTCGCTCCTCAGGATGAGGTTAAGTCTTTCTGCCACGCACAAATCTGCCTCATCCTGAGGAGCGCCCCGAAGGGGCGCGTCTCGAAGGACCCACGGCGGTGCCGCAAGCGTCTTCAAGATGTGTGAATGCCATGGTGCTTCGCGCGAGAGGGTAGGGTGAGGACGGCTCAGCCGCCGAGAGAACGATTGTCAAGGCGCCGTAAAGCTTGCAGACTCGACGGGCCGCGGAATTCTCCGCGCTTCGGGAAACAGCGACACAAAGGTAGCGCAATGGCCAAACCCCGCATCATCTACGAAGCCAAGCCCGGCATGCCGCTCTACGTCGACCGCAAGCTCTACGGCCGATTGGCGAGCGCGAAAGAGGGACGCAAGCTCAGGGAGCGCATCACCGTGCCGCGGCGCTCGGGCAAGGCCTGGCCGGTGCGGGCCGGCCAAATCTGCCGCATCGTCGTGAGCGAGGGCCCGCAGGTCGGCGATCTCAACATGTGGAACCGGCACAATCCGCGCGAGCGCTTCTGGGCCTCGCGCACGCGCCAGCTCCACAGCGCGCACCTTAAGACCTACGACCGCTTCTGGTCCTCGCTACCCTACCTGCGGCCGATGGCGACGATCACCGACGAGAGCGTGCATTACGGCATCGACGCGGACGGTGCGGGCTGCCACGATCTCCTCGGCACCCGCTGCGACCCCTACGTGCACAGGCTCTTGAACGGCGAGGACTTCGACCTCTGCTGCCACTCCAACCTCGTGCGCGCGGTCATTCCCTATAAGCTCGCCGAATACGACGTCCACGACGTGCTCAACGTCTTCCAGGTGACGGGGCTGACCCGGGACGGCCGCTATTTCGTCAAGCCCAGCCCGAGCAAGAAGGGCGACTATTTCGAATTCCTCGCCGAGATGGATTTGCTCTGCGCCATCTCGGCCTGCCCCCACGGCGACCTCTCGGTGCAGATGTGGGGACCCAACGCCGCCGACCCGGAGAAGACCTGCCGCCCGCTCGAGATCGAGATCTACGATGTGGCGGCGGAGCTGCTGCGCGGCTGGAAGCCAAGCGCGCCCGTCGATTATCGCGGCGAGCACGGGCTTACCTACCCCGAGCGGCCGAGGGCGGGAAGGCGCAAGGCGTGAGCGCCCCGGCACCGGCACGGCCTCAGCCCCACCAAGCCGTTTGATCTAGGTCAAGGACGGCGGGCGGTGCGGCAGCTACGGTGCGAACCGTCGCCGCGCGAGGGCGCGTGCGCGTTTGGAGGGGAGGGACCAGCGCGAATGCAGCTTGACAAGGGAATCGCGAGTCGCAGCTTCCGCGGCGAATCGGGCGGCAGCGAGCATTTCATTTCCGTCGAGGTACCCGCCGGGCTCGCCTTTGGGGAGCAGCTCGAGCTCGTCGAGCGGCGCTACGCCGAGGCGAGGGAGGCCTTAGGCCTGGCGCCGGAGAGTGCCATTTTCAGGCGGGTCTTCGTCAGCGACCTCATGAATCAGGTTCAAGCGGTCCGCGCCAGCGGCCTCTGCGGCACAGAGGCGGAGGGTCCGGTCGCGGTCTCGATCGTGCAACAGGCCCCGCTCCCGGGTGCGAAGGTAGCACTCCTCGCCTACCACCTCACCGGCGACGCCGACATCGCGAAGCACCGCTTGTCGCCCAACCACGTGCTGGTCGAGAAGCGCGGCTTGCGCCATCTCTGGAGCACACGGCTCTGCGCCGGTTGCGACTCGGCACCGGCATCGGCAGCCGGCCAGACGCGCGAGATCTTCGCCGATCTCATCGCCACGCTGGCCGGCGCGGGCGGCACGCTGCGCGACCACTGCGTGCGGACCTGGATCTACGTCAAGGACGTCGACGTCTTCTACAAGGACATGGTCGAGAGCCGCCGCGAGCTGTTCGAACGCCAGGGCTTGACCGCGGAGACGCACTATATCGCCAGCACCGGCATCGAGGGCGGCTGCGCACACCGGTACGACCTCGTGGCGATGGACGCCTATTCCATTCTCGGCCTCGCTCCCGGGCAGATGTCGTACCTCAA
>DASPPM010000057.1:0-8735 GCA_035625535.1 Alphaproteobacteria bacterium
CTCTTGGCCGGCTTGAAGGAGCTCGGCGACGTGGTGCTGGTGGACATCCCCCAAGTCGAGGGCATGCCCCAGGGCAAGGCCCTCGACATCGCCCAGGCCTCTCCCATCGAGGGCTTCGATGCGGTCTACGCCGGCTCGACCGACTATGGCGCGGTCGCGGGCTCGGATGTGGTGATCGTGACCGCGGGCGTCGCGCGCAAGCCCGGCATGAGCCGCGACGACCTCATCGGCATCAACGCCGGCGTCATGCAGACGGTCGGCGCCGCCATCAAGAAGCATGCGCCCCAAGCCTTCGTCATCGTCATCACCAATCCCCTCGACGCCATGGTGTGGGCGATGCGCGAGGTGACCGGCTTCCCCTCGAAGCGCGTCGTCGGCATGGCGGGCGTGCTCGACTCGGCGCGCTTGCGCACCTTCATCGCCCAGGAGCTCAAGGTCTCGGTCGAGGACGTGACCGCCTTCGTGCTCGGCGGGCACGGCGACACCATGGTGCCGCTCGTGCGCTACTCGACGGTCGCGGGCATTCCGCTGCCGGACCTGGTCAAGATGGGCTGGCTCAGCCAAGAGCGGCTCGACAAGATCGTGCAACGCACGCGCGACGGCGGCGCCGAAATCATCGCGCTCTTGAAGACGGGCTCGGCCTTCTATGCGCCCGCCGCCTCCGCCATCTCCATGGCCGAGTCCTACCTCAAGGACAAGAAGCGTCTCTTGCCCTGCGCCGCCATGCTCGACGGCGAATATGGCGTCAAGGGAGTCTATGTCGGCGTGCCGGTGGTGATCGGCGCGGGCGGGGTCGAGCGCATCGTCGAGATCGAGCTGAGCAAGACCGAGCGCGAGATGTTCGACAAGTCGGTCGCCGCGGTCAGGGGGCTGGTCGAGGTCGCCAAGGGCCTCATGAGCAAGAGCGCCAAGGAGGCGGCCGCCAAGGCGTGAGCGCCTTGGTGCGCAGCGGCAAGCGCCGCAGCAAGCAAGAGTAGGCGAAAGAGGGCCGGGGGACGCCGAGATGAACATCCATGAGTACCAGGCCAAGACGCTGCTCGCCAGATACGGCGTCGCGGTGCCCAAGGGCGGCGTCGCCTACACCGCAGCCGAGGCCGAGCAGGTGGCAAAGGAGCTCGGCGGGCCCGTCTGGGTGGTCAAGGCCCAGATCCACGCGGGCGGACGCGGCAAGGGCGGCGGCGTCAAGCTCGTCAAGTCGGTCGAGGAGGTGCGCGAGACCGCCAAGAAGATGATCGGCATGACGCTCGTCACCCATCAGACCGGCCGAGAGGGCAAGGCGGTGAAGCGCGTCTATATCGAGGAGGGCTGCGAGATCAAGCGCGAGCTCTATCTCGGCATGCTGATCGACCGTGCCACCTCCAGGGTCACCCTCATGGCCTCGACCGAGGGCGGGGTGGAGATCGAGGAGGTGGCGGCGCGAGCGCCCGAGAAGATCCTTCGCGTGGCGGTCGATCCGGTCGTCGGGCTGCAGCCCTTCTACGCGCGCAAGATCGCCTTCGGCCTCGGCCTCGTCGGCCAGGAGGTCGCGTCTGCGGTCAAGTTCCTCTCCGGCATGTACAACGCCTTCACCGGCCTAGATGCGAGCCTCGTCGAGATCAATCCGCTGGTGATCACGGGGAAGGGCGAGGTCGTGGCCCTCGATGCCAAGATGAACTTCGACGACAACGCGCTCTTCCGTCATCGCGACATAGCCGATCTGCGCGACGAGGACGAGGAGGACCCGACCGAGCGCGAGGCGTCGCGCCACGACCTCAACTACGTCAAGCTCGACGGCAACATCGGCTGCATGGTCAACGGCGCCGGGCTCGCCATGGCGACGATGGACATCATCAAGCTCTACGGCGGCGAGCCGGCCAATTTCCTCGATGTCGGCGGCGGCGCCACCAAGGAGCGCGTCACCACCGCCTTCAAGCTGATCCTCTCCGACGCCCACGTCGAGGGCATCCTCGTCAATATCTTCGGCGGCATCATGCGCTGCGACGTGATCGCGGAGGGGGTCGTCGCGGCCGCGCGCGAGGTGAGCCTCCACGTGCCGCTCGTCGTCCGCCTCGAGGGCACCAATGTGGAGCTCGGCAAGAAGATCCTCGTCCAGTCGGGTCTCCCCATCGTCTCCGCCGACAACCTCGCCGACGCCGCCGAGAAGGTGGTGAAGGCCGTCAAGGAGGCGTGAGCATGGCCGTGCTCGTCGACAAGAATACCAAGGTGATCTGCCAAGGCTTCACCGGAGCCCAGGGCACCTTCCATTCCGAGCAGGCGATCGCCTACGGGACGCAGATGGTGGGCGGGATCACGCCCGGCAAAGGCGGAACGCGGCATCTCGACCTTCCGGTGTTCGACACCGTCGCCGAAGCGGTCGCCAAGACCGCCGCCAACGCCTCCGTCATCTTCGTGCCGCCGCCCTTTGCGGCGGACGCCATTCTCGAGGCGGTGGACGCCGGGCTGCCGGTCGTCGTCTGCATCACGGAGGGCATCCCGGTCGCCGACATGGTGCGCGTGAAGCGCGCGCTCGACGGCACGAGATCGCGCCTCATCGGCCCCAACTGCCCCGGCATCATCACGCCCGACGCATGCAAGATCGGCATCATGCCGGGCCACATCCACAAGCGCGGCAAGATCGGCATCGTCTCGCGCTCGGGCACGCTCACCTACGAGGCGGTGGCGCAGACGACCGCCGCCGGCCTCGGCCAGTCGACCTGCATCGGCATCGGCGGCGATCCGGTCAACGGCACCAACTTCGTCGACTGCCTCGAGCTCTTCCTCGCCGATTCCGAGACCCGAGGCATCGTCATGATCGGCGAGATCGGCGGCTCGGCCGAGGAGGACGCGGCGGACTTCGTGAAGCGCAGCAGGAGGAAGAAGCCGGTCGTCGGCTTCATCGCCGGCGTGACGGCTCCGCCCGGGCGGCGCATGGGCCATGCCGGCGCCATCATCTCGGGCGGCAAGGGCAAGGCCGGCGACAAGATCGAGGCGATGCGGAGCGCCGGGATCACCGTCGCGGATTCGCCGGCGGCCCTCGGCAGCACCATGCGCAAAGTCTTGTCGGCGTAATATATATATTAGCGGAGGGCCGGGAAGCACCGTGGGCCGGCCCTCCCTCGATCGCGCGGGCGTCGCCCCGCTACCCGACCCTCTCCCCCTCGTGGGAAAGAGGTGGCGAGCTGAAATGAGAGCATCATGAGCAAGCGCCTCGAAGACGAACGACGGTCCTTTCTCTTCGGCTCGAACGCGGACTTCATCGCCGAGCTCTACGGCCGTTTTCTCGCGGACCCGGCGAGCGTGGACCCAAGCTGGCAGCGCTTCTTCGCCGATCTCCACGACGACGCGGCGAGCGTGCTCGGCGAAGTGAGGGGGGCGAGCTGGGCGCCGCGTCCGAGCCTCATCGCTGGCACGGCCGCTCGCGAGCCCGCGGCCGCTCTAGCACCCGCCGCCGGGAACGGCGAGGGTGCCGCCGCGCGGGAGCCCGGCGCCGACCGCGTCCGGCAGGCCCAGCTCGACTCGCTTCGCGCCATCATGATGATCCGCGCCTATCGCGTGCGCGGGCACCTGATCGCCAAGCTCGATCCCTTGGGCCTCGAGAAGCGCGAGTATCATCCGGAGCTCGACTACAAGAGCTACGGCTTCACCGACGACGACCTCGATCGTCCGATCTTCATCGACAACGTGCTCGGGCTCGAGAGCGCGCCCTTGCGCGAGATCGTGAAGCGCCTGCGCGAGACCTATTGCGGCGCGGTTGGCGTCGAGTACATGCACATGCAGGATCCGGACCAGAAGCTCTGGATCCAGGAGCGCATCGAGGGCCATAACCGCACCGAGTTCACCAGCAAGGGCAAGCAGGCGATCCTCGAGCGCCTCACCGTCGCCGAGACCTTCGAGCGCTTCCTCGACCGGAAGTTCACCGGCACCAAGCGCTTCGGCCTCGACGGCGCCGAGACGCTCATTCCCGCGCTCGAGCAGGTCATCAAGGTGGGCGGCAAGCTCGGCATCGAGGAGATCGTGATCGGCATGCCGCACCGCGGCCGGCTCAACGTGCTCGCCAACGTGATGAGCAAGCCGTTTACCGCGATCTTCGCCGAGTTCGAGGGCAACGCGCCGACGCCCGAGGACGTGCAGGGCTCGGGCGACGTGAAGTACCATCTCGGCACCTCCTCCGACCGGGAGTTCGACGGCAAGGTCGTCCACCTCTCGCTTCTCGCCAACCCCTCGCACCTCGAGGCGGTCGATCCCGTGGTGCTCGGCAAGGCGCGCGCCAAGCAGCGCCTGCGCGGCGACGTCGATCGCTCCAAGGTGATGGGCCTCCTGATGCACGGCGATGCCGCGTTTGCGGGGCAGGGGATCGTGGCGGAGACCTTCGAGCTCTCCGAGCTCTACGACTACCGGATCGGCGGCACCATCCACTTCGTCGTCAACAATCAGATCGGCTTCACCACCAACCCCTCGAGCGCGCGCACGGGCGCTTATTGCTCAGACATGGCCAAGGTCGTGCAGGCGCCCATCTTCCACGTAAACGGCGACGACCCCGAGGCGGTCGTCCACGTCGCCCGCATCGCCACCGAGTTCCGCCAGCGCTTCAAGCGCGACGTGGTGGTGGACATGTTCTGCTACCGCCGGCACGGCCACAACGAGATCGACGAGCCGGCCTTCACCCAGCCGCGCATGTACCGCAAGATCGCGCAGCAGCCCACGACGCGGCAGCTCTATTCCGAGAAGCTGATCCAGGAGGGCGAGGTCACCGCCGACGCGGCTCAGAAGATGGTGAGCGAGTTCAGCGCGCGGCTCGAGCGCGACTTCGAGGCGGCCAAGGGCTACCGCGTCAACAAGGCCGATTGGCTCGAGGGCGCCTGGAGCGGCTTCGAGGTGGCGCACGGCGAGGCCCGCCGGGGCGAGACCGCCGTCGAGCTCGATCGCCTGCGCGAGATCGGCCTCAAGCTGTGCTCCTATCCCGCGGGCTTCAACGTCAACCGCAAGCTCGCGCGCTTGCTCGAGCAGAAGCGCAAGCAGATCGAGAGCGGCGAGGGCATCGACTGGGCCACCGCCGAGGCGCTCGCCTTCGGCTCGCTCGTCGTCGAGGGCACGCCGGTGCGGCTCGCGGGCCAGGATTCGGGGCGCGGCACCTTCTCCCAGCGCCATGCGGTGCTGGTCGATCAGGAGAGCGAGGAGAAATACGTGCCGCTCGCCAATCTTTCGGCGGACCAAGCCGTCTTCAGGGTGATCGACAGCCCGCTCGCCGAGGCCTCGGCACTCGCTTTCGAGTACGGCTACTCGGTCGCCGACCCGCGCACGCTCGTGCTGTGGGAGGCGCAGTTCGGCGACTTCGCTAACGGCGCGCAATCGATCATCGACGAGTTCATCGCTGCCGGCGAGAGCAAATGGCTGCGCATGTCGGGCCTCGTCATGCTGCTCCCCCACGGTTACGAGGGCCAGGGCCCCGACCACAGCTCGGCCCGCCTCGAGCGCTATCTCCAGCTTTGCGCGGAGGACAACCTTCAGGTGGTGAACTGCACCACGCCCGCGCAATATTTCCACGTGTTGCGACGCCAGATGCGGCGGAACTTCCGCAAGCCGCTCATTGTGATGACGCCCAAGTCGCTCCTCCGCCACAAGCTCGCCGTATCCAAGCTCACAGACATGGGGCCGGGCACGAGCTTCCACCGTCTCTACTATGACTGGGCGCCTCGCGTGCCGGACAGCCAGGTCGCGCGCGTCGTCTTGTGCTCGGGCAAGGTCTATTACGACCTTCTTGAGGAGCTCGAGAAGCGCAAGCTCAAGGAAATCTATCTCCTCCGGCTCGAGCAGCTCTATCCCTGCCCGCTTCGCCGCCTTTCGGCCGAGCTGGCGCGCTTCAAGCAGGCCGAGTTCGTGTGGTGCCAGGAGGAGTCGCGGAACATGGGCGCCTGGTCCTTCGTCGAGCGGCGCCTGGAGGAGGTCCTGGTCTCGATCGGCGCCGCGCGGCCGCGCCCGAGATACGTGGGACGCGCGGAGTCCGCGTCCCCGGCGACCGGCCTTTATGCGCGCCACCTGCAGGAGCAGAGGAAGCTGATCGACGAGGCGCTCTCGCTTTAGCGGAAGAGATCGCGCGAGAAGGGTGAGGACCCTATGGCGACAAATATCGTGGTGCCGCAGCTCGGCGAGTCGGTGAGCGAGGCGACCGTCTCCAAATGGCTCAAGCGCGTGGGCGAGGCGGTGGCCGCGGACGACCCGCTCGTCGAGCTCGAGACTGACAAGGTGACGCTCGAGGTGCCCTCGCCCGTGTCGGGCACGCTCGGCGAAATCGTCGCTCCCGCGGGCAGCACGGTCGCGGTCGGCGCCACCTTGGCGGTGGTGGAGGCGGCCGGCACCGCCCCAACGCGAGCGCCGGCGCTGCCCAAGGCGGCGCCTACGGTTGCCGCGCCAGCCAAGCCGGCGGCGGCCGCCCCGGAGGTCGAGGAGGCGCTGTCGCCGGCCGTGCGCAAGCTCCTCGAGGAGAATGCGCTCGAGCCGGCCCAGATTCCCGCTTCGGGCAAGGACGGCCGGCTCACCAAGGGCGACGTGCTCGCCTACCTCGAGCGCCGCGCGAAGCCGGCGGCAGCAACGCCCGCCGCGGCGCGAGCGGCACCGCCTCGTGAGCCCGCTCCCGCACCTCAGCCCGCTCCGGTACCCGAGCCCGCTCCGGCGCCTCGGCTCACTCCGGCCGCAGCTCCCGCCGCGGCGGCGCCAGCGGCCGCACGGCCGGCAACAGAGGCGGGCGCGCGCGAGGAGCGCGTGCGCATGTCGCGGCTGCGCCGCACCATCGCCCTACGCCTCAAGGAGGCCCAGAACACCGCCGCCATGCTGACCACCTTCAACGAGGCGGACATGTCGGCGGTCTTGGCGCTCAGGAGCCGTTACCGCGAGAGCTTCGAGAAAAAGCACGGCGTGCGTCTCGGCTTCATGTCCTTTTTCGTCAAGGCCTCTGTGGTCGGCCTCAAGGAACTGCCCTCGGTCAATGCGCAGATCGACGGCGAGGACATCGTGTACAAGAACCACTACGATTTCGGCATCGCGATCGGCAGCGGCCAGGGCCTGGTGGTCCCCGTGGTGCGCGACGTGGACAGGAAATCCTTTGCCGAGATCGAGAAGGAGATCGGCGCGCTCGGCCAGCGCGCGCGCGAGGGTAAGCTCGCGATCGAGGAGTTGACCGGGGGCACCTTCACGATCACCAACGGCGGCATCTACGGCTCGCTCAACTCGACGCCGATCATCAATCCGCCGCAGAGCGCCATCCTCGGCATGCACAAGATTCAGGAGCGGCCGGTGGCGATCGAGGGCAAGATCGAGATCCGGCCGATGATGTATCTCGCCCTCTCCTACGATCACCGCGTCATCGATGGCCGCGAGGCGGTCAGTTTCCTCGTGCGCGTGAAGGAGTGCATCGAGGCGCCCGAGCGCATGCTGTTCGACATGTGAGGGTGCGCAAACGGATGCGTCGTTTTCAATGCAGGATCGGCCATCCCGTCATTCCCGCGCAAGCGGGAATCCACTGTTGGTCCGGGACCGGGCCTCAAAGATGGACCCCCGCTTTCGCGGGGGTGGCGAAACCCTCATTGCAGTAAACGAATTATTTCGAGCCAGGCGCTGACGCAGGAGTCAAGGAGTTCGCCATGCCCGATACCTACGACCTCGTCGTCATCGGCGGCGGCCCGGGCGGCTACGTCGCCGCCATCCGTGCCGCCCAGCTCGGCATGAAAGTGGCCTGCGTCGATAAGCGCGGCAGCCTCGGCGGCACCTGCCTCAATGTGGGCTGCATCCCCTCCAAGGCGCTCCTCGGATCGAGCGAGAAGTTCGACGAGGCAAAGCGCGCGCTCGCCGTTCACGGCGTCAAGGTCGGCGGCGTCGAGTTCGATCTCGGCGCCATGATGGCGCACAAGGACAAGGTCGTCGCCGACAACACGCGTGGCGTGGAGTTCCTCTTCAAGAAGCACAAGATCGACTACGTGAAAGGCACGGGCCGCATCCAGCGCGCGGGTCTCGTCGAAGCAAGCTTGCTCGAGGGCGGGAACCTTGGCCTCGCGGCGCAAAGCATCGTCATCGCGACGGGCTCGGACTCGACCCCCCTCGCTGGCGTCGAGGTGGACGAGAAGGCGATCGTGAGCTCGACGGGGGCGCTCGCGCTCGAGACTGTGCCCGAACATCTCGTCGTCGTCGGTGCCGGCTACATCGGACTCGAGATGGGATCGGTCTGGCTGAGGCTCGGCGCGCAAGTCACCGTCGTCGAGTTTCTCGACCGCATCCTGCCCGGCATGGACGGCGAGATCGCCAAGCAGTTCCAGCGCCTGCTCGAGCGCCAGGGCTTCAAGTTCCGCCTGTCGACAAAGGTGAGCGCGGCGAGGAGCGCGAAGAACGGCGTGGCACTCACGCTCGAGCCGGCCGACGGAAGTGCGGGAGGCGTTGCCGCGGAGACGCTCGCCTGCGACGTGGTGCTGGTGTCGGTGGGCCGGCGACCCTTCACCCAAGGCCTCGGCCTCGAGGCGTTGGGCGTCGCCCTCGACAACCGCGGCATGGTCCAGGTCGACGAGCGCTTCGAGACCAACGTCAAAGGCATTTATGCCATCGGCGACGTGATCCGCGGCCCCATGCTCGCGCACAAGGCGGAGGACGAAGGGGTCGCCGTCGCCGAGCTCCTCGCGGGCCAGAAGGGCCATGTGAACTACGAGGCGATCCCCGGCATCGTCTACACCTTTCCCGAGGTGGCGGCGGTCGGCAGGAGCGAGGAGCAGCTG
>DASPPM010000058.1:0-16026 GCA_035625535.1 Alphaproteobacteria bacterium
GAATCCATTTCGGTGGAAGCAGCCCCCTCACCCTACCCTCTCCCCCTTCGAGGGGGAGAGGGTTGCGCAGCCTTAGCGAGCGTAGCGAGCTTAGGCAAAGCTGGGTGAGGGGGCGATTCCGCTTCGTCGGATATTGCTCTAATACTGCAGCTTGGCGCTCACCCGGTTGCCGAGCCGCTTGCCGCGGATGAAGCGCTCCATGTTGTCGAGCACGAGGTCGAGCGTGCGGGGCGTATAGAGCTCACGATCGTCCGAGGAGGAGTGCGGAGTGATGATCAGGTTGGGCGTGCGCCAGAGCGGCGAGCTCGGCGGCAGCGGCTCGGGGTCGAAGACGTCGAGCACGGCCGAAAGCCGGCCGCGCTCGAGATGGCGCCGCAGAGCGGCGTAGTCAACGAGCTGCGCCCGGCTGTAGTTGACGAGCCCGGCCCCCGGCTTCATCAGCGCAAGCTCGCGCCGGCCCAAGAGGTGATGGCTCGCCTCGGTATGGGGTGCCGTGACGAGGACGAAGTCCGCGCGCGGCAGCAGCCTACGTAGCGCGCTCGGCCGATGCATCTCGTCGACATAGCGGTGCGGCCGGCCCGAGCGCCTGATGCCGATGACATGGAGCCCGAAGCGCTTCGCCCAGCGCGCGGCCCCGCCGCCGACGTGGCCGACGCCGAGGATCAGGAGGCACTTTCCCGCAATCCCGCTGTTGAAGGCCGGCTCCCAGCGCGCGCGGCGCTGGTTGGTGACGATGCGCGGCAGCTGGTTGTTGAGCATGAGGAGCGCCATGACGGTGTACTCGTCGGCCTTGGCCCCGTGCACGCCGCGGCTGTTGGTGAGCACGACACCCCGCGGCAGCCAGTCGAGCGGCATCAAATGATTGACGCCCGCACCGTGCGCGTGGATCCAGCGCAAGTTGGGGGCGCGCGCGGCAAGATCCTCGCGCGCGAAGCGCCAGCCGAAAAGCACGTCGGCCGTGCGCATCGCGTGCGCGTAGATGTCGCCGTCGTAGCCGATGGTGATCCTGAGGCGGTCCTTGAGCGAGGGATGGCGGGCCAGGGCCTCCTTCACGCGTTTCCTCGAGGCCTCGAACACGGGGCCGAGCTCGCGGTTGTTCTCGATATGGAGATGGATTTTTCGCGCAACTCTCATCGAGCGAATTCCTTCCGACGTAAGGGCGGCTTGGCTACAGGCTCAAGAGGGGCGCCAGCGGGGCGTCGATTTCGTCGAGCACCTCGGGCGGCGCGGTGCCGACACCGGCCGTCTCCAAGTCGCAACATTCGGGCGTCGGCCCCGCATCGCCGTTCAAACGATCGTGCGCGACCAGAACTGCCAACGGGCGTGGCTTGGCTGGGGCGCCAGGATTCGAACCTGGGATCACGGAACCAAAATCCGTTGCCTTACCACTTGGCCACGCCCCACCTGGAGGGCTACGGTTTAGCTCCCAATCGGCGCTCCCGCAACTGGCAGGACCGCGCACGCGAGCGGCAGCGCCGCAGCCCTTGCGCCTCGCGGCGCGGGCGATTGTCCCACCGCGATCCTCCTCTATAGTCGCCGGGGACGACAATGCTCTGGGAAGGTGCCATGACGAGGGCGAAAGACGGGCCTCCGCGACAGCTGGACGAGGCCAAGGAGGCGGGCGCTGACCTTGCGGCCTGGCTCGTCGCCAAGGCAAAGAAGGCCGAGGCCGAGGCTCCGCCTGCCGCCGAGGCCGCGCTCGCCGAGGCCGGCCAACGCGCGGCCGCCGCCGCCGCAGCCGCGGGCGTCTCCCGCGAGGCCTGGCTCAGCGATCTCATCGCGGCCGCGAATGCCGTGGAGCTCAAGGCGCGCGATCGAGCGGGCCGGCAGGAGGCCCGTCCCGTCGAGGGTGCCCCCCCAAGCGCGCGGCCGCCTGGCCGGCCCGGTGCCGAACGCGATGCCGAGCTCGCGGCACTCGAGGACGAGCTCGAGCGGGCACTGGGGCTGAGGCCTAAGATCAAGCTCGGTCCGTCCCGCGCGCGCGGCACGCTCACGCTCGACTTCGAGCGGCTCGAGGAGCTTCGCACCCTGCTCGCGCGCCTCAAGCGGGGCGGCGATTAGGGGCGCGAGCGGGATTCACGCGATTGCCGTTTATTGATATGTTCGAGAGCCGCAAGAGAAGGATCGGCTGATGGCCTCTCGCACCCCTTTCACGCTCAAGGATCTCGACCCGGCGACGCTTGCCCGCGCCGAAGCGGCCGCCCGCGCCGCCGGCCTCAGCGTCGAGGAATGGGTCACGCGCACCATCCTCAGCAAGACGGGCGGCGGCGACTTAGCGCCGGAGGCCCAGGCATCCGCAACCGCTGAGGCGCCGGTGCCGGAGCCCACGCAGCCGAAGCGGCCCCCTGCGGCCAGCGCGCAGGAGCTCGCCGAGCTCAAGCAGGCGTTGAGCCGCATCGGCGGGCCCCCCGAGGCCGAGCCCGACCGCGCGGCCGGCGGCGACTTCGAGGTCCGCCCCGAGGACCGTTACGGCGCGCATGAGCCGGCGATACGCCGCGAGAGGCACGGCGTCCCGGAACTGCGCATCGAGCCGGAGCCGAGCGAGCCGGCCGCGGCCGAAGCGGCATCCGGCAGCGAGGGCAGCAGGGCCGAGGATCGGCTCTTGCCGCTCGGGCGCTCGGCAGCGCTCTCGGCCGAGGAAAGGACGAGCGAGCTTGCGCGTCGCATTCGTCTCGGCACGGAGCAACCCCCGGAACCGCCGCGCGCTACCTTGCTGAGCGGCAGGCGGCTCAGAGCCCTTGGCCTTGCTGCCGGCGCGCTCGTACTCCTTGGCCTTATCGCCTGGTTGGCGCTCGGCTCGCGACAGGCGAGCGAGGTGAAGACGGCGACGAGCGCCGAGCCGCGCGCCGCCGCGAGCGAGACGCAGGCGGCGAGCCCCGAGCCCGCCAAGCCGGCAGGGGCGTCCGCCGCGAGCGAAACGACCGCCACGCCACCTCCGAGCGCGGCGCCGACGCCGGCAGCGGCCGCGCCGGCGGCACCGGCCGCGCCGTCGCAGCCGCCCGCCGCGGGTACCGGCGCAGCACCGCCCGCAGCAGCCCCCGCGGCTCTTCCGGCATCAGCATCTGTCGCGAGCACGCCCGCTCCACCCGCCAAGCCCGCCGCCAAGGCTCCGCCCCAGCTCGCAGCCGCACCGCCGAGCCCGGCAACCGGCCAGACCGCCGAGCCGATACCACCGCCGGCCAAGCCGGCCGCTGCCGCCAAGGTGGCCCAGGCGGAACAGCGCGGTCCTTACACCATCAAGGAGATCGAGAAGCTCGCCAAGGACGGCGATCCGCGCGCCGCTTACGATCTCGCCACTCTTTACGCCCGCGGCGACCAGCTCCCGCGCGATTTCGCGCAGGCGGCCCGCTGGTTCAAACAGGCGGCGACCCAGGGCATCGCCGGCGCCCAATACAATCTGGGCGTTCTTTACGAGCAGGGGCTCGGCGTCGCGAAGAACCTGCCCGAGGCGATCCGCTGGTACCTCAAGTCCGCAGAGCAGGGCTATCCGCCGGCCGAGTACAACATCGGCACCGCCTACGCCGAAGGGAAGGGCGTTGCGGCGGACGACGCGGCGGCGCGCCGCTGGTTCACCAAGGCGGCCGAGCAGGGTCTCGCGGTCGCAGCGCTCAACCTCGGCGTGCTCTACGAGGACGGGCGCGGCGGTGCCAAGGATCCGGCCGAGGCCATCGTCTGGTACAAGATCGCCATGCGCGGCGGTGCCGCCGCCGCCGAGAAGTACCTGGTGAACTTGAGCGAGAAGATCGATCCGGAGATCGTCGCAGAGGGCAATCGGCGCTACGACTCGGTCGCCGCCTCGATCCCGACGAAGCCGTCGCTCGAGCCCGACCGGCGCTCGCCCGCGGCAGTCGAGCGTACCGCCCGAGAGGCGCCGAAGGCGAGAGCCGAGGCGACATCGGCCGCCGCCCCGCAGGCGCGCGCGGCTGCAGCGCCGGCCGAGCGCGAGGCCGCCGCCAAGGCCCCGGCGAGTGCCGCGGGCGCAGAGCTCGCGCAAATCCAGCGTCTCCTCGAATCGTTCGGCTACGAGCCCGGGCCGGCCGACGGCCAGCTGCGGCAAAAGACGACGAGCGCCATCCGGAACTTCCAGCGCGAGGCCGGCCTCGCGGTCGACGGCCGCCCGACAAGCGAGCTGCTCGATTACATGAAGAAGCTTGCCGGACAGCCCTGAGCCCGCGGCGCGCGCAAGCGGGTCCTACGGCGATCCTACCGGCGCGGGCGCGAGCGTCGCCGCATCCGTGACGAGCTGTGCCGGCACGACCCACCAATCCGGACGCGCGAGTGCCTGAGCCGCGGCCGCGGCATCGGCCGCTTGGCCGAAGAGCCCGAAGCAAGTGGCGCCGCTTCCCGACATGCGCGCGAGCAGGCATCCCGGCTGGGCGCCGAGTGCTGCGAGCGCCTCTGCGATCGCGGGGCAGAGGCGCGTGGCGGCCGCGGTCAAGTCGTTGCGCCGCTCGGCGAGAAGCGTGGCGAGCTCGGCCGCATCGCGCGGCGCCCGTTCGAAGCGCGCGGGTGGAGAGAAAGGAGCTTCTCGCGCGCGAAAGACTTCCGCCGTGGCGAGCGCCATCCCGGGATTGACGAGGACGAGGGCCGCACGCGGCAGCGGCGGAGCCGCCACGAGCTCCTCGCCGATCCCGCCGACGAAGGCGGCGCGGCCGAAAAGGCACACAGGCACGTCGGCACCAAGCGCTAAGGCCAAGCGCGCGAGCCCGCTTGCCGCGGGCGAGCGATTCCACAGCCGTGCCAAGGCGGTGAGTGCGGCCGCCGCATCCGCCGAGCCGCCGCCGATGCCTGAGGCAAGCGGCAGGCGCTTCTCGAGCATCAAGGCCGCTTTGGGCTCGAGCGCCAGCTCATGCGCCAAGAGGCGCGCCGCGCGCAGGACGAGGTTGTCGCCCTCGCGCGCGAGCCGAGGGCCGAACGGCCCGCAGAACGCCAAGCTCAAATCCTCGGCCGGTGCCGCAGTGAGCGTGTCGTGCACGGAGGCAAAGGCGACGAGCGAGTCGAGGAGGTGGTAGCCGTCGGCACGCCGACCGAGAACCTGGAGATAGAGGTTGAGCTTGGCGGGTGCCGCGACGCGGATCGCGGCGATCAACTGTCGTGCTCGCCCGATTTGGTGTCGGTCTTAAGCCCGTGCTCGTCCGATTTGGTGTCGGTCTTGAGGCCGTGCTCGAGCTTGGTGCCGATCTGCGTCTTGAGATCGGGCTCGGGCTTGAGCGTGAGCGCGCGGAGCCATTGGAAGCGCGCCTCGTCCAGGCGTCCCACGCGCCAATAGGCGTCGCCCAGGTGATCGTTGATCACCGGATCATCCGGGCGAAGCTCGACGGCGCGCTCGAGATTGGTGACCGCGGGCTGGTACTGCCCCTCGCGATAGAGCACCCAACCGAGGCTGTCGACGATGTAGCCGTCGTTGGGCTTGAGCTCCACGGCGCGCTCGATGAGCCCCTTCGCCTTGTCCATGTTCTCGCCCCGGTCGACCCAGGAGTAGCCGAGATAATTGAGCACGCTCGGCTGATCCGGCGAGAGCTTGAGGGATTCGAGAAAATCCTTCTCCGCGCGCGCCCAATCGCCGGCGCGCTCGAGGGCTACCCCGCGCGCATAGAAGAGCGACCAGTCCTGCGTCTTCACCGTCTTGACCCGCGCGATCGCCCGGTCGTAGGCCTTGACCGCATCGGCGAAGCGGTCGGCCGAGCGTAAGTAATCGCCCTCCGTCGCAAGCGGCTCGAAATTGTTCGGCCATTTCTCGGCGAGCGTGTCGAGCTCCTTAACGGCCTCGTCGAGCTTGTCCTTCTCGCGCAGCACGTCGGCGATGCGCAAGCGCGCCGAGAAGTAGAGCGGGGAGTCCGGGGTGACGCCGCCGAAGAGGGCCAGCGCCTCGTCGTCGCTGCGGTCGGCGTCGAGAATGTCGGCAAGCGACACGCGCGCGATCGTCAGGTCCGGCTCCATGTGGAGGGAGAGGCGCATGAGCTGGAGCGCCAAGCGCATGCCTTCGTCCTGGCGCAGCGCGGAGCCCACGTCGAACAGCGCTTCGGCCATGCCCTCGACGGCGTTGCGCGGATGCTCCCGGGGCTTGACGCCCGATTTCAACGCCTTGACCGTGAGCTCGAGACGCACCGTCTCTGAGTTGTTCTTGAGGTAGTCATCGAAGAGGGCCAACGCCTCCTTGAGGCGGTTTTGCCGCGCGTAGAAGTCGGCCAGCGCATTGACCACGCGGAAGGAGGGGCTGGTCTCCGCCGCGAGCGTCGCCTTGAAGGCGCTTTCGGCCTCCTCCGCGCGCCCGGCAAGCTCGTCGATGAAGCCCGCATGAAAGTCGTGCAGCACCGCGAAGCCGCGCACGCTCGAGAGCTGGTCGAGGGCCTTGAGCGCGTCGGCGGTCTTGCCCTCGCCCACGAGCGCCCACGCCTCGATCAAGGGTCCCATGATGTTGCCCAGTCCAACGCGCGGCAGTTTCGCCATGCGCTCGGCGCTCGCGGCGAGGCGGCCGGCGCGCGCCTCCTCCAGCGCCAACACGACGTTGGCGAGCTGATCGTCCGGCAGGGCGGCCGCGAGCCGCTTCGCAAGCTCACCTGCCTCCTCGATCTTCCCCGCGGCCAGCTTGAGCTGGAAGGCCTCGCGCAGAAGGTCCGTGTTGCCCGGGTCGCGCTTGAGCGCCTCAGCCATGAAGGCCGCGGCTTTGGCGATGTCGCCGTTTTCGTCCGCGGCGCGGGCGGCGAGATAGAAGCCGGGGGCCGACTGGAAGATGCCGGCATCCTTGTCTTCCCCGGCAACCCCCGCGGCGGCGGTCCCCTGGGCGCTGGCAGAGCTTTGGCCCGCGGCGGCGGGATTGCCCGGCGGCGCGCAGCCGCTGGCCAAGAAAACGCTCGCGAAAGCGAGCGCCGCCACAAATGAAGACCGTGCCACGCAGCGAAAAACGATCAAATCACCCCTCCACGCCCCGCTCGCGCGAGGCCTGGCATAGGCTGCACACCCTCGCTCGGTTCGGTATCCGCAGCGCCATACATTATAGCGACTTCGCCGGCATTCCGTGCGCGGATCGGCAAGCAAATTTCGAGGCGGAATGCGCGCCTGGCAATATTTGGCCCATTTCGCTTCAAAGTCCAGCCTTGCGGCGCCGGCGCCCTGGCGCCCGCGTGCCGCCCCGCGCGGCACGGCCGCAGTCCCTATGTGGTATCTCGCCTGTGCTTGGCAAACCCGTACGCGATCACATGTTGGGATAGTTGGGCCCGCCGCCGCCTTCGGGCGGCACCCAGACGATGTTCTGGGTGGGGTCCTTGATGTCGCACGTCTTGCAATGCACGCAATTCTGGGCGTTGATCACGAGGCGCGACTCGCCGCCTGCGTCACGCACGATCTCATAGACGCCGGCCGGACAATAGCGCTGCTCCGGCGCGTCATAGAGCGCCAAATTGACCGCAATCGCCACCTCGGGATCCTTGAGCCTCAGGTGCGGCGGCTGGTTCTCCTCGTGGTTGGTGTTGGAGATGAATACCGAGCTCAGCCGGTCGAACGAGACCTTGCCGTCCGGCTTGGGGTACTCGATCTTGCGGCTGGCACTCGCGCGCTTGAGGCTCAGATTGTCTGCATGGTGGGGAAGCGTCCATGGCGCGCGCCCGCGCAAGAGGTAGGTGTCGAGGGCCGCATAGGCGATCCCGGCCCAAAGGCCGCAGCGGAAGGCAGGGCGGATATTGCGCACGCCTCGGAGCTCGTGCCACAGCCAGCTCTCCTCGAGCCTCTCGGCGTAGCGCTGCGGCTCGCCGCGCCCCTCGCCCTCGCCAAGCGTCTCGAACACCGCTTCCGCCGCCAGCGTGGCGGATTTCATGGCGCCGTGCGTGCCTTTGATCTTGGGCACGTTGAGAAACCCCGCCGTGCAGCCGATCAGCGCACCGCCCGGAAAGGTCAGCTTGGGGATCGCCTGGAAGCCCCCCTCGTTGAGCGCGCGCGCGCCGTAGGCAATGCGCCGCCCGCCTTCGAAGCCGGGCCGGATCGCGGGATGCGTCTTGAAGCGCTGGAATTCCTCGAAGGGGTTGAGGTAAGGGTTGCGGTAATCGAGGCCGACAACGAAACCGGCCGCTACCTGGTTATTCTCCAGATGATAGAGGAACGACCCGCCGTAGGTGCGGCGGTCGAGCGGCCAGCCCACGCTGTGGACGACGAGACCGGGGTGGTGCTTGGCGGGGTCGACCTCCCACAGCTCCTTGATGCCGATGCCGAAGGTCTGAGGCTCGACGCCGTCGCGCAAGTGGAAGCGCTCGAACAGCGTCTTGGTGAGCGAGCCGCGGCAGCCCTCGGCGAAGAGGGTCTGCTTGGCCCTGAGCTCGACACCTTGCTGGTAGTGGTCGGTCTTGGCGCCGTCCCGGCCGATGCCCATATCGCCGGTCGCAACCCCCACCACTCTTCCGCTCTCGTCATAAAGCACCTCGGTCGCGGCAAAGCCGGGATAAATCTCAACGCCGAGCCCCTCCGCCTGCTTGGCCAGCCAGCGGCACACATTGCCGAGGCTCACGATGTAGTTGCCCTTGTTGTGCATCTGGGGTGGCGTGGGCAGCCGGAAGGCCCGCTTGGCGGTGAGCAGGAGGAAGCGGTCCTCCTTCGCCTCGGTCACCAAGGGAGCGCCACGCGCGCGCCAATCGGGCAGGAACTCGGCGAGCGCGCGCGTCTCGATCACGGCACCCGAAAGGATGTGGGCGCCGACCTCCGAGCCCTTCTCGATGACGGCGACGCCGAGCTCGCGTCCCGCCGCGGCGGCGAGCTGCTTCAAACGGATCGATGCGGAGAGGCCGGCGGGCCCGGCTCCGACGATGACGACATCGAATTCCATGGCTTCCCGCGACATGCCTCGTTCCTCTCCTCTCGCCGCCTTAGCACCCGGGGCCTGACACAGCAATAACGGAACTGTTAGGATTACGCCATGACCGAGACGGACGACCTGAGAGACCTGGTCGCTGCGCTTGCCTGGCAGATGGAGGCCGGCGCGGACGAGGCGATCGGCGACACCCCCCGCTCCTGCTTTCGCGCGGCGGCAAGCGCCCAAGCCGTAGCGCCCGAGCGGCACCCGCCGCCCCAGGCAGGCCCAAAGGAAAGCCCCGAGCAAAGCAAAATAAGAGAGGCCGGCGAGAGCGCCACGCGCTTGGCCGGGCGGCCAGTAGGGCGTCCCGCCCGAGCGGCAACGGCCCGGCCTGCAGCGGCCACCTTACGCCCGCGGGGCGCGATTGGGCCGGAGCCGGCCGCGGAAGCCGCACGCGCCGCGCGCGAGCTCGCCGCCGCTGCGCGCAGCGTGGAGCAGCTCGAGGAGGCCCTTCGCGCCTTCGACGGCTGCCCGCTCAAAGAGACCGCGACCAACCTCGTCTTCGGCGACGGCAATCCGCGCGCCAAGATCATGCTGGTGGGCGAGGCCCCCGGTGCCGACGAGGACCGCCAAGGCAAGCCCTTCGTGGGCGTGAGCGGCCAGCTCCTCGACCGCATGATGGGCTGGATCGGCCTCGATCGCCGGCACTTCTATATAACGAACATTCTCTATTGGCGGCCGCCGGGCAATCGGCAGCCCACCGCCGCGGAGGTCGCCGCCTGTCTGCCTTTCGTCGAGCGTCACATCGAGCTCGTCGACCCCGAAATCCTGGTCCTCGTCGGCGGCTCGTCGGCCAAGACGCTGCTCGGTCGCAATGAGGGCATCATGCGGCTCAGGGGCCAGTGGTTCCAGTACCAGAGCCAGGGGATGGCACGGCCCATCCCCGCGGCGGCGATCTATCACCCGGCCTATCTTTTGCGCTCTCCGGCACAAAAACGGGAGGCCTGGCGCGACCTCCTGGCCCTCCGGGAACGCCTGCAATCTTTGCCATAACCACTTGATTTAGTGGGATTGTCTTGTGTTTTCCACAAACTGTGGGGGCACTGCGTCACCAAGGTCTCTTGCCATCGCCTGCCCAATCCGCTATGAAGCGCGCCGTGACGCCTGTAAAAAGACGACACTCCGAGGCTCGGAACGTCGGCGACAAGCTGTTTTCAAGCCGCACCCTGGTCCTCCTTTTTACCCTGGCGATAGCCCTTGGAGGGGCGGACTCTGTCCGCGCGGAGGCCCCCGACGTGGAGACCGCGGCCTTGGCGCCAGGCGCCCTGCGGCCTGGCAGCGAAGCAACCCTGCCCCAACCCCTGAGCGACGCGGACGCGGAGCGCTATCGCCGCATCCTCACGCTCCAGGCGCACAGGCGCTGGGCGGAGGCCGATCGCGCGATTGGCAGGCTCGAGAGCAAAATCCTCCTCGGCCACGTGCTGGCAGAGCGCTACCTGGAGCGCGACGGCTACCGCGCCAAATTCGCCGAGCTCTCAAGCTGGCTGGAGAGCTACGCCGACCTGCCGATGGCGCCGAAGGTCTACAGGCTCGCCATCGAGCGCATGCCCGAGGGGGCCAAAGAGCCGCGCCGGCCCGACCCGACCGGCTATAGCCCGAGCAGCGTCGCCCCCGCGGACAAGAGCGAGCCGCCGGACGGCAGCCAGGCGCTTTCGGCGCCCGAGCGCAAGCGCCTCAACGAGCTCAGGCGCGCCATCCGTCATGCTATCGAGGAGGGCACGTACCCCGCGGCCGAGAAGCTGCTCGCGAGCCGCGACGCCGAGCACCTCTTCGCCCCCGCCGAGTACGACCAGCTCCAGGCCGAGATCGTGAGCGGCTATTATTTCCTCAACAGGGACGAGGATGCCTTGGCGCTTGCCGATGCCGCACCCCAGCACGTCAAGCGCGTGAACCCGGCCGCCGAATGGGCCGGCGGACTCGCGGCCTGGCGGCTCAAGAATTACTCAGGTGCCGCGCATCACTTCGAGCGGCTTGCGACCGCCGACCAAGTCGATTCCTGGACGCGGGCCGCCGGCGCCTACTGGGCCGCGCGCAGCCATCTGCGCGCGCAAGAGCCCGAGAGGGTCGGCCACTGGCTCGAGGTCTCGGCCAACTACCCCTACACCTTCTACGGCGTGCTCGCGCGCAAGCTCTCGGGCCGGCCATTCACCTACAACTGGGAGCTTCCCGCCCTCACCCGCGAGGACGTGGCCGCGATCCAGCGCACGCCGCAAGGCATGCGGGCGCTCGCGCTCTTGCAAATCGGCCAGGACGCGCTCGCGGAGCAGGAGCTTCGCCGCATCAGCCCGGCGCAGCCGGAAATGGCGCACGCCATCCTCGCGGTCAGCGAGCGCGCCGACATGCCGTCCCTCGCCATGCAGCTAGCCGAGAAGGTCACGGATGCGAGCGGCCGGCGCTACGATGCGGCACTCTATCCGGTGCCGTCGTGGCAGCCCGAAGGCGGTTTCACGGTCGACCGCGCGCTCGTGTTGGCGCTCATTCGGCAGGAATCCAAATTCTTGACCGGCGCCAAGAGCACTGCGGGTGCGCGCGGCGTGATGCAGCTCATGCCGGGCACGGCGCGTTTCGCGGCCGACGGCACGCCGTACCTCGGCGGAGACAGCGAGCTTCTCGATCCGGCGATCAACATCACGCTCGGCCAGAACTATCTCGCCCACCTCATGGATACCGAAAGCATTCGCTCGAACCTGTTCCTCCTCGTCGCCGCCTACAACGGCGGGCCCAGCCACGTCGCGCACTGGCAGCGCGGTATCGATCGAGACAATGACCCGCTGCTCTTCGTCGAGAACATCCCGAGCCGGGAAACCCGTCAGTTCGTCGTGCACGTGCTCACCAACTATTGGATCTACTGCGACCAGCTCGGCCAGACGGCGCCCGCGCTCGACGCCATAGCCGAAGGCAAGTGGCCGGCCTATAATTAAAGCGTGGCCAACCCCTCGCGGCGGCGGTACCAAGATGGCGGGCATCGACGAATCGCGTCCCTTCCTTCCTGTGAACATCGCGGTCTTGACCGTCTCCGATACGCGTGCGCTCGCCGAGGACAAGTCCGGACAGACCCTCGTGGAGCGCATCGAGGCGGCGGGGCACCGGCTTGCCGCGCGCGCGATCGTCAAGGACGAGGTCGCCGACATCGTTGCTCAGCTGCGGGAATGGATCGCCGACCCCAAGATCGACGTGGTGATCTCGACCGGCGGCACGGGCGTGACGGGACGCGACGTGACGCCCGAGGCCTTCTACGCGGTCTACGAGAAGGAGATCCCCGGCTTCGGCGAGCTCTTCCGCATGATCTCCTACGACAAGGTCAAGACCTCGACCATGCAATCGCGCGCCACCGGCGGGGTCGCCCGCGGCACCTATCTCTTCGCGCTCCCCGGCTCGCCGAGTGCGGTGCGCGACGGCTGGGACGAGATTCTGCGCTGGCAGCTCGACTCGCGCTATCGCCCCTGCAACCTCGTCGAGCTGATGCCCCGCCTCACGGAGCACCTCAAGCGCGCGAGCTAGAGTATGTCCCGTTGATTTGGAAGCAGCCCCCCTCACCCTACCCTCTCCCCCTCGGAGGGGGAGAGGGTTGCGTAGGCTTAGCGAGACGAAGTCGAGCTTAGCCGGAGCTGGGTGAGGGGGTGATTCCGCGCCATCGGAACATGCTTTAGGCGCCCAGCCTCATGCGTAGAGGCGATGGATCAGGCGCGGCGGCACGCCGAGGCAATAGAGCGCCAAGCAGGCGAGATTGCGCACCGAGCGCCGCCGCCAGCCCTCGCGGCGGTAGCGCGCGGAAGAGGTGATCGCGCGCGCCCCGAGAAGCGCAAGCCGGCGCCTGCCGATGCGGCGCACGAGATCGACGTCCTCCATGAGCGGGAGCGGGCGGAAGCCGCCGAGCCGCTCATAAAACGTCTTGGCGATGAGGAGGCCCTGATCGCCGTAAGGAAGGGCGAGCACGCGCGTGCGCCAGGCGACCAGCCGCTCGAGCCGGCGTGCCGCGCGGCTGTCGTCGTCGAGCGCGAAGCGGAAGACCGCGGCGCGCTCGCGGTTCCCGGCCTCGGCGATGAAGCTGCGGACCGCCGCCGCCCAGCCGGGCTCGAGGCGCGTGTCGGCGTGGAGGAAGAGGAGCCACTCTCCGCGCCCGGACGCGGCCCCCGCCGCGAGCTGGCCGCCGCGCGAAGGTCCGGTCGAGAGCACGCGCGCGCCGTGCTCGCTGGCAACGGTTGCGCTCGCGTCCTCCGAGCCGCCGTCGACCACGATGTGCTCGGGATCGAGGCCGGCGGCAGCGGCCTCGGCGAGCGAAGCGAGCACGGAAGCGAGCGTTTGGGCAGCGTTGAGCGCGGGGATCACGATGCTGAGCCGGGGCACGCGGGCCCTCTCCGGGTTGCAATGGCGCGAGAGCCGTATCATAGAGGGGGCCTCGATCCAAAGGCAAAGCCGCTCGGACCATGACCGGAATTCCCGCTTACGGCGTCGCCAGCGAGGCGGCCCTCCTGGCTGCGCTGCGCAAGCTGCCCGCGCTCTGCGCCTTGACGCTCGACGAGCTCGAGACAGCGAACTTCACCGGCATGGCCCACGACCATATCAGGCTCAAGGGCAAGGGGCTCATCCTGCGCGTGCCGCGCGTATCGCAATGGGGGCTCCCGGCGGAGGTCAACCTCGCCTATCAAAGCGCCTGCTTCAGCCGCGCCGAGGCGAGCAAGCTCACGCCGCGCCTTTTCGCCGTGCTGCCCCCGGGCCCGGCCCTTGCCATGGGCGCGCTCCTCGTCGAGGAGATCCCGGGGAGGAAAGTGCGGCTGCCGGCCGACTTGGCGGCGCTCGCCGCCTGCCTCTCGCGCATCCACCGCCTGCCGCTGCCCGCACCCGAGGCGCGGCAACCCCTCCTCTCGCCGCTGCACCCCCTGGCACAGCTCTTGGCAACGATCGAGCTCCAGTCAGGCTTCATGACGCGGGCACCCCTTGCGCCCGCGGCGGCGGCGCAGCTCGAGGACGAGCTTGCCTGGGCGCGGCGTTTCGTTGCCGCGCGCGCGCACCAGGCCGGGCCCTCGAGCCTCATCGTGACCGACAGCCATCCCGGGAATTTCGTGCTCCATCCCACGGGCAAGGCCTATTTCGTCGATCTCGAGAAGGCGATGTACGCGCTGCCCGCGATCGACCTCGCCCATGCGACGCTCTATACCTCGACCCGCTTCGATCCCGACGTCGATGCCGTGCTCACGCGCGAGGAGACCGCGCGTTTTTACCGCCATTATCTGGCGACGCTCGAGCGCGCTTCCGCCGAGGCGCAGCTCCCTTGGTTGGCACCCGTGCGCCGGCTCGTCTGGCTGCGCACGACCACATGGTGCGTCAAGTGGCTGGTCGAATCGCAAGGCTCGGACGGCTGGTCGCGCCGGCGGCTCGACGCGCGCGTGAGCACTCATCTCGAGGAGTGCGTCGCCGACTTCCTCTCGCCGGCCCGCATCGAGAGCCTGAGGAGCGAGCTTGAGGCGGACGAGCGTGTCGGGCTCGGCCTGTGATGCGGCGCACCGTCGGCGGCCGGCTCACAAATCCAAAGATCAGCGCCAAATCTTGCTGACGCGCAGCGCAAGGGGGCCTCGGACTTGCCGCGGTGCGTCCTTCGCGACGCTCGCTGCGATCGCTCCTCAGGATGAGGTTAAGTCTTTATGCCACACAGGAAATTTCCTCATCCTGAGGCGCGCCCCGAAAGGGCGCGTCTCGAAGGACCCACGACGGTGCTGCAAGTGTCCTTGAGATGCATGTTTCGATTAGCGCGCGCTCAAGGGCTCGTGGCACTCACGAACCAGAGCGCCGCCGCGAGCCGCACCTCGGCAACGCGCGCATAAGGGGCGAGCGCGCGGCGGATCGAGGCCGCGACGGCGCTTCTGACCTCGGGCGGCTTGCCGTCGATCGCCCGGCTGGTGGCGCCGACCTCGAGGGCGGAGGCCACCGCGGCGTCGAGTCCGCGGCCGGCGGCGATGTCGAGCTCGAGATCGAAGGGCTCGAGGCCGATCGCGCCGAAGCCGGCCGCGCCGAGGATGCGGCGCACACGCTCCTCGCTCGCGAAGGCGAAGGCGCCGGGGTCCTCCGGGCCGAGCTCGGGGAGCCGCGGCACATGCTCCAAGGCGGCGCGCAAGGGGACCATCATCCAGGGGTTCTCCTTGGCCGCACGGAAGGCGACGAAGAGGAGCCGGCCGCCCTCCTTGAGCGCCGTGCGCAGGTTAAGAAAGGCGCGCGCGGGCTCGGCGAAGAACATCACGCCGAAGCGCGAGAAGAGGAGGTCGAAGGTGCCGTGCGCGAAGGGATAGCTCGTCGCATCCGCGCACACGAGCTCGACGGGTGCCCCCGGCGCCACGCGCTCGGCCGCGCGCGCGAGCATGGTTGCCGAGACGTCGATGCCGAGCACGCGCCCCGTAGGGCCCACGAGCCGCGCGAGCTCGATCGTGGTGGCGCCGCAGCCGCAGCCGATGTCGACGACGCGCTCGCCGCGCTTGACCGCGGCGCGCGCGAGCGTCGCCGCGGTGATCGGCGCCAGCACGAGGTCCCAGACTTCTTGCCGGTTGACCCAGTGCGCCCCGCCCGGCCCGTTCCAATAGGCGATCTGCTCGGCGTTGCCCTCATCGCCGGCGATCGTGCTCATGGCGCGCTCACTTGGGCGGAAACTTCTTCATCGTCTGCGCCACGGCGAGCGTCTTGCCGCCCGCGTCCACGGCCTTGACCGTCCACTGGTAGCTGTGCTGGCCCGACGGCGGACAGGGCCCTTTGTAGGTGAAGGCGCCGCGCGGAACCTGGGCCTGCCCGCGATAGGCCACGCTGCCGCCGCCATGGGGAAAGCTCGGCGCATCGAGATCCTGCAGCGTGAAGGCGAGCATCGTCGTGCCGGGCGGCACATTGCTCAACGAAAACGCCGGGGACTTGGGATCGAAGCAGGAAGCGGTTCCCTCCCAGCTGAAATCGACCGAGAAGCCCATGGGCTGGGCGAGGAGCGGGTGCCTGCCGAAGAGCGCCAAGGCGAGCGCCAAGAGAGGGAGGAGGAGCTGTTTCGCCATCGCGAGGTCCTCGGAGGAGGAGGAGCGGTCACTTCCGCAAGAATTCAAGAATTATAGTCCGCGACAAAATATCCGGCGAGGAGCGCGGCAGGCCGGGGGCCGGCTCGAAAGTTATGTTCTTTCTCTGTTCCTTGCCTTGCGTTGCTCGCCCCGCACGGATGC
>DASPPM010000059.1:0-3519 GCA_035625535.1 Alphaproteobacteria bacterium
CATCGCCCATGCCCGCGCCATCCGCGCCGAGCGCGAGAGCGCTCAAGCCGAAGGCCGCCCGGCGCGCATCCGCGAGCTCGTCCAAGGCTGGGGCGGGGTCACCATCGCCTATCGCCGGCGCCTCATCGATTCGCCGAGCTACACCTTGAATCACGAGGAGGTGGAGAAGGCGCTCGAGGAGGGGGTCGCCTTCGCCGAGTGTCTCGCACCCCAGGCCGTCGAGGTCGACGGCCACGGGCACGCGCAGGCGATCCGCATGATGCGCATGGCGGCGGGGGCCCAAGGCAAGCTCGAGGAGACGGGAGAGGTCGTGACCCTTCCGGCGCGCAGCATCCTCGTTGCCGCCGGTACCCAGCCCAATACCGTGCTCGCGCGCGAGGACGAAGCACACTTCAAGCTCGACGGCCGCTATTTCCAGGCCCTTGACGAGGCGGGCCGTCCGGTCAATCCCGAGCGGGTCGCGAAGCCGCAAGAGGCGCAGGTGCTGATCCATCTCGAGCGCGACGGCCGCGCGATCAGCGCCTATGGCGACCTTCACGCCTCCTTTGCCGGCAACGTGGTGAAGGCGATGGCGAGTGCGAAGCGCGCCTATCCGCTTCTCTCGCGGCTGCTCGCCCGCCGCCCGGCCGTGGGTGGGACGACGGACGCGGTCTTCTTCGAGCGCCTGACCCGGGCCTTGAGCTCGCACGTGCGCGCGGTGAGGCGGCCGGCACGCGGCTTCGTCGAGCTCGTGCTCGAGGCACCGCTGGCCGCGCGGACCTGGCGGCCGGGCCAGTTCTTCCGTGTCCAGAATCTCGAGACCCTGGCGCTCCGCGCCGGCGATACGCCCCTTGCGATGGAAGGCATTGCCGCCTTCCCTTCGGCGGTCGATGCGGAACGCGGCCTCGTCTCGCTCGTGCTCGCGACGGAGGGTGGCTCGAGCGCGCTCGCACCGCTTCTGAAGCCGGGAGAGCCGCTCGCCCTCATGGGACCGAACGGGACGCCGGCAAGCCTACCGGAGAGAGGCGCCGTGCTGCTCGCCGGCAGCGGCTTCGGCGTGGCGGCCCTTCTTCCGCTCGCGCGCACCGCCAAGGCGCACGGCCTTGCGACCCTCGTCGTCGCCGCCTACGCCGGCGCCGATGAGCGCTTCATGCAAAAAGAGCTCGAGGCCGAGGCGGACGCGGTGCTGTGGGTCGTCGAGCACGGGCCGGCCATCGCGCCGTCGCGCGCAACGGACAAGAGCTTCGCCGGCAGCGTGGCGGACGCCGTCGCGGCCTACGGCCGCGGCGCGCTCGGCGAGGTGGAGATCGCCTTGCAACGGGTCGGCCACGTCTTCGCCTTGGGCCCAAGCACCTTCCTCGCGGCACTCGCCGCGGCGAAAGTGAACGAGCTCGCATCCTTCTTCGCAAGTGCCCCCCTTCTCGTGGGCAGCCTCGTCTCGCCGATGCAATGCATGATGAAGGAGATCTGCGGGCGCTGCCTTCAGCCGGTGCGCGACCCCGCCTCGGGGACGACCAAGCTCGTCTTCGCCTGCGCCGATCCCAATCTGCCGCTCGAGCTCGTCGACACCCCCGCCCTTTGCCAGCGCCTCGGCCAGAACGGCGTGCAGGAAAAGCTCACCCGCCGCTGGATCGAGCGCTGTCTGGGCGAGCTCGGCGGTGCGGCGAGGAGATAGAGCATTTTCTGGATAAGTGGGCAAAACGTTCCCCCTCACCCTCCCCTCTCCCCCTGAAGGGGGAGAGGGTTGCGAAGGGTTGGCGAGGCGAAGCCGAGCCTTACCCTGAGCTGGGTGAGGGGGACTGATTCCGGTTAGAGTAAAACGGCTGTAGCGAAGTCTCATGTCCAACACAGCGATGAATGCGAATAGACGCGGCGCGATCGACGGAGAGACGCTGATCTTCGCGACGCCGGGGGATCCGGTCGCGCAGATGCGCCTCCCCTCGGTCATGGGACCCGTCTTCGCGGCGCTTGGCATCAATGCGGTCTGGCTCCCGCTCCACGTCGATCGCGACGGTCTCAGCCTGGTGCTTCAGGCGCTGCGCTCGGTGCGCAATTTCAAAGGGATCACGGTCGCCATCCCTTACAAACCCGTGGTGGCGGAGCTGATCGAGGGGCTCAGCGAGCGTGCGCGCGCGGCGGGTGCCGTGAATCTCGTGCGCCTCGAGCCGGACGGCAGCCTCGCGGGCGACATGGTCGACGGGCTCGGATTCGTGCGCGGCCTGGAAATGCGCGGATGCTCGCCCAAGGGGGCTAAGGCATGGCTGGTGGGAGCCGGCGGCGCCGGGGCCGCCATCGCCTCGGCGCTCGCCCAAGCCGGGGTCGACCGTCTCTATCTCACGGAGGCAAATCGCGCACGCGGGGCCGCCGTCGTCGAGCGCCTCCGCGCGCATCACCGCGGATGCGCGATCGAGCTCGTCGCAACACCGCCGGGGCCCGTCGACCTCGCCGTCAACGCCACGCCTCAGGGCCTCAAGGCGGACGATCCCTTGCCCTTCGATCCGGCTGGCCTTGCCGCGGAGACGCTCGTTTGCGACATCATCATGAAGCCCAAGGAGACGCCGCTCCTCAAGGCCGCGCAGGCGCTGGGCCTCAAGGTGCATCACGGCCATCACACCCTCGATTGCCAGATCCCCATGTATTTGCGTTTCTTCGGCTTTGCCGTCCCCGACGAGCGGGCGATCGTCGCTCTCGCGAGCGACATCGCGACTTGAGCGCCGACTTTCGCGGGCGGCGCTTCAGCTCCCGAAGCGCCGGCGCATCAGCTGTGCCGCCATGCGCACCACGGTCGCGCGCGGCGAGCGTTGCGCAAGCATGGCGCCGAGGCGGTTCAAGCTGCCCACCACGTGCACGTTCTTGCGTCCGAGAGCCGCGAGTCCCTCGCGCGCGACCCGCTCGGGCGCTGCGAAGCCGTGCTGCGAGCCGCGCATGCCGGCGCGTGTGAAAAACGCCGTCTCAGTGCCGCCGGGACAGAGTGCCAGGACGTCGATCGGCAGTCGACTGAGCTCGCCCGCAAGCGCCTCCGCGTAGAAGAGGTCGAAGGTCTTGGTCGCGCCGTAGGTCGCGAGATAGGGGGTCGGCTGAAAGGAGGCCGTGCTGGCGACGATGATGAGGCCCGCGCGGCTGCGCCTCGCCGCGGCGCGCTCGAGGATCTGCGGCAGGAGCGCGCGGGTGAGCATCACCACCGCCACTACGTTGACCTCGACCATCTCGCGCTCGCTCTCGGCGGGGTTTTCGATCACGCGGCCGAAGCGCCCCAGGCCGGCGTTGTTGACGAGGAGGTCGATCGGAAGTGCCGCCGCCGCCGCGAGGAAGTCTCGCCTTCCGGCCTCGCTCGCAAGATCGGCCGTGACCGTCTCGACGCGCCGCCCGCCTTGCGCGAGGGCGGCTTTGGCCGCGGTGAGCTTGGCCGCGTCCCGTCCGGTGAGCAAGAGGTTGGTCTCGTGCGGCAGCGCGCGGGCAAAGGCGGCGCCGATGCCGCTCGTCGCCCCGGTGATCGCAGCGAACGCGTATGCCATGGGAAGATGCCTCCCTCGGGATGGG
>DASPPM010000060.1:0-2565 GCA_035625535.1 Alphaproteobacteria bacterium
GCGGCGCAGCACTCTCGATCGCTTGCGGGATGGCCCGGTGCTGCAGAGTCCGGCGGAGCTCAGCCGCGCCGTCGATCGGCTGAAGGAGGTGCAAGAGCTGGCGGCGGGTCTGCCACTCCTCGACCGGCTTCCGAAGAGCCGGATCACCAGTTTGGCCCGGTTCGCCGCTGCGGCGAAAGCGCAAGCCGTCGAGCGACTTCCCGACGAGCGACGGATTGCGACCTTGCTGGCCTACATTCGCACGCTCGAGGCGAGCGCCTACGATGACGTGCTCGACCTCTTCGATGTCGTCGTCACCGGCATGTTCGCCGACGCGAAAGCGGCAGGCCAGAAGGAGCGCCTGGGTTCCATCCGCGATCTCGACGCCGCGGCTTTCATGCTGAGGCAGGCCTGTGTAGTGTTGCTCGACGAGAGCACGCCGGATCGCGCGGTGCGCCGCACCGTCTTCGAGGCGATCTCGCGCGAGGACCTGGCCGAGGCTATGGCGCGGATCGACAGCCTCGCCCGACCCGAGGACGATCAGTATTTCAAGGAGCTGCGGGCGCAGCATCGTCGCCTTCGCTTCATCCCGGCCTTTCTGCGCACGGTCTCGTTCGGCGGCGCCTCGGCAGGCAAGCCAATCCTGGAGGCCATCGAGTACGTGCGCACCGTCGTCGGTGATGGCCGACGGCCTGGCCCTGCGCCGACGACATTCGTGCCGGCCGCATGGGTGCGGCAGGTCCGGGACGAGCGCGGCGCGATCGACATGACGGGCTATCGCCTCTGCCTTCTCGATCGGCTGCGCGCCGCCATCCGCCGGCGCGACATCTACGTCGCCACCAGCTTCCGCTACGGTGATCCGAGGAAGGGTCTCCTCGACGGTCAGGCATGGGAGGCGGCGCGCCCGGCGGTCTGCCGGACGCTCGGTGTGTCGAGCAACGCGGCGGACGAAATCGACAGGCTCAGCAAGCGCCTCGATGAAGCCTTCCGTTATACCGCGGCCGGCTTGCCACAGAACACCAGCCTGCGCATCGAGGAGGTAGGCGGCAATCCCGACCTGGTTCTCTCCCCACTCGACAAGCTCGAGGAGTCGGCAAGCCTAACAGCGCTCAAGATGGCAATTGATGCCCGTCTGCCGCGCGTCGACCTGCCGGAGCTGGTGCTCGAAATTCATGCCAGGACCGGCTTTGCCGATGCCTTCCGCCACGCCAGCGAGGCGAAGGCCAGAGCGCAGGACCTCGCCACCAGCATCAGTGCCGTCCTCGTTTCAGAGGCCTGCAATACCGGCCTTGAGCCGATGATCCGACCGGAGGTGGGAGCGCTGAGCCGGTCGCGGCTGGGCTGGGTGAAACAGAACTACATCCGCGCCGATACGCTGACGGCGGCCAACGCCAAGCTAGTCGCTGCACAGAACGATATCGATCTCGTCCGGGCCTGGGGCTCCGGCGAGGTAGCCTCCGCCGATGGGCTTCGCTTCGTGGTGCCGATCCGCACCATCCATTCCGGACCGAACCCGCGCTACTTCGGGCGCGAGCGCGGCGTCACCTACTACAACATGACCTCGGACCAATACACCGGTCTCAACGGCGTGGTGGTGCCCGGCACGCTGCGCGACAGCCTCGTGCTGCTCTCCGTCGTGCTCGAGCAGGAGACCGAGTTGAAGCCGGTCGAGATCATGACCGACACCGGCGCTTACACCGACGCGATCTTCGGCATTTTCTATCTGCTCGGTTTCCAGTTTAGCCCGAGGCTCGCCGACGCTGGTGGCGCCCGGCTCTGGCGCATCGACCAGAAGGCTGACTATGGCCCGCTGAACCGGCTGGCTGCCGACCGCATCAACACCAAGATCATTACCGAGCAGTGGGACGATTTGCTGCGCCTCGCCGGTTCGCTGAAGCTCGGCGTGGTGCAGGCTTCCGGGCTCATACGAACGCTACAGACGAACAACAGCCCAACGCGGCTTGCGCGCGCGCTTGCCGAGCTGGGACGCATCATCAAGACCGTGCACCTGCTCAACTACTTCGATGACGAAGCCTACCGGCGTCGCATCCTCGTCCAGCTCAATCGCGGGGAGGGGCGGCACATGCTTTCCCGCGCCGTCTTCCACGGCAAGCGTGGCGAGCTTCGGCAGCGGTATCGCCAAGGGCAGGAGGACCAGCTGAGCGCACTCGGCCTGATCGTCAACGTGATCGTACTCTGGAACACGATCTATATGGACGCGGCGCTGCGGCAGCTCCGCAAGGAGGGCTTCGAGGTCAGGGAGGAGGATGTTGCCCGCCTGTCGCCGCTCGGGCACGAGCACATCAACATGCTTGGCCGCTACGCCTTCTCGCTACCCGACAAGATCGCACGCGGAGAGCTGCGGCCACTCAGGAACCCGGCTCTGCTCGACGAGGCGGCCTGAAAGAGGCCTTACCTAGTAATTCTGTTCCGTTGCTACTCAGACCCCTACAGCCGCCGGTCGGCTACGCCGTTGGCGAAGATCAGCTTGCGCCATTTCGGCGGCAGGAAGGACGCCGGCGGGCGCTTGGGCAGGGTCCGCGCTGCGTCGCGGTCCATCGCCTTCAGCACCTCGATCGCGGCCAG
>DASPPM010000061.1:0-3213 GCA_035625535.1 Alphaproteobacteria bacterium
TCTCCGAGCAGAATGACGTCGACGATCTCCGAGACGAGCACATCGGCCTTGCGCGGCAGATGCTCGCCCACGCGCAGGTCCAGCGAGCGCTTGGAAATGACCGTGATTCGGTCGGCGAGACCGTTCGCGCTAACGATTTCCCGTGCCTTCTCCGCAATTACGGGCACGGCTTCGCAAGCGTAGACGTGTCCGGCGCCGGCGCGCGCCGCCATCATCGCCAGCAACCCGCTTCCCGTGCCGATGTCGAGCACGAGGCTGCCGGGCCTCACCGCGCGCCGGATCGCGGCGTCGTAGGCTGCATTGCGCGGCTCGTCGTTGAGCATGGCTACGTGCCAGCTCGGCACGGCGTCGCGAAAAAGCTGTCCGAGTGCCGCGCGTGCGGTCATGTTCCCGGGCTCGAGCGCTACCGCACGACGCAGCGCTCCGATCGCTTGGCCCGCGGCCCCCGCCTTAACCAGCGCCAAGCCGAGATCGGCCTGCGCGCGCGCGTCTTGCGGCAGGCCTTGGGCGATCTTGCCGTACTCCTCGAGCGCTTCGGATTGCCGGCCAGCCAACTGAAGCGTGTAGGCGAGGCCCTGGCGCGCCGCGAGCAGGGTCGGTGCCGCGGCGATCGCCTTGCGATAAAGACCGATGCCCGCGTCAAGCTCGTTGGCCAGCACCTTGAGGCGCGCAAGCTCGGAAAGGAGGGGCGCATCCTCGCCGCCTTCGGCGACCAGAGGCTCGAGCTGGGCGATCGCCTTGTCGTATTGACCGGTCGCCCGGTAGGCGCTTGCGAGATTGATGTGCGCCGGCTTGTGCGCCGGGCGCAACGCGAGCGCGCGCTCATAGACCTCGACGGCTTCGGCGAAGCGCTCGAGACGGATATAGCTCGTACCGAGGTTGCTCAGGATGTCGTAAGAGGAGGGCTCGAGTGCCGCGGCGCGCGCCAGGCGCTCCGCCGCGCGTTCCGGGCGCCCGCCGAGCAATGCCACCACCCCGGCGAGCCCGAGCGCCCTCACATGATCGGGCAGGTCGGCGAGGACCTCCTCGCAGAGTGCCGCGGCAGCGGCAAGCTCGCGGCGCTGGAAACAGGCCACGGCGCGTTGGAAGCGCTCTTCCGTCACCGGCTCTCCCTTATCGGCGGAGCTTGTCCGCTCAAGCGTCGGCTTACGCCGCATCTTCTTCTGGAGGCGTGCGCTCGAGGGCCGCGAAGAGCGGGCCCAGGTGCTTGCGGTAATGCCTCCAGCGTCCGACCGAGCTCAGATAGATCGGCTGGCGCACCTGCCAGTAGCTCGCCGTCTGCACCGAGCGCTCGGTTGCGAAGAAGCGCAGCACGCGCTCGTCCCACGGCAGCGCGCAATGCTCGAGGATGCGGCGGCACCAGGGCTCGGGGTCATTCACAAGCGCCTCATAGGGGACCTCGAGCATCGGGCTCGGCAGCACGCTCCGCCAATGCGCCATCAGCCTCTCGTACTCGCGGTAATATTTGCCGAGACGCTCGAGCTCGTAGACGAAGGGCTGCGGGTCCTGGAAATCCTGGAAATAGCTGGAGAGGCAGGTGTCGTAAGGATCGCGCTGGCAGTGGATGATGCGCGCGCGCGGCAAGAGGAGGGCGATGAGCCCGATGCGCAGAAAATTGAACGGCAGCTTGTCGGTGACGCGGGCGGCCGGGCCGGCATCTCTGCCGATCGCCTCGAGATAGCGGCCGGCGAGCTCCTCGGCCGCGGCGCGGTCGACGAGCCGCACCGCCTCGGGGTAGCCCTTGCCGGCTTGACGCACGGACGCGAGGGAGGCGATGCCGTCGATCATGAGGCTGCTTGCCAGCAGCTCGCCCGAGGCGTGCACCATCGGATGGCTCGCCAGGATCTGCTCGACGAGGGTCGTCCCCGAGCGCGGCATGCCGAGCACGAAGAGCGGCAGCTCGGACGCCACGCCGAGCGTGCTGCGGCTCGAGAACAGGGCGCGGTCGAAGGTCTTGATGAGCGCGTCCACCTGACGCGTCATGGCCGCGTGGTCGTATCCCTGTTGCGCCGCCTTGATCGCGTTCCCCTGCCGATAGTCGGCGAAAGCGGCATCGTAGTCGCCGCCCTCGTCCGCGAGACGGCCGAGGGCGAAATGGAGGCCGACGCGCTCGCGCACCGTGAGCCGGCGCTCGGCGAGCGCTTGCCTCAAGCGAGCGCGCTCGGCCTCGCTCGGCTCGACCCCGCGCATATTGGCGAGGTGGGCGAGCGCCGAGGGGAAGAACGGATCTTGCGCCAAAGCCCGGCGGAAGGCGCGGGCCGCCTCCTCGAAGCGGCCAAGCTCGCTCAAGGCGAGGCCGAGGGCTGCGTGCCCGTCGGGTGCCGCGGGATCGAGGACGACGGCGCGCTCCGCCTCGGCCGCCGCCTCCGCGAGGCGCCCGCGCACACGCAGCACGAGGCTGAGTCCGCAATGGGCGAGCGCTGCCTTGGGCTCCGCGGCCACCGCCCGCCGATAATATGCTTCCGCCTCGGCATAACGCGCGAGATCGTCGCACACGCCGCCGGCATTAATCATGGCCTGGGCGAAGTCGGGGGCGAGCGCAAGCGCGTCGCGATAGGCGGCGAGTGCGGCTTCGAGCCGGCCGAGCTCGCGGAAGGCATTGCCCAGATTGTAATGGAGGACGGCGGCGCGGGGCTCGATCTCGATGCCCTTGCGATAAACGGCGATCGCCCGCTCGGCCTGACCGAGCTTGACGAGCGCGTTGCCGAGTGCGGACTGCGCCTCGATGAGCCCGGGCTCAAGTGCTACGGCGCGCTCGAGATGCGGGAGCGCTGCCGCGATGTCGCCCTCTTGGGCAAGGCAAATCCCGAGATTGAGATGCGCGCCTGAGAACTCCGGCGCGAGCTCGAGCGCCTGGCGATAGCGCAAAATGGCCCCCGTCCGGTCGCCTTGGTCCTGGAGGATGGAGGCGAGATTGAACAAAGCATGAACGGACTGGGGACTGAGCCTGAGTGCCGTCTCGAAGGCCGCGCGCGCCTCTTGGGGCCGGTCGAGGGCCCGCAGGGCCACGCCAATGAGGAAGGCTGAGGGGAAGAAATCCGGCTGGGCGGCGCTCGCGGCGCGGAGGCTCTTGAGCGCGTCCTCCGGCCGGGCGAGCTGGAGATAGGCTTGGCCGAGACTGGTGTGGAACACGGCGTTGGCGCCATCGATCGCGATCGCGCGCGCGATCGCCGCCAGGGCCGCGTCGGGGCGGCCGGCCTGGAGCGCCAGGCC
>DASPPM010000062.1:0-4273 GCA_035625535.1 Alphaproteobacteria bacterium
GGGCCGAAGGCTTCGGCTATGCCGATCTTGTGAGCGCGCGACGCGCGACCGCGGACACCTCCTACCATCTCTTCTCGGGCACCAAGCTCTTCACCGCGGCAGCCGTCCTGCAGCTGGCGGAGGCCGGGAAGTTGGCGCTCGACGATGCGGTCACGGCGCACCTGCCGGAATATCGCCCGCTTCGAATGGTCACGCTGCGGCATCTGTTGAGCCACACCTCCGGCTTGCGAGACACGTTGGCTGCCATGCTTGCGGTTCACTTCGCGGATGAGGCAGCCCCCGACAGCGCCGCGGCACTCGCGCGCTTCCGTATCGCGCCGAGGCGGCCGCCTGGCCGAAGGGTCGAATACCGCAACGTCAACTACGCGCTCTTGGGCGAGGTGGTGCGCCGCGTCTCCGGCCGGCCCTTCACCTCCTATGTGCGGGAGCGCCGCATCGAGCCGCTCAACATGAAGGCGGCGTTCTCCACGCTTGCGCCGGCGAGCGCGGGTGCCGCCACCGGCTATATCGGAGCCCGGGAGCCGAGCCGGTTTCTCTTGAGCCTGCGCTTTCCCAAGACCGCGCGCCGGCTCTTCCGCTCGCGCGTGGGCGGCCTGATCGAGCTCGCGCCCTACGACCTGGACAGCGCGGCGATCGGCGGTCTCGTCGGCCCGGTGACCGGCTTTCTGCCCTTCGTGCTCGCGCAGCTCAACGGCGACAGAGGCATCCTAAGCGAGGCCTCCACCACACTCATGCAGACGCTTCAGGCGCGCGGCCGCGCCGGCGTCGAGGCCAGGCTCGGCGTCGGCCTCGGCTGGAAGATCGGCGAGACGCGCGGCCGGCGCTTCCTCAACCACGAGGGAGGAGGGGCGGGCTTCACCTCCGAGACACGAATATATCCAAGCGAAGGTCTCGGCGTGGTCATTGCCATGAACCGCCTTGTCGGCACGAGGAGCTGCTCGCTCGCGCATCGCATTTGCGAGGCGCTTTGCGATGCGCGCGACTCGCTCTTCGAGGGGGGTTGAAAGGCGCGCACCGCGACATAAGGTGGAGATCAAGCGCAATCGCGCCGCTAGCCCGACCCCTCGCCCGCGAGGATCGGTCCCGACAGCAGCAAGGCGCCGCCGCTTACCACGAGCGCGATCCCGAGCCATTGCACGGCACCTGGACGCTCGCCGAGGAAAAGATAGCTCAAGAGCACGGTGACGAGAGGGTAGGTCGCGGTCAAGGGCACGATGACCACGGCCTTGCCGTAAGCGAGTGCTATGTAGAAGAGCAGCAATCCGACGGCCATGCCGACGCCGGAGAGAAGGCCGAAGAGATTGAGGGCCGCCTGCCACGGCGGCGCCTGGCCCATCCGAAGGACGATCGCCACGGCGAGGCAGCCGACGGCAACGCCGACGGCGACCTCCGCGAGGTAGATCGCAAGCGGCGCCATCTGCCGGTTGAGCGCCAGCTTACCGAAAAAGCCCCACAGCCCCCAGGCGAGGATGATGGCGGCGGATAGCAAGAGGACGGTCAATGTCTGTCGCATGCGGCCTCCAAAGCTTGCTCTGGTTGCGGAAACGATCGCCTCATCCTGCCCCCCTCTGCGCCATGCACTCCGTGATTTTGTATCACGCATTTGCGTATGCGAACACCCGGCCCGCGCGCGGCGCAATTGACTTGATCGCAGCGCCTTGCGTTCCTAGTCTGGCAACGATGAGAGGGTGACGTGGCCAGCCGCACGATCCGAGTTCATGATCTCTCGCCGGATGCGTTTGCCCCCTTTGGGGAGGTGATCCGGCCGATCCGCGCCGCCGGGCAAGGTGTAAAGACCGCCCATGACCCCCTGACGAGTGCTAAGGAAGCGAAGCTGGTGTTGTTGAACGGCCAGCCGCGGCTTTGGATCATGCATCTCGGTCGTGTCGGCGTGAAATTCAGCAAGATCGCGCGCCACCGCAGAGTGACGCAGTGCCTCGGCTCGCTTTACGGCAAGGAGTGGCTGATCGCGGTTGCCCCGCCTGGCGATCTCTCGGATAGCGCGCGTCCTCGCTTGGAGGAGATCGTCGGCTTCCGCGTGCCCGGCGACTGCGTGATCAAGCTGCACACCGCGACGTGGCATGCCGGACCGCATTTCGTCCACGACGAATGCCTCTTCTTCAATTTGGAGAATATGGACACCAACAAGGCCGACTTTCATGCGGTCGATCTGGGCGTCGAGTGTGAGTACGAGGGAGTGGGCCGACCTCGGCCCCGCTCGCGCGCCATGCGATCGACATAATCGCGGGCTCGCCGCGGCCGTCGCCTCCTCGCTGAAGCGCTCGGCGAGCCGGTGCTTGCATCCCGCGTCGAAGCTCGCCTCGGCATAGCCAAGGCGGGGTTTCTAGGGTATTGCTCCGGCGACGTTGAGGGGCGCGTCGGTGCGAGGTGCGAATTTCCCTCTCCTCCTTCAGGAGGAGAGGGTCAGGGTGAGGAGGTCAGCAGCGAGGCGCACTTTGCTTCGTGGAAGTGCGCCCTCCTCACCTTCCCATCGCTACGCGATGGGCCCCTCCCTCTCCTCCTGAAGGAGGAGAGGGGATAGTAACCCGCCAGGAAGAGTCTGGATGACGATCACGGTGAGAGCGATGCAGGAGGGCGACGTCGATGCCGCGGACCGGGTCTTCCGGCGCGCCTTCGGCACCTTCTTCGGGCTCAAGGAGCCCATGAGCTTCCGCGGCGACGCGGAGCTCGTCCGCACGCGCTTTGCCGCCGATCCGGCCTCCGCCTTCGTGGCCGATGCGGATGGGCGCATCGTCGGCAGCGTGAACGCCATGAACTGGGGCAGCGTGGCAGCGCTCGGGCCCGTCGCCGTCGACCCCGACTATTGGGGCCGCGGCATCGCACGCGAGCTGATGCTGCCGGTCCTGGAGCTCTTCGCGCGGCGTGGCGTCACGCTCGCGGGCCTCTTCACCCATCCACACAGCCCAAAGCACATCCGCCTCTATGAGCGCTTCGGCTTCGAGGTCGGCGCGCTCACGGCCGTCATGGCCAAGGAGGTCGTCGCGCGCGAGGGACGGGCGGAGGACGTTGAGCTGCTCTCGGCGCTCTCTCCCTCCGCGCGCGAAGACGCGGTTCTCGGTTGCCGGACGGTCGCGTCCTCGCTTTACGACGGGCTCGACCTCGGCCGCGAGATCGAGGAGGTGGTCGAGCGCAAGCTCGGCGACTGCCTCCTTCTCCGCGAGCGGAACCGGCCGCCGCGTAAGGCGCCCATCGCCGGCTTCGCGGTCTGCCATCATGGTGCGGGCAGCGAGGCGATCGCTGGCACGCTCTTCGTCAAGTTCGCGGCCGTGCGCAAAGCTGCCGAGGCGGATTTCGCCGAGCTTCTCAAGGGCTGCGAATGCCTCGCCGCGGCACTCGGCGCCGCGCGCGTCGTCGCCGGCGTGAACACGGGCCGGCGCCAGGCCTACCGGCTCATGCGCGCGGCCGGCTACCGCACCACCATGAACGGCGTCGCCATGCACCGGCCCGATCAGCCGGGCTACGACCGGCCCGAGATTTTCGCCATTGACGATTTGCGCTAGGGCGACGGCGATAGTAAATGAAGGCGTGGCACCGGAGCGCGGCGGAGAGAGATCCGCAGCCGCGGCCGGAGCGTTCGCGATCGTCGCAGTCCTCGAGGGAGCGGGATGAGCCAGGACGACTACCCCGATCTCGCAGCGCCGCCGCAGAACCTCGCGCTGGTGACCTTCGGCACCATGCTCGCTACGGTCATGCAGGCGCTCGATACGACGATCGCCAACGTGGCCTTGCCGCACATGCAAGGGAGCTTCTCGGCCACCCTCGACCAGATCGCCTGGGTGCTCACCTCCTATATCGTCGCGGCGGCGATCATGACGCCGCCGACAGGCTGGCTCGCGGCACGCTTCGGCCGCAAGCGCCTCTATTTGACCTCCGTCGCCGGCTTCACCGTCGCCTCGGTCCTGTGCGGGGCGGCAATCACGCTGCCGCAAATGGTGACCTTCCGCTTGCTCCAGGGCGTCTTCGGCGCGGCGCTCGTGCCGCTTTCGCAAGCGACGCTGCTCGACGGCTATCCGCGCGAGAAGCACGGCTACGCGATGGCCATTTGGGGGATCGGCATCATGGCGGGTCCGATCCTGGGCCCGACCTTGGGCGGCTGGCTCACCGAGAATTACAATTGGCGCTGGGTCTTCTACATCAACGTGCCGGTCGGCCTCCTCGCGTTTCTCGGCGTCCTCGCCTTCCTGCACGAGACGCGCAAGAACACGAGCCGGTCCTTCGACTGGCTCGGCTTCGCGCTGCTCTCGCTCGGCGT
>DASPPM010000063.1:0-4948 GCA_035625535.1 Alphaproteobacteria bacterium
CCCGCAAGCGGGAGAGGGGCTTAACGTGATCAGCGCCTCCGCGACGATGTGTGCATCAACGAGCTCGAGAGGCGCGAGGGTAGGGTGGGGGTGAGGCTTGCTCGAATGAGGATCGACGCTACCCGATGAGCGCCGCCAGCACCGCGTTGAGGCGCTGTCGGCCGGCGGCGGTCGCGCGCAGGCCCGCCTCGTCGAGCTCGAGGAAACCGCCGTCGATGAGGCGCGCGAGCCGCTCGCCCTCGAGGGCCGTCTCCAATGTCATGCCGCAGGTCTCGAGGAAGCGCTCGCGGTCAACCCCTTCCGCGAGGCGCAGGCCCATCATCAGCATCTCCTCGCGGACCGCCTCGCGCGAAAGTGCCGAGCGCTGGCGCGTCGCGTGGCCACCCTGCTCGACGCGCGCGAGCCAGGCCTCGGGTGCGCGGTGCTGGCGCGTGGCCCATTTCTCGCCCGCGATGGTCAAGCGGCCATGGGCCCCCGGACCCACGCCGACATAGTCGCCGTAACGCCAATAGGTGAGATTGTGGCGCGACTCCTCGCCTGGCGCCGCATGGTTCGAGATCTCGTAAGCCGGGAGCCCGGCAGTTTCCAGCATCTCCTGGGTCGCCTCAAAGAGCGCGGCTGCCTTTCCCTCCTCCGGCATGGCGAATTCGCCGCGTGCGTAAGCCTCGGCGAAGGCCGTCGCGGGCTCGATCGTGAGCTGATAGAGCGAGAGATGCTTGCCCGCGTGCGCGAGGGCTTGGGCGAGCTCCTTGCGCCAAGAGGCGAGCGTCTGGCCGGGCCGCGCATAGATGAGATCGAAGCTCGTGCGCGGAAAATGCCGCGTCGCGAGCTCGACGGCGGCAAGCGCCTCGGCCGCGGAATGGCGGCGGCCGAGGAAAGCGAGTGCTGTATCGTCGAGCGCCTGCACGCCGAGCGAGAGCCGGTTCACGCCGCCCGCGGCGTAGCCAGCGAAGCGGCCGGCTTCGACGGAGGTGGGATTGGCCTCGAGCGTGATCTCGAGATCGGCGGCCGTGGGCCACAGCGCTTTCACGCGTGCGATGATCGCGGCGATACTCTCGGGTGCCATGAGCGAGGGCGTGCCGCCGCCGAAGAAGATGCTCGTCACCTCGCGCGCGTCCGTCTCTGCCGCGTAATGCTCGAGCTCGGCCATGATCGCCGCGCGCCAGCGCGCCTCGTCGATGTGCTGGCGCACGTGGCTATTGAAGTCGCAATAGGGGCATTTCGAGAGGCAGTAGGGCCAATGGATATAGACGCCGAAGCCGGCGTCGAGTGCCACCGATGCGGCGACGGCGCTCATGGCGCGAAGCAGGCGGCGATCAGCTTGCGGAACGCGTCCGCGCGGTGGCTGATCGCGAGCTTGGCAGCGGGCTCCATCTCGCCATAGGTCACCTGGTAGCCCGCGGGTTGGAAGATGGGATCGTAGCCGAAGCCCTTTTCGCCGCGCGCGGGAAAGACGAGCTCGCCGTCGGCGCGGCCCTCGAAGCTCTCCACATGGCCATCGGGCCATGCCAGGCTGAGCGCGCACACGAAATAGGCGCGGCGGTCGTCCTTGCCGCGCATCGCCTTCTCCACCCGCGCGATCGCCTTGGCGAAATCGCGCTTGCGCCCGGCCCAGCGCGCCGAATTGATCCCGGGCGCGCCGTCGAGGGCCGGGATGACGAGCCCGGAATCGTCGGCGAGCGCCGGGAGCTGGCTCGCGCGCGCGGCGGCCACGGCCTTGAGCTCGGCGTTCGCGACGAAGGTGGCACCACTCTCCTTGGGCTCCTTGAGGCCGATGCCATGGGCCGCATTCGCCTCGACGTCATAGGGCCGCAACAGCTCGGCGATCTCGCGCACCTTGCCGGAATTGTGGCTGGCGATGACCAGCTTGCCGCCGGAGAACCGTCTCGACATGGGCCGCTCCGTATGCTCTTCGCGGTCGACGAAGCTTAGGCGAGCTCGAGGGCCGCGCGCTGGCGTTGCGCGAGCTCGGCAATGCCCTTCTCGGCGAGCGCGAGGAGTGCGGTGAAGGCCTTGCCCTCGAACGGATGCTTCTCCGCCGTCGCCTGGATTTCGACGATGCGCCCGCCCGCCGTCAGCACGAAGTTGGCGTCCGCCTCGGCGGTGCTATCCTCGACATAATCGAGATCGAGGACCGGAGTTCCCTCGAAGATGCCGCAGGACACGGCCGCGACCTGGTCCCTGAGCGGCACCCGGTCGAGAAGCCCGATCTTGATCAAATGCTGGAAGGCGAGGTGGAGCGCCACGTAGCTCCCGGTAATCGCGGCCGTGCGGGTGCCGCCGTCGGCCTGCAGCACGTCGCAGTCGATCCTGATCGAGCGCTCGCCGAAGCCGGCAAGGTCGCTCACCGCGCGGAGCGCCCGGCCGATGAGGCGCTGGATTTCCATGGTGCGCCCGCTTTGCCGGCCGCGCGCCGCCTCGCGGTCGGTGCGCGTGCCGGTCGAGCGCGGCAGCATGCCGTATTCCGCGGTCACCCAGCCGGTGCCGCTGTTGCGCAGGTGCGGGGGAACGCGCTCCTCGATGGAGGCGGTGCACAGCACGTGGGTGTCGCCGAAGCGGGCGAGGCAAGAGCCTTCGGCGTATTTGTTGAAGCGCGGCTCGAGGCTGATCGCGCGAAGCTGATCGGGGGAGCGGCCGGAGGGTCGCATGGACGGTTCCTGAATAGAGGGAAAAGTGCGGTCTAACCTATCGTCGCACGGCCGGCCCTGTCCACCGGCTCGGCAAGGCGCGCGGGCGGGCCCACGTTGACGCTCCCCAGGGGGCTCACTACATTCCAGGCCATTGTTTATCGGGCCTTCGGCCGGCGCCAAGCGGCGCTCGCGCGTAAGGCGCCGCGTCGGACGCGGCGGCGGGCAAGAGATGCAGACGACTCAAAGTATCGACATACCCTTGAACGAGCGCGCGCGCGAGATCCTGCGCCGCATCATCGACGGCTATCTCGAGACCGGCGAGCCGGTCGGCTCGCGCACCATCTCGCGCCAGAAGGGCATCGCGCTGTCGCCGGCGACGATCCGCAACGTGATGGCGGACCTCGAGGAATCGGGCCTGCTCTACGCGCCGCACACCTCGGCGGGGCGGCTCCCGACCGAGGCCGGCTTGCGGCTCTTCGTGCACGGGCTTTTGGAGATCGGCGGGCTCGGCGAGGAGGAGCGCCGCCGCATCGAGAGCCAATGCAAGGCGGCCGGGCGCAGCCTCGCCCAGGCGCTCGAGGAGGCGACCGAGACGCTCTCGGGCCTCTCCCATTGCGCCGGCCTCGTGGTGGCGCCCAAGGCGGAAAGCCCGCTCAAGCACGTCGAGTTCGTCAACCTCGGCCACGGCCGCGCGCTCGTCGTGCTGGTGAGCGAGGACGGCATGGTCGAGAACCGCATCATCGATCTTCCCGCCGGCTTGCCGCCCTCGGCCCTCGTGCAGGCGGGAAACTATCTCAACGCCAAGCTCGCCGGCCGCACGCTCGAGGAGGCGCGCAAGCTGGTGCTCGGCGAGCTCGAGGCGCGCCGCGCCGAGCTCGACGAGCTCACCCGCAAGGTGGTCGAGGCCGGGCTCGCCGTGCCCGCGGGCGAGGGCACCTCCGGCGTGCTCATCGTGCGCGGCCAGTCGAACCTGCTCGGCGACGTGCGCGCGGTCGAGGACCTGGAGCGCATCCGCGAGCTCTTCGCCATTCTCGAGACCAAGGAGAGCCTGCTGCGCCTCATCGAGTCCGCCGGCACGGCCGAGGGCGTGCAGATCTTCATCGGCGCCGAGAACACGCTTTTTGCGCACGCGGGCTGCTCGATGATCATCGCGCCCTTCGGCAACAGCCGCGAGAAGATCGTGGGCGCCATCGGCGTGATCGGCCCGACCCGCCTCAACTACGCCCGCATCATCCCCATGGTCGACTATACCGCCAAGGTGATCGGGCGCATGCTCGGATGAGCGACGGAAAGAACGTTCAAGGAAAAGAAGCCATGGCGGAATCGGAAGAGTGGCCGCAAGAGGAAGAGGGCAAAGCGCCCGCGGCGGACGCGGCGGCAGAGGCGCCGGCCGAAGCCGGCGCCGAGGAGCCTGCTCTTGAAGCGGAGAAATCGCCGGCCGAGCAGATCGCCTACCTCGAGGCCAAGTGCGCCGAGCTCAAGGACCAGCTCTTGCGCGCCCTTGCCGAGGCGGAGAACACGCGGCGGCGCACCCGCCGGGAGATCGAGGACACGGCCAAATATGCCGTCGCCAATTTCGCCAAGGATCTGCTTGCCGCCCCCGACAATCTGCGCCGGGCGCTCGACGCCATCCCGGCGGAGGGGCGCCAGTCGGACGAGCTGCTCGATCGGCTCGCCGCGGGTGTGGAACTCGTCGAGCGCGAAATCCACGCCATTTTCGAGCGCCACGGCATCAAGCGGATCGACCCGCTCGGCCAGCCCTTCGACCACAACTTCCACCAGGCCCTCTTCGAGGTGACCACGGCCGAGCAGCCCCCCGGCACGATCGTCCAGGTGCTGGCACCCGGCTACGTCATCCACGACCGCCTCTTGCGCCCCGCCATGGTCGGCGTCGCCAAGGCGCCTCAGGTCGAGGCCGTCGCCGAGGAGGCCGAGACGCGCGCCGAGACGACGCCATGGGGTAAGGCCCACGAGTGATCGCGCGCTCTCGCGGCGTACGCGCCGCGGAGCCGGTTGAGGGACGTGGGAGGGACGGCGAGCGTGGCTTAGGCGCAGGCGGGAGGAGCGAGAAACTCCCCCGCCGGATCGTGCGCTTGATGGCGCCGGCGCGCGCGCCTCTGCGTGGCGACCGCATAGCAGTAAACGCAGCCGTGCGGGCAGCTGTCGTAGTCGCCGATGTCGCGGCTCTCGGCGCAAAGGCAGCCCGGCCGGTTGCCCCTCTTGGGCACTTCGATCTTGTGTCCCGCCACGGCCGAGAGGCGCTCGGCATCGATGCAGCGCGCCTCGCCGACGCCCTCGCCCTTGAGCTGCGGCTGGGC
>DASPPM010000064.1:0-3359 GCA_035625535.1 Alphaproteobacteria bacterium
CCGAGAGCGGCGTCGTCAATCTCTCCTACCACCGCATGCAGATGATCGGCCCCCATGAGTTGCGCTGCCGGCTCAGCACCTCGGGCGACCTCTTCCGCATCCAGCAGAAGAGGGAGAAGGAGGGCGAGCCGCTCGAGGCGGCGGTCGTGATCGGCGTGCCGCCCGCGGTCATGCTGGCGGGCGGCAGCACGATTGGCCCCGAGCGCAGCGAGTACGAGCTCGCGGCGCGCATCGAGGGGAAGCGCTTCCCGCTCCTGGGCTCGCCCGGCTTGGGCCTTCCGGTGCCGGCCGCGACCGAATTCCTCATCGAAGGCGAGATCCTCGCGGGCGTGCGCCGTCCCGAGGGGCCGTTCGGCGAGTGGATGGACTACTACGTCCCGGTCACGGACAACCACGTGTTCCGGGTCGAGCGCGTCTTCGCGCGGCGCGGCGCGCTCTTCTACGCGATCAGCTCGGGCTCGAGCGAGGAGCTTGCCATCAGCGCGGTGCCCATCGCCGGCAGCATCTACGCGGCCGTGCGCACGTGGGTCCCCACCTTGCGCGACGTGAGCTGCTTCCCGCTCCTGCAATTCTGCGCGCTCAAGCTCGAGCGTCCGCCCGAGGGCCACGCCCAGCGCGCGATCGTGGCCGCCTTCGGCGCCGAGATGAATCGCGTGCTCTATTGCGTCGCCGTCGACGAGGACGTGAACATCCACGACTGGCAGGACGTGCTGTGGGCGATGGCGACGCGCTGCCGGCCGGACCGCGACATCTTCCAGATCCCCAACCTGCCCTCCTTCGCGCGCGACCCCCACAGGATGCATTGGGGCAGGCTCGGCGTCGCCGCGGTCAAGCCGCAGGCGCACGCCGCCGACTTCGAGCGCAAGAGGACGCCCGGATTCGACGGCATCGTGCTGGACGATTATGTCGATGTGGGCTGAGGTCCAAGTGCCCTCAATCCCTCTCCCGCAAGCGGGAGAGGGAAGGGGCCCATCCCCGGGACGAAGTGCCCGGGGATGGGAAGGGTGAGGGACTGCCCGATGTCGCCGCCGTCCCTCACCCTCCCATTGCTTCGCAATGGGTCCCTCGTCGATCCGCCTTGCGGCTCGACCCCGCAAGCGGGGGAGGGGCTTTGCGCGATCGGGGTCGTCTCTAAGCCAACAAGCCAGCGAACGGGAGGAATGAACATGAGTGCAAGGCATCTACGCATGCTCGGGATCGCCGCAGCGGCCGCGGCCGTGCTCGCCGCGCCCACAACGGCCAAGGCCGCGGACGAGGTCAAGTTCTCGCTCGACTGGGTGTTGAACGGCACCCATGCCGGCTACTTCACGGCCCTCGCCAAGGGCTACTACCGCGACGCCGGCCTCGAGGTGACGATCTCGCGCGGCTTCGGCTCGGGCGACACGGTGAAGCGCGTCGGCTCGGGCGCCGCGACGTTCGGCGTCGCCGACACCGGCACCGTCATCGCCTCGCTCGCGAACGAGGACATTCCCGTGCGCATCGTCGCGATGATCTATCAGAAGGCGACGCTCGGCCTCATCTACCTCGAGGCGTCGGGCATCAAGAAGCCCCAGGACCTCGAGGGCCGCACGATCGGCCGCTCGGCCTCGGGCGCCTCGGTCACCATGTTCCCCGGCTTCCTCAAGGCGAACAACATCGAGCGCGGCAAGATCCACGAGGTGGTGGTGGACGGCGCCACCTACCTTCCGCTCCTGCTCTCGCGCAAGGTCGACGCAGTGCTTGAGCAGAGCGTCCAGCTCGGGCACTTCAAGAAGGCCGCGGCGGCGCAGGGACAGAGCGCGGTCGCCATGCGCTACTCGGACTACGGGCTTGCGGCCTACGGCAACGCCATCATCGCCAATCCGGAGACGCTCAAGGACAAGCCCGACATGGTGCGGCGCTTCGTGGCCGCGACGCTCAAGGGGGTCGCCTACGCGCTCGCCCATCCCGAGGAGGCCGTCGCAGAGATGCGCAAGTCGAACCCCGAGGTCGAGGCCGAGGGTGCCCAGGGCGAGCTCGTCGACATGAAGGAGGTGAGCATCACCCCCGAGGTGGAGAAGGAGGGGCTCGGCATCGTCGACGCGAAGCACATGACCGAGACGCGGGACATCGTCACGAGCGCCCTCTCGCTCAAGCAGAGCGTGCCGGTCGAGCAAATCTTCACGACGGCGTTCCTCCCGAAGCCGCCCGTGATGCCGGCCAAGTGACGGGGCCTCTTGGCGCGGGTGGCTAGGGTGAGCCCGTCTCCCTCCCCGGGCACGCGGGCGCCGGCGGGAGCGGGGCTGCTCGCGGCGCGCGGGCTCGCCAAGCGCTACGCCACCCGCGCGGGCGCGGACGTGCTCGCGCTCTCCGGTGTGGACATCGACGTGGCAGCCGACGAGTTCGTCACCCTCGTCGGCCCCAGCGGCTGCGGCAAGAGCACGCTTCTCAAGCTCTTCGGCGGCCTCATCCAGCCGAGCGAGGGCACGCTCGCCTTCGACGGCCGCCCCCTCGAGCGGCCCTCGCGCAGCATCGGCATGGTCTTCCAGCGCCCGGTGCTGCTGCCCTGGCGCTCGGTGCTCGACAACATCCTCTTCCCCGTCGAGATGCTGGGCTGGCGCCTCGGCGACTACCTCGAGGAGGCGAAGCGCCTCATCGCCCTCGTCGGGCTCGCGGGCTTCGAGCGCGCGCGGCCCGACGAGCTCTCGGGCGGCATGCAGCAGCGCGTCTCGATCTGCCGCGCCCTCGTCTACGACCCCAAGATCCTGCTCATGGACGAGCCCTTCGCGGCGCTCGACGCCATGACGCGGGAGGAGTTCGGCGTCGAGCTCCTCGACATCTGGACCAAGCGGCGCAAGACGATCGTCTTCGTCACCCACAGCATCCCCGAGGCCGTGCTGCTCGCCGACCGCGTCGCGGTCATGACGCCGCGCCCGGGGAGGATCGTGCGCGAGATCGCCGTGCGTCTGCCGCGGCCGCGCTCGCTCGCGATGGAGTTCACGCCCGAATTCAAGGAGCACGTGGAGACGATCCGCGCCCTCATCCACGGCGGGCTCGGGGGGCGGCCGTGAGCCTCCTCGCGCGCATGCGGGCGGCGCTGCGGGAGTACGCCGGGGCTGCGCTCATCCTCTTGGGCCTTCTCGTGGCCTGGCAGCTCGTCTGCGACTTCGCGGGCGTGCCGGTCTGGCTGCTCCCCTCGCCCTTCCGCATCGTGGCCGAGACCTGGAAGCTGCGCGCGGTGCTGCCGGAGCACATCCTCGCCACGCTCTGGGCCGTGCTCGGCGGCTTCTTCCTTGCGCTCGCGAGCGGCGTGCCCCTGGCGGTCGCGGTCGTCTATTCCCGGCTCCTCCGCCGCGTGCTCTACCCCCCGCTCCTCATGCTGCAGTCGGTGCCCAAGGTCG
>DASPPM010000065.1:0-2409 GCA_035625535.1 Alphaproteobacteria bacterium
GACGGCCGAGGAGCTCCACGAGCTCGAATGTGCGGCCTGTCCCTCGGCCGGCTCCTGCGGCGGCCAGTTCACCGCCAACACCATGGCCTGCGTCTCCGAGGCGCTCGGCTTGGCGCTCCCGGGCTCGGCCATGCCGCCGGCGCCTTACGAGAGCCGCGATGTCTTCGCCGAGGCGGCGGGGCTTGCGGTGATGGAGCTCATCAAGCGCCAGCTGCGGCCGCGCGACATCGTGACGCGGAAGGCGCTGGAGAATGCGGCGAGCGTGGTCGCAGCCTCGGGCGGGTCGACCAACGCGGGCCTGCATTTGCCTGCGATCGCGAACGAGGCGGGGATTCCCTTTACGCTCGCGGACGTGGTCGCGATCTCGCGGCGCACGCCCTATATCGCAAGCCTGAAGCCGGGCGGAAAATACGTGGCCAAGGACCTCTACGACGTGGGCGGCGTGCCCGTCTTGATGAAGGCGCTTCTGGACGGCGGCTATCTCCACGGCGACTGCCTCACCGTCTCCGGCAAGACGGTCGCGGAGAACCTCAAGGACGTGGTCGTGCCGAAGAACCAGGACGTCGTCTCTTCGACGGAAAAGCCGCTCAGCAAGTCGGGCGGTTTCGTCGGTCTCACGGGCAATCTTGCACCCGAAGGTGCGATCGTGAAGGTGGCCGGCATGAAGCGTCTCAAGTTCAGCGGCCGCGCGCGCTGCTTCGATCGCGAGGAGGATGCGCTCAAGGCCGTGCTCGCGCGCAAGATCAAGCCCGGCGAGGTGGTTGTGGTGCGCTACGAGGGGCCGAAAGGCGGGCCCGGCATGCGCGAGATGCTTTCGACCACGAGTGCCATCTACGGCCAGGGCCTCGGCGAGGAGGTGGCCCTCATCACCGACGGACGCTTCTCGGGCGGCACGCACGGATTCTGCATCGGCCATGTCGGTCCCGAGGCGGCCGTAGGCGGCCCGATCGCGCTGCTCAAGGACGGCGACCGTATCGACATCGACGCGGTCAAGGGCACGCTCAACGTGGCGCTCTCGAAAGAGGAGCTCGCCAAGCGCCGCAAGAGCTGGAAGCCACGTCGGCACGATTTCCAGTCCGGCACGCTCTGGCGCTATGCGCAGAACGTCGGCCCCGCCCACACCGGCGCCGTCACGCATCCCGGTGCCGCAGCCGAGACGCACTGCTACGCGGATATCTGAGCTCGGCCTCTAAAGCGCGGCGGAGGGGAGGCGGCCATGGCCCGCATCGCCGTCGGCGGCTTTCAGCACGAGACGAACAGCTTCGCACCCTCGAAGGCGCGCTACGAGGATTTCGTCCGCGCCGGCGGCTGGCCCGGCCTGACGCGGGGGCCAGATCTCTTCGCGACGGTCGCCGGGATCAACATTCCGATCGCCGGCTTCATCGCGGCGGCCCGCGCGGCCGGCCACGAGCTTCTGCCCCTTGCCTGGGCCAATGCGACGCCCTCCGGTCCTGTCACGGGAGACGCCTACGAGCGTATTGCGGCCCTCTTGGTGTCGGAGCTCGCGGAGAGGCTTCCGCTCGATGCGGTCTACCTCGATCTCCACGGCGCCATGGTCACCGAGCATCTCGAGGACGGCGAGGGCGAGCTCTTGGGGCGCGTCCGCGCCCTCGTCGGTCCGCACGTCCCCATCGTCGCGAGCCTCGACCTCCACGCCAACGTGACCGAGCGGATGGTCGAGGCCGCCTCGGCCCTCGTCGCCTATCGCACCTACCCGCACCTGGACATGGCGGAGACCGGGGGGCGCGCGGCTGGGATCATCGCCGGCTTGCTCGGGCGCGGCAAGCCGCTCGACAAAGCCTTCCGCAAGCTGCCCTACCTCATTCCGCTCACCTTCCAATGCACGCTGATCGAGCCGGCAAGGAGCCTCTATGGCTTGGCAAGCGAGATCGAGCGCGGGCAGGTGGCGAGCGTCTCGCTCGCGACCGGCTTTCCGCTCGCCGATATTCGCGAGTGCGGCCCCGCGGTCATCGCCTACGCCTCAAGCAAGAGTGCGGCCGAGCGCGCGGCCGACCGTCTCGCCGGCGAATGCCTCGCCCGGGAGGGCGACTTCGCAGGCGCATTGTGGGAGCCCGACGCGGCGGTGCGGCACGCCATCGCCACCGCCAAAGCCGCCGAGCGGCCGGTCGTCTTGGCCGATACCCAGGACAATCCGGGTGCGGGCGGCGATGCCGACACGATCGGCCTCTTAGACGCGCTCGTGCGCAATCGAGCTGAGGATGCAGCCCTCGGCATCCTTTGCGATCCCGCCGCGGCCGCGGCCGCGCACAGGGCCGGGTTGGGGGCGAGGCTCAGGCTCGAAGTGGGCGGACGCTCGAACCTCCCGGGCCATGGCCCCTTCGCGGGCGAATTCCGCGTGGCGGCCTTGGGCGACGGCAACTTCACCGCGACCGGGCCCTTCTACAAGGG
>DASPPM010000066.1:0-5355 GCA_035625535.1 Alphaproteobacteria bacterium
TCACGACGACCAGCTCGAGCGCGTGACCGGTGTTAAAGGGGCGGTGGGGGCGACGCTCTTCCGCGACCTCAAGTCTCTCGACGCGGGCGCCCACTTCGCGCCCGCCTATCAAGGCGAGGCAATCCCGAGTCTCGAGGAGGCGTTGGCGCTTCTCAAGACCCTCGAGCTCGCCTTCGATCTCGAGCTCAAGGCGGAGCCGGGTCGGGAGGGAAGGCTCGCCGAGGCGGCCGCCCGCGCGCTTCTGCGACTGTGGTCTCGCGACTTGCCAGCCCCCCTCGTCACCAGCTTCCAGCCTGACGCGGTGGCTGCCTTCCAACGCCTCGCTCCCGACGTCCCTCGCGGCTATCTCGTCGAAGTCCTGCCGCGCGATTGGCGAGGGATGGCGGAGCGGCTCGGCGCTGCCGCCGTGATCTGCAATCAGCGCCTGCTCTCGCTGGATGCCGTGCGCGCCGTCAAGGCGGCCGGCTATCCTCTCCTCGCCTATACGGTCAACCATGGGGCCCGCGCGGGCGAGCTCTTCGCACTTGGCGTGGACGGCCTCATCAGCGATATGCCTGACGCGATCATGGCGGCACTTTAGCAACCTCTGTTGAGCGAGGGAGCGGCTTTCCGCGCTGCAACAGGATTTGCCGGCCTGCGCCACTCCTCATCGGTACGAGTGATTCCACTTCATAACCTTGCAAAATCGCACTATATGCAGTGTTGGCGACAGGCCGGCCGGAGCCGGCACGGCGCCGGCGCGGGCCGTTTTGACTATAGGCAAGGGACCTGGAGAAAGAGTGAGGACGCTCAATCCGGTTCTCATTTCTGGGTGCGAGGTGCTGCCGCTGGTTGAGGGCGGCAAGGGTATCTCCGTGTCCAACGGCGAGAGCTCGGGCGCCTGGGCCGCGGCCGGCGGCGTCGGCACCTTCTCCGGGGTCAATGCCGACTCTTGCGACGAGAACGGCGAGCTCGTCTCGCAGCTCTATTACGGCCGCACGCGGCGCGAGCGCCACGACGAGCTCGTCGCCTACGCCATCAAGGGGGCGCTGCACCAGGCCAGGGTCGCCTACGAGACGGCCTTGGGCCAAGGCCGCATCCACATGAACGTTCTGTGGGAGATGGCGGCGGCCGAGACCATCCTCCATAGCGTGCTCGAGCGCGCCAAGGGCCTGATCAACGGCGTCACCTGCGGCGCCGGCATGCCCTATCGGATCGCCGAGATCTGCGCCCGCTACAGCGTGCACTACTATCCGATCATCTCCTCGGCGCGCGCTTTCCGCGCGTTGTGGAAGCGCGCCTATCACAAGTTCCGCGACTGGCTCGGCGGCGTCGTTTACGAGGATCCTTGGCTCGCCGGCGGCCACAACGGCCTCAGCAACGCCGAGGATCCGACCAAGCCGGAACCCCCCTTCCCGCGCGTGAAAGCCTTGCGCGATTTTATGAACGAGGCCGGCCTCAACCACACGCCGATCATCATGGCAGGCGGAGTGTGGTTCCTGCGCGAGTGGGAGGATTGGATCGACAATGCGGAGCTCGGCCCCGTTTGCTTCCAGTTCGGCACGCGGCCGCTCCTGACCCAGGAGAGCCCGATCTCCGATGTCTGGAAGGAGCGCCTACTGACGCTCAAGGAAGGGGACGTGCTGCTGCATCGCTTCAGCCCGACCGGCTTCTACTCCTCCTCCGTCAAGAACAAGTACCTTGAGGAGCTTTACCAGCGCACGAGCCGCCAAGTGGCGTTCACCCCCGAACCGGTCGGCCAGCACGATACGGTGTTCCCGGTCGGTCCGCGCCGGCGCGTCGTCTACGTCACCGCCGCGGACAAGGTGCGAGCGGACGCCTGGGTGGCGCAAGGCTTCACCGAGGCGCTCAAGACGCCGGACGCCACCATCATCTTCGTCACCCCCGACAAGGCGCGGGAGATCCGCACGGACCAGATCAATTGCATGGGCTGCCTGTCGGCCTGTCTTTTCTCCAACTGGTCGCAGAACGAGCCCCACAGCACCGGGAGGAAGGCCGATCCGCGCTCCTTCTGCATCCAAAAGACGCTGCAGCACATCAGCCACGGGGGCGATGTCGACAGCCAGCTCATGTTCGCCGGGCATAACGCCTATCGCTTCGCCGCCGACCCCTTCTACGCCAACGGCTTTATCCCGACGGTACGGCAACTGGTCGAGCGCATCCTGACCGGCGATTGAGGGTCGGGCACGAGAGGGCCGGCGCGCCCGAGGAAAAGCTTTATTTTTTGCGAGGATTGCGGCAGGGTACGCGCCATGCTTGAGGTCAACCCTCCGTTCCTGGAGCCCAGGTGAAGCGCATGGCGAGAGCCCGTCAATTCACCCCCGTGCTCGAACGCTTGAGAGGCGCCGGCTTGAGGCCGACCCGCCAGCGCTTGGCGCTCGCGCGCCTGCTCTTCGACAAGGGCGCGCGGCATGTGAGCGCCGAGCAGCTTCATGCCGAGGCGGTTGCCGCGAGCATTCCCGTCTCGCTCGCTACCGTCTACAACAGCCTGCACCAGTTCACCGCTGCCGGGCTTTTGCGCGAAGTCGTGGTCGAGGCCGGCCGCTCCTACTTCGACACCAATACCTCCGAGCACCATCACTTCTACCACGAGGACAGCGGCTCGCTGCAGGACATCGCCGGCTCCGAGCTCGGCGTTTCCGATCTGCCCACACCGCCCAGCGGCACCACCGTCTCGCGCATCGACGTTATCGTGCGCTTGCGTCGCAATTAGAAATTTTCTTACCAATTTTCCAAGACATTAGAAACCTTCCTCGAATAATTCTAATCTATTGACAGGGGGGCTGGAGGGCGCGATAAAGGCGTCGGCGGCTCGCCGATTGCCCGCGTTGGCGCACGGCCGCGGGCCGCGCTCATTGCCGTTACGTCACTTGCATGTGAAGGGAGAAAAACATGGCGTCGCTCAAGGGATCCAAGACCGAGGAAAACCTCAAAGCCGCATTCGGCGGCGAGTCTATGGCCAACCGCCGCTACCTCTATTTCGCCCAGAAGGCGGATGTGGAGGGCTACAACGACGTATCCGCCGTCTTCCGCTCGACCGCCGAGGGCGAGACCGGCCACGCCCACGGCCACCTCGAGTTCCTCGAGGCGGTGGGCGACCCGGCGACCGGCAAGCCGATCGGCAAGACTTCGGACAACCTCAAGGCCGCGATCGCGGGCGAGACGCACGAGTACACGGATATGTATCCGGGCATGGCTCGCACCGCGCGCGAGGAAGGTTTCGAGGAGATCGCCGAGTGGTTCGAGACGCTCGCCAAGGCCGAGCGCTCGCACGCCGGCCGCTTCCAGAAGGCGCTCAGCGACCTCAAGTAGCAGCGCGCGGGCGGTTTCGAGACAGGTCGTGGAAAGGGGCGCGGATCCGCGACGGATCCCGCCCTCGACCACGCGCCGCATGCGCTGATCCTGCGGCCGTCGTCGCGGAAGGGAACGAGCGATGAGAGAGGGCAGCCTCGAGGCGCCGACGCGCCATCCCCTTGCCTGGCAGGATCCCGACTTCTACGACCCCGTGAAGCTCGAGGCGGAGACGCGCCGCGTCTTCGACATCTGCCACGGCTGTCGGCGCTGCTTCAATCTCTGCGACTCCTTTCCACGCCTCTTCGACCTCATCGACCAGTCTGAGAGCGGCGAGCTCGACCATGTCAGGAGCGCCGACTTCGGCCAGGTGGTGGACGCCTGCACGCTCTGCGACATGTGCTTCATGACGAAGTGCCCCTACGTGCCGCCGCACCCCTTCAACCTCGATTTTCCTCACCTCATGCTGCGCCACCGTGCGGTTGCGGCGCGCGCGGGCCGCGTCCGCCGGTCCGAGCGCGAACTGGCCAAGACCGACCGCAACGGCCGGCTCGCCGGGCTCGCCGCTCCCTTTGCCAATTGGGCGAGCGCTACGACGAACAAGCTGACGCGTCCCGTGCTCGAGAAAATGGCCGGCCTCGATCGCCGGGCGGCGCTTCCCAAATTCACCGGCACGACCTTCGCGATGCGCGCGCGAGAGACGGTGCCCGCGCTCAACGAGAAGGCGCCGGCCTTCGGCCGCAAGGCCGTGCTCTACGCCACCTGCTTCGTCAATTACAGCGATCCGGAGGTGGGGATGGCGGCGCGCGCGGTGCTCGCCAAGAACGGGGTCGAGACGGAGGTGGTCTATCCGCGCTGCTGCGGCATGCCGCTCCTCGAGCAGGGCGCCATCGACAAGGTGGCGGCGAATGCCAAGGCCGTCGCCGTCGAGCTCAAGGAGTGGATCGCCAAGGGCTACGACGTGGTGGCCTTGGTGCCTTCTTGCGCCCTCATGCTCAAGTTCGAGTGGCCGCTCATTCTTCCCGGTGACAGGGACGTGAAGCTGCTCTCGACATCGACTTACGACGTGAGCGAGTACGTCGTCGACATCGCCAAGAGAGAGGGCCTCGCGGAGGGCCTGCAGCCGATCGAAGGCGGGGTCGCCGTGCATCTCGCCTGTCATGCCCGCGCCCAGAACATGGGACAGAAAGGCGCCGAAATGCTGCGTCTCATTCCGGCGACCGAGGTGCAGGTGATCGAGCGCTGCTCCGGGCACGGCGGCTCGTGGGGCTGCAAGAAGGCGTTCTTCGAAGTCGCCCTCAAGGTCGGCCGACCGGTCGCGCGGCAGGCCGCCCAAAGCGGCGAGGCCTATCTCTCCTCGGAGTGCCCGCTCGCCGGCATGCATATCGCCCAGGGTATGGAAAAGGTGGAAAGCGAGGGTGCTGTGCCGAAGCTCGTCACCCATCCGATCGAGATCTTGGCCCGCGCCTACGGGCTCGGCAGCTAAGCGATCAGGCGGAGGGAAGGAAGCCGCACATGACCAACAAGCATGAACTTGTCGCCGGCGATCTCTTGTCGATGGCGGAGTACGGCAAAATACGCCGCGACGAGCGCCAGAGGATCGTCGAGCTCAAGCGTCGGCGCCGCGTCGAGGTCGGGCCGTTCGCGACCTTCTACTTCGAGTGCTACGAGACCATGCGCCAACAGGTGCACGAGATGCTCTTCATCGAGAAGGGCGGCCCGGAGCAAGTGCCGGGCGAGCTCGCGGCCTATAATCCGCTCGTCCCCAAGGGAAACGAGCTCGTCGCAACCCTCATGATCGAGATCGACGAGCCTGCGCGGCGCCAGGCGATGCTGGCGCGGCTGGGCGGAATCGAGGAGACCGCCTTCCTCAGGATCGCGGGCGAGGTGGTGAAGGCCGAGGCGGAGAAGGACCTCGATCGCACCACGGAGGAGGGCAAGGCCTCATCGGTGCAATTCATCCACTTCCGCTTGACGCCGGCGCAAATGACAAAATTCAAGACGCCGGGCGGCGAGATCGTTCTCGGCCTCAGCCACTCCGCTTACGGCCACATGGCACTCATC
>DASPPM010000067.1:0-15259 GCA_035625535.1 Alphaproteobacteria bacterium
CTTCACATCCGCCGGGCCGGCGACATCAGCAGCCAGCAGCTCGGGCAGCTCATGCTGGACTCGCTCCGCGCCGCCGGCGGCCGGATTTGCCGCGCGCGCCTCACCGCGATCGAAGCCGTCGCGCCCTTCTCCTTGGCGCTCGAGTCGGCGGAGGGCGGCATCACGCTCCGCGCCGCGCAGCTGGTCAACGCGGCTGGCCCGTTCTTCGGCGCAATCGCCGCCATGTTGGGCGAGCGGCTCCCCGTCGAATGCGTATTCCAGCAAAAGATCGCTTTCGAGGACCGCGAGGATGCCATACCGCGCCGCATGCCGTTCTCGGTCGACCTCGATGGTCAGGAGATCCCGTGGACCGAGGAGGAGCGCCACATCCTGGCCGCCGACCCCGACACGGCCGGGTTGCTCGAGCCGATGCCCGGCGGCATTCATTGCCGGCCCGATGGCGGCGATCTCGGCACGTGGATCAAGCTGGGCTGGGCCAAGAACCGAACCGCGAGCGATCCTCTCTGCGAGCCGCCGCTCGATCCGCACTTCCCCGACATCGTGCTGCGTGCGGCGGGCAAGCTCAATCCCTCGCTTCGGGCCTACCTCGGCCGCCTGCCGCGCGGTGTGCGCCATTACGGCGGCTACTATGCCATGACGCCGGAGAACTGGCCGCTGATCGGTCCCATGCGCACGCCGAATGCCTTCATGGCCGGTGCGTTATCCGGCTTCGGTACCATGGCCGCCTGCGCGTGCGGCGCCATATGCGCGGCGTGGATGGTCGGCGCGGCGCTGCCGGACTATGCCCCGGCGCTGAGCATGGCGCGATACGAAAACTCGCCGCTCATGGCCGAGTTGGCGGCGCTCAACAGCAAGGGGGTGCTTTAGGGCACGTCCCCATGATACGAAAACACCATCGTCACACCCGCGAAAGCGGGTGTCCAGGAATCTCGAGCGACGCGGGGTTTTCGCAGCCCGGATGCCCGCTTCCGCGGGCATGACGAGCACGGAACGCGCCGTCTATTTTTTCAGCGAGCTTCAGACACCCTCGGTCGTGACCTTCGCCTTTCGCGCGCTCAACTTGGCGAGCCCGATGGTGTCGAGCATGTCGCTCAACTCGCGGCGCGCGGCGATGTGCGAGAGGCTCAGCTTGACGCCCGTCGCCTCCTCGCGCAGGTCGAGAAGGGTGAGGCCCAGGAGGAAGAGCTCGCGGAAGATGACGCGCTCGCTCAAGCCGGGTGCCAGGCGGAAGCCGAAGCGCGGCGCCAAGGCCAAGAGCACGTCCGCGATCGCGCGCTTGTTGCGCGCGTCGAGATGGGCGAGGCGGTTGCGCATGACCACCCAGTCGATGCTGCCGCGGTCGCGCCGCGCGCGCTCCTTCCTGATCTCCCATACCATGGCGCTGTAGCGGCTCGGGCGCCGCACCTTGAGCGTCTCGGCATCGACGAGGCCCAGCACGTCGAGATCGACGAAGCTGTCGTTGAGCGGTGTCAGCAACGTGTCGGCGAAGGAGTGCCCCAGGCGCGAGAGCGTCGATTCGCCGGCCGGCGTGTCGATCACCACGAAGCGGCAGCAGGCCCTGAGCTCGGCGAGCGCGGCGGTTAAGCGCTTCTCCTCGCCCGTGCCCCCCGGCGCCACCGTCAGGTGGAGCGGCAGCGGCAGCGCCGTGCCGCGCCGGCTCGCGAAGCTGGCGCGGTTCTCCACGTAGCGGCTCAAGGTACCCTGCTCCGCGTCGAGATCGAGCGTGCCGACGGCGAAGCCGCGATAGAGCAGGCCCGCCGCGATGTGCATCGCGGTCGTCGACTTGCCGGTGCCGCCCTTGGTATTGCCGAGCACGATGACGTGGGTGCTGCGAAAGCCCGCGCTCGTCGCCGCATCGGCGCTGCCGCCGGGATTCATGTGAGGTGGCGTCGCCTACGCGCGGCGCAGCCAGACCGCGGTGTCGTGGAACACGGCGCCGCCCTTGGGCAGGCCCGGATCGGCGCTGGTGAGCGTATTGATGCCGCGCCCCTCCTCGAAGCAGCCGTTGGGCCAGATGCCCTCGACCACCACCACGCCGCGCTGGAGCCCGTCGAAGGACCTGGCGTGGACGACGACGCTGCCGCGCGCGTTGCCGAGGCGCACGCGCTCGCCCGCGGCGACGCCCAGGCTCCCGAGATCGTCCGGATGGACGAGTGCGGTGGGGCGCCCCTCTCGCGCGCGCGAGCTTGGCGTCTCGGTGAAGCTCGTATTGAGGAAGGAGCGCGAGGGGGCTGCCACGAGGCGGAAGGGATGCTCCTCGCTCGCCTCGTCGATGACCGCGAGATGGTCTGGGAAGGGGCTCATGCGGGCATGCTCCTGGCCCCAGGCCGCCCAGTCCGCCTTGAAATGGAACTTCTTGTCGGCATGGCCGAAGCCGTTGAGGAAATGCATCTCCTCCCAGGAGAGGGCGCAGTCGACCCAGCGCATCCTGTAGGCGGTCTCGGCGACGGGCAGCCCGCTCGCCTCGAGCGTCTTGTCGATCATCTCCCACGCCGTCATGGCAAAGCCGGGGTGCTCGGCGCCGAGCCGTGCCGCGAGCCCACACAGCACGTCGTGGTTGGAGCGGCTCTCGCCCACCGGCTCGACCACCCGCTTGGTCACCTGGAGATTGGTGTGCCCGCTCGCGATGTAGAAATCGTCGTGCTCGAGGAAGGTCGTGGCGGGCAGCACGATGTCGGCCATCGCCGCCGTCTCGGTCATGAACTGCTCGTGCACAGAGACGAAGAGATCGTCGCGCGCGAAGCCCTCGCGCACCTTGGCCCCCTCCGGACAGACGGTGACCGGATTGGTGTTCTGGATGAAGAGTGCCGTGACCGGCGGGCCGTCGCCGAGGTCGCGCGGGTCGCCGGTGAGGATGGGGCCCATGCGCGACTGGTCGAGCACGCGCACCTTGGGGTCGAGCGCATCGAGCCCCATGATGAGCGTCTTGTCGAGGGGATAGATGCCGGTCTGGCCGTAGAGCGCACCCCCGCCGCGATGGCGCCAGGCGCCCGTGACGGCGGGAAGCGAGGCGACCGCGTGCATCTGCTGCGAGCCGTTGCGCGAGCGCGAGAAGCCGTAGCCGACTCGGATGTAGCTGCGCTTGGTCGAGCCGTAAAGGCGCGCGAAGGCGACGATCTCGCCTGCCGGCAAGCCGGTGATCCGGCTCGCCCAGGCGGGCGTGCGCTCCCTCACATGCGCCTCGAGCTCGCGCGGCGCATCGGTGTAGCGCTCGAGATAGTCCCAGTCGGCGTAGCCCTCCTTGAAGAGCACGTGCATCATCGCGGCGGCAAGGGCGCCGTCGGTCCCGGGCCGGGGCATGACGTGGATGTCGGCCAGCTCCGCCGTCGGCGTGCGGTAGGGATCGACGACGACGAGCTTGGCGCCGCGCTCCTTCCGCGCGAGCGCTATGTGGTGCATCACGTTGACCTGGGTGTGCACCGGATTGCCGCCCCAGACGATGACGAGATCGGATTGGGCGATCTCGCGCGCATCGACGCCGCGCTTGGCCCCGCAGCCCGCGTTCCAGCCCGTGTCGGACAGCGTCACGCAGATCGTGCTGTGCTGGCGCGAGTACTTCATCACGTGGCGCAGGCGCTCGATGCCGTCGCGCTGCACGAGCCCCATGGTGCCGGCGTAGAAATAGGGCCACACCGTCTCGGGCCCGTATTTCTCCGCGGCGCGCGTAAGGTGCTGAGCCACCTCGTCGAGAGCCGCCTCCCACGAGAGCGGCTCGAAGGCGGCGCGTCCGATCCCCTTGGCGCCGATGCGGCGAAGCGGGGTGGTCAGCCTTCCCGGATGGTGGATGCGCTCGGCGTAGCGCGCCACCTTGGCGCAGACGATCCCCGCCGTGTAGCTGTTCTCCTTGGCGCCATGGACGCGGCCGATGGTGCGCCCGTCGAGCCGCTCCACCTCGAGCGCGCAGGTCGACGGGCAATCGTGCGGGCAGGCGGAGGAGAAGAGCTCCACATTGCGCCGCAAGGCGACCGGCTCGGGGGGATCGAAGGGCATCTCGGGCCATCCGCGGTTGGGACCGGCGCCAGATATACGCCCAAAGCGCCCACCCGAAAAGGCGCTAGCCGGCGCCTTCGGGCGGGACGGCGGGCGGTGCCGCGGGCTTGGCCTCAGCCGCCCTTGGCTTCTTGAGCGGCGCGCGCCGAAAACGCAGGAGCCAAAGCTGCGTGACCAGCACGAAGATCTGCGCGATCGCGAGATAGACGAGCCAGCGCGCGAGACCGGCGAGCGCTCCCGACTCGTCCGCAAGCTTCTGGGCGAGGCCATCGAGCTCGCTCGTGGCTGCGCCGAGCTTGGCGAGCGCCTCCTTCTCCGCATCGGAGAGCGGCGGCGGGGCGATCGGGGCGGCTTCGACCTTGCCCACCGGCAAGGGCGTGCCGATGGCCGAGCCCCGCTCGCTCTGGCCCTTTTGCGGCTGCTGGGCCTGCGCCGTCCACCTTACCCCTTGGCCGCCCGCGGCGAGCGCGAGGCAAGTCGCCGCGGCGAGGATGATCGCCCATGGGCGTGATCGAAACATGTCCCGAAGCCTCCCCCGCATTTCCCGCCCAGTGTGGCCGCTCGCGCGCACGAGGACAAGCCGCCGGTCGCGGCGGCGCGCAAGACTAGATACGCGCGGCGCGAGCCTTGACCGGTGTCAAGCCGCTCGCCATGCTCCCGCGGTTTTCGCGAGCGCGGAGCGGCAGGCGCGATGGTCGAGCGGGTCGAGTGCGTGGTGATCGGCGCGGGGGCGATCGGGCTCGCGATCGCGCGGGCCTTGGCGCTCCAAGGCCGCGAGGTCGTGGTGCTGGAGAAGGCCGGGCAGATCGGCACCGAGACGAGCTCGCGCAACAGCGAGGTGATCCACGCCGGCATCTATTACGCGACGGGCTCGCTCAAGGCCACGCTCTGCGTGCGCGGCAAGGAGATGCTCTATCGCTATCTCCCCGCGCACGGCGTCTCACATTCACGCGTCGGTAAGCTCATCGTCGCGACCGAGCCCAAGGAGATCGCCTCACTCGAGCGGGCCGAGAAGATCGCCAAGGCGAACGGCGTCGGCGACCTCGTCTGGCTCGACGAGAGGACGGCCAAGGCCCTCGAGCCCGCGCTCAACTGCCATGCCGCCCTCCTCTCGCCCTCGACCGGCAGCATGGACAGCCACGGCCTCATGCTCGCCTATCAGGGCGATTTGGAGGATCACGGCGGAGCCATCGCCTTCAACAGCCCCGTCGTCGCCGGCTGGATCGAGAGGGACGGCTTCCTGCTCGAGGTCGGCGGTGCCGAGCCCACGCAGATCAAGAGCCGCGTCCTCGTCAACAGCGCGGGCCTGTGGGCGCAGGAGGTGGCGCGCGCCATCGAGGGTATCCCGCTTGAGAGCATTCCGCCGCGTTATCTCGCCAAGGGCTGCTATTTCACGCTCGCAGGCCCGCCCCCCTTCCGGCACCTCATCTATCCCGCCCCCGAGGTCAAGTTCGCGAGCCTCGGGCTCCACGTCACCGTCGATCTCGCCGGCCAGGTGCGCTTCGGCCCCGACGTCGAGTGGGTCGACAAGATCGACTATGACGTGCCGGCCGAGCGCGCCGCCAAATTCTACGAGACGATCCGGCATTACTACCCCGGGCTCAAGGACGGCACGCTGCATCCGGGCTATGCCGGCGTGCGGCCCAAGCTGCAGAAGCCAGGCGGCCCGCCCGAGGACTTTCTTATCCAGGGGCCGGCCGGCCACGGCATCGCCAACCTCGTCAATCTCTACGGCATGGAATCGCCGGGCCTCACCGCCTCGCTCGCGATCGCCGAGGAGGTGCTCAGCCGGCTCGACGGCGCGTGACGGACCGGCCGCGCGAATATGGTTCAACTTTAGGCGCGGGGTTGGTAGCTTGCGAGCAAGGGAGAGGGACGATGGCCACCAGCAATACGCGGGCAGAGGAGCTCGCAGCGCGCGCGCCTGCGGCACCCGAGGGCTCCGACCGGCCGCCCTCCGCCGAGCAGATCCTCTATGGCGCCAAGGAGCCGCCGCCGTTCCCCGCCGACAACATCTTCCCGATCGAGTGGCACAGCGACACGCCCAAGCTCTTGAAGCTTTACGACTCGGCGCGCGAGCAGAGCTGGTACCCCAACAAGCTCGCGTGGGACACCCTCGATCCCGCCGCCTTCACGCTCGATGAGCGCTATGCCATCGCCTATTGGTTCGGCCTGCTCTCGGTCTTCGACAGCTCCGGCCCCGCCGTCTTCGCGCGCGCCATGATCCACACCTACGAGACCCACGCCGAGGACCCGGTGCGCAAGTGCTTCTTCCTCATCACGCGCGACGAGGTCAACCATGAGGAGGTGTGCCAGCGCGTGATCGAGACGCTCACGCCCGGAGGGCCGCTCGGCTACGTGCCCGAGACCGCGCTCGGCCGCCTGGCCCAGAACAACGTGAAATGGTACTTCCACAACGGCGCGCGCTATTGGCAGGGCTTCAAGGGCGGCATCGGTCGCCACCCGCTGCCGATCCCCTTCACCTCCTTTCTCATGGGCGAGATCGCCTCCTCGACGCTCTTCCAAGAGATGCACCAGAAGACGACGATCGCGGTGCTCAAGGACGCCTTCCGCCGCGTCGGCCAGGACGAATCGCGCCATCTGCGCATCTGCCTGACCTTGCTCGAGAACATCCTCCCCGCACTCGCACCCGAGCGGAAGGCGACCGTCACCAAGCAGATCCGCGCCGGCTTCATCTTCCTCTCGGGCATCCTCTACGAGCCGCCCGAGGAGTTCTGGGAGCTGCCCGAGAGCTGGCGTCCTGCGCATCGCCTGCTCGAGGAGACGGCGCGCGGCGCCGGCCTCGGCATCCTCTCGATCGAGGAGCGCCGCGAGAACTGGCGCGCGGCCCTTCTGCGCATGAAGGGCCTGGTCGAGCCCTATGGCATCGCCTTTCCCGCCATCCCCGAGATCGGCATCGACGGCGAGACGGTCGCCTTCGATCCGGCCGACATCGTCCCGGTGTTCTGAGGGCGCCGGAAAAAATGACGGCGCTACCCTCGTCCTTCGAGACGCCGCCTTCGGCGGCTCCTCAGGACGAGGACCGGTCTTTAAACCATAAGCTTCCTCATGGTGAGGAGCGCAGCCGAAGGCTGCGCGTCTCGAACCATGAGGGCATTCGCCCGCGATTTCCGCTATGATCTCGCCGAAGCGAGAGGGAGGCGGTCACATGCGCGTTGGCGTGGTCTATTTCCCGGTCGACTACGGCATCGACGTGCGCGAGCTTGCTCAGGCGGTCGAGGCGCGCGGCTACGAGTCGCTCTTCTTCCCGGAGCACACCCACATCCCGACCAGCCGGCGCACGCCGTTCCCCTCGGGCGGCGAGCTGCCCGAGCGCTACAAGCACTCCCACGACCCCTTCGTGGCCCTCTCCTTTGCCGCGGCGGCGACGCGCAAGCTCGTGCTCGGCACCGGCATCTGCCTCGTCCCGCAGCGCGACCCCATCGTCACCGCCAAGTGCGTGGCGAGCCTCGACCAGCTCTCGGGCGGCCGCTTCGTCTTCGGCATCGGCGGCGGCTGGAACGTCGACGAGATGGAAAATCACGGGGCGCACTACGAGACCCGCTTCCAGCTGCTGCGCGAGCGCGTGCTGGCGATGAAGGCGCTGTGGAGCGAGGAGGTGGCGCAGTTCCACGGCAAGATGGTGAGCTTCGATCCCGTCTGGCTCTACCCCAAGCCGGCGCAGCGCCCGCATCCGCCGATCCTGCTTGGCGGGGAGAGCGATCACACCTTGAAGCGCGTCGTGGAGTTCTGCGACGGCTGGTTCCCGCGCGCGCGTCCGGGCTTCACCGCCAAGGAGGCGGTGGCGCGCTTGCGCCGCGCGGCCGCCGCCGCGGGACGCGAGCTCTCGACACTCTCGATCTCCGTCTTCCGCGCGCCGGCAGATGCGGGCGTGCTCGCGGACTACCGCCAAGCCGGAATAGCGCGCGCGGTCCTCGAGGTGCCCGACGGGAGCCGCGACGAGATCCTCCGCCTGCTCGACAAGCACGCCTCGCTCGCGGCTTGAGGGGCGCGCAAGACCAGCGGGCGGGCGCGACATAATCGCGCACCCCCTCCTGCGCCTGGCCCCGGATCTTGCCCTTGAGCGCGCCCTGCGCGCGCGAGCTGGAGCGAACCGTGGCGCGGGCCGCCCGTTCCCCCTCATTGCCTTGCCATCGGGCCGACCGAGTGCGATGCTCGCCCCGTCGGCGCAGCGAGACGCCGACCGACATAAAAGAACCCCGGGGGAAACCAATGCACAGCGTTCCACGAGTCCGTGCGGCGTCCGGCGCAGCGCTGGCGCTCGCCGCGGCGCTTCTTCTTCTCATGGCCCCGACACCGGCGGCGCGCGCCGAGGGTCCCATCACGCTCTCGATCATCGACACCGGTGGCGATCTCACCTCGACCCAGGCGATCATCGAGAACTACAAGAAAGCCAACCCGCAGAAGGTGCGCGACATCAAGCTCCAGCGCGCACCGGCGCCGGAAGTGCCGGCCAAGATCAAGGCGCAGCAGGACGCCGGCCGGCTCGACATCAACCTCATCCTGACGGGGCAGGACGGCGGCTCGCTGCTCGCCGCGAACGGGCAGGTCATCAAGCTCTTCCCGACCTACGAAAAGCGCTTTCCCGAGAGCGAGCTGACGGATGCCGGCAAGGCGCTGCAGCACGAAGGCGAGGGCTACCTCATCCCCTCCGTGGTCAGCCCGGGCGGGCCGGTCTTCATCTACAACCCGAGCAAGGTGCCCAATCCGCCCAAGACCGCCGACGAGCTCCTCGCCTGGGCCAAGGCGAACCCCGGCCGCTTCATGTATGCGCGCCCCGCGAACAGCGGCCCCGGCCGCTCCATCCTGCAGGGCCTGCCCTACATCCTCAAGGATGCCAATCCGATGGACCCCGAGAAGGGCTGGGACAAGACCTGGGCCTTCCTCGCCGAGCTCGGCAAGTACGTCGAATACTACCCGACGGGGACGGCGATCACGCTCAAGGAGTTCGCGCAGGGCCAGCGCTGGATGATCGCCGGCATCATGGAATGGGACATGAAGCCGCGCGCGCAAAGCGTGATCCCGCCTGAATCCAAGATCACCATCCTCAAAGACACCACCTTCGTCATCGACGGCCATTACTGGGCGATACCCGTGGGCGTGCCGCAGGAGCAGATCGACGTCATTCTCGATCTCATGGAGTTCATGCGGCGGCCGGACCAGCAGGCGCTCACCTGGTCCTCCTTCATCGGCCCGTCGATCAAGGCCGCCACGCTCGACAAGGCGCCCAAGGACATCCAGGACCTCGTCAAGGAATTCTGGCGCCCCGAGTACGACCAGATCGGCACGACATGGAAGACGACGGAGGACTTGTCGGTGAAGGCGCTGGCCTACGCCATGGACCGCTGGGACCGCGAGATCGGCGCCCAGCGGGTCAAGCAGTAGCGGGAGCGGCGGGGGGCGGGCGCGCGGTCGCCGCCCGCTCCGCCAAACCGGCCAAGCCGTCATGAACAAGGCGTTATGAAGGAGTCGCTGAAGTCCCTGCGTTTCAGCATCACCAAGCGCTACGGCGCCAAGACGGTGCTGGACAGGCTCGAGCTCGACATCCGCGGCCGGCAGTTCGTCACCTTCCTGGGGCCGAGCGGCTGCGGCAAGTCGACGGCGCTCTCCATCGTGGCCGGCCTCATTCCGCCGACCGAGGGCTCGATCTGGCTCGACGGCGAGGACATCGGCCATCTCCCGCCGGAGAAGCGCGGCTTCGGGATGGTGTTCCAGAACTACGCGCTCTTTCCGCACATGACGGTGTTCGGCAACGTCGCCTTCGGGCTCGAGCTGCAGCGCCGTCCGGCCCACGAGATCAGGACGCGCGTGCAGGCGATGCTCGCGCTCGTCCAGCTCTCGGGCCTCGACGAGCGTTATCCGGGCCAGCTCTCCGGCGGCCAGCAGCAGCGCGTCGCCATAGCGCGCGCGCTGGTGCTCGAGCCGCAGCTCATGCTGCTCGACGAGCCGCTCTCCAATCTCGACGCCAAGCTCAGGGTCGAGATGCGCGCCGAGATCAAGGAGCTTCACGCCGAGCTCGGCCTCACCTCGGTCTACGTCACCCACGATCAGGCCGAGGCGCTGTCGCTCTCCGATTGGATCGTCGTGCTGCGCGACGGCGTGCTCATGCAGGCCGGCTCGCCCCAGGATATCCATGACCGCCCGCGCAATCTCTTCGTCGCGGACTTCATGGGGTTCCGGAACTTCTTCAAGGTGCGCTTGGCACCGGCGCCCGCGCCGGGCATCGTCGAGGGAGAAGGCGGCGGCCTGCGCTTGCGGGCCCGGGACGGCGGAGGCTTTTCCCCCGGCTCGGACGCGGTGCTGGCGATCCGGCCGGAGGACATCCGCCTCGCACCGGCGGCGGACGGCGCTAACGCCTTCCGCGGGCGCGTCGAGATCGTCGAGTATCTTGGCCGCGAGCATGAGGCCGCCGTGAGCATCGACGCCCGCACCCGCGTGTGGGTGCGCACGACGGAGCTTCTCGCGCCCGGCGACGCCGTCGAGCTCTCGTTCCCGCCCGACAAGCTGGTTGTCCTGCCAACGGAATAGGCCCGGGATGCGCCGCGGAGTCCTCGGAGAGCGTAGCGAATTCGACGGCCTCGCACTCGTCTGCCTGCTGCCGTCGCTCTTCTATGTGCTGGCGCTTTTCGTCTATCCCTTCCTCTACGGCATCTATCTCAGCCTGCATCCGCTCAAGCTCGCCGGCTTCAGCCTTGCCAATTACGCCACATTCTTCATGGACCCCTACCAGTACGGCACGGTGTGGATCACCTTCCGCCTCGCCATTCCCAATGCGGTCGTGGTCTCGGCAGTCGCGCTCTGGCTCGCCTACGGCATGCGACGCGGGATTTGGCTCGAGCGCACCATCACGACCGTGTTGATCCTGCCCATCTCGCTCGGCGTCATCCTGCTCTCCGAGGGCATCCTCGGCTTCTACGGCGCCAACGGCTGGCTCAATCAGGCGCTGCTTGCGACGGGGATCGTGGCCGAGCCGCTCGAGCTCACGCACAATTACATCGGCGTCATCCTGTCGCTGTTCATGCAGCAGTTCCCGTTCTGCTTCCTCATGCTGCTCGGCTACATCTCCGGCATCGATCCCAGCCTCGAGGGCTCGGCCCGCACGCTGGGGGCGACGCCGTGGATCGTGTTCCGCCGCGTCATGCTGCCGCTCATCGCACCCGGGCTCGCGATCGCCTTCGCCCTCGTCTTCGTCATGAGCTTCGCCGTATTCCCCTCCGCCCTCATGCTCGGCCAGCCGTCGGGAGCCACGCGCTCGATCGCGATCGCCGCCTATCAGCAGGCCTTCGAGCAGTACGACATGTCCTATGCCTCGGCGATCGCCGTGATCATGGGGCTGTGCCAGCTCGCGGCCCTCGTCGCCATCGTGCTCATCCGCGGGCGCCTGGCGAGCGGGGCGACGATCGGCATCGGCAAGCGCTAGCCGGGGAAGGGGGAGCCTCATGCGCGGCCGGCTGTGGAAATTGGCGCTTTATCTCTTCGTCATCGGCTTCATCCTGAACCTCATGGGGATCGTCGGGAACGTGCTGGTCAGCGCTTTCGCCAAGCGCTGGTTCGGCAAGCCCCTGCCGCCTGCCTTCACCACCGACTGGTTCGTCTTCGCCTGGAAGAATTTCGATCTGGGGCAGGTGCTCGGCGTGACGCTCTTCGTCGCCCTTGCCGCCGTCGTGCTGGCGCTTCTCGTCGGCACGCCCGCGGCCTATGTGCTGGCGCGCCGGCAGTTCCGCGGCAAGGCGCTTCTGCTCCTGCTTTATTTCCTGCCCCTCCTCATCCCGCAGATGACCTATGGCATCCCCCTTGCGACCACGCTCTACCGCTTCGGGCTCGGCGGCTCGCTGACCGGGGTCGTGCTCGCCGTGCTGGTACCGATGGTGCCGCTCGCGGTCTTCGTGCTGATGCCCTTCTTCGAGCAGATCGGCATCCATCTCGAATGGAGTGCGGCGGTGCTGGGGGCCACCCGCTTCCAGATCTTCCGGCGGATTCTGTTTCCCCTTCTGGTGCCGGGCCTGTTGACCGCGGGCATCCTCATCCTGGTCAACACGATCTCCAACTTCGAGCTCGCCTTTCTCCTCTCGGGTGGCGGCTCGCAGACCCTCGTGGTGGCGCTCTTCTACAACGTCTTCGCCGGCGGCGTGCGCCCGGTCTACTCGATCGATGCCATGGCGGTGATCTATATGGCGATGGTGATGGCGCTTCTCCTCATCGCGCTCCGCTTCGTCCGCCCGACGCAGATGGTCTTCCGCATCGAAGGAGGCGGGCGGTAGGGCCTGCTGTACCGCTCCGGGCCAACCGGCTCCGCCTGTCGCGCGCCGGATGCTTGCCCTGGCAAGGACGCGACGCTATCATGACACGCGTCATGAGCGAGCGAGCGGGCGACTCCGTCTTAGCGTGCACGTTGCACCGCCCCTTGCGGGGGGCGGTCGCGCGCCCGCGCCCGGCGGCTCAAAGCCGACAACGAAAGCGCTCCCGCTAGAGCGCAAGAACGGTGCCGCGCGCGCCGGCTGAGCCGCGTCCGCCGCACCTTCTCCCTCCTCGTCTCACGCATCGCTCGTTGTCGGTGTCCCATGCCTGACATATTCATCCTGCTGAAGGGCCTCTTGATCGGCCTTTCGATCGCGGCCCCGGTCGGGCCGATCGGCGTTCTCTGCATCAAGCGCAGCCTGGGCCACGGCATGGCCGCGGGGCTCGCGACCGGCCTCGGCGCCGCCACGGCGGACGGCTTCTACGGCGCCGTCGCAGGCTTCGGGCTCGCCACCATCTCGGGCTTCCTCATGGCCCAGCAGACCCCGCTCAGGCTCGTGGGCGGAGTAGTGCTCGTCTGGCTCGGTGCCGCCGGCTTCCGCGAGCGGCCGGCCAAGGAAAGGCGGGTCAAGGAGGGGCGCAGCCTCCTCGCCGACTATGCGACGACCGTCTTCCTGACGCTCACCAACCCCTCCACCATCATTTCCTTCGCCGCCGTCTTCGCGAGCGTGGGGCTTGCTGAGACGGCGGGGAGCTACGGCAAGGCGGCGAGCTTCGTGGCCGCGGTCTTTACCGGCTCGGCACTCTGGTGGGTCGTGCTCTCGGGGGCGGTGAGCCTCGCGCGCGCGCGGGTGACGCCTGGCGCGGTGCGCTGGATCAACCGCGCCTCGGGCCTCGTCCTCATCGGCTTCGGCGTCTCGGCCTGGGCCTCGCTTCTCCTCTGAGCGCAACTTGCCCATGCTCGTCGAGTTCACCGACGCGCTTCCCTTGACCGCGACCGGCAAGATCATGCGCGGCGAGCTCCGCGCGCGAGGTGGAGAGGTCAAAAGCGGGGCGGGTGGAGCAAGGCCGGAGTGACGCCCGCGAGCGCGCATGCTAGGATCGCCCCCGCCAACAGAGAGAGCTCGAGATGGCTGATTTCGACAACATCCCGATCGTCGATGTCTCCCCGCTCGCCGGCCGAGGCAACGCGCGGCGCGAGTGCGGCAAGAGCATCGGCGAGGCCTGCCGCGAGGTCGGATTCTTCTACGCCGTCAACCACGGCGTCGACGCGGATCTCATCGCCGACACCTTCGCCGTCGCGCGGGAGTTCTTCGCCCTTCCGCTCCCAGAGAAGATGGCGGTCGCGATGAAGCGCTCGCCCTGGTTCCGCGGCTATTTTCCGCTGGGGGGAGAGACGACGGACCCGGAGGTGGGCGCCGATCCGAAGGAAGGCTTCGACATCTCGCTCGAGCTGCCGCCTTCCGACCTCGCGCGCACACCGTTTGCGCATTTGCGCGGACCCAACCAGTGGCCGCCGCAACCCACGCGGCTGCGCCCGGTGCTTTCGGCCTATTACGAGGCGCTCTCCGACCTCGGACGGCGCCTCTCGCTCGGCTTCGCGCTGGCACTCGATCTGCCGGAGACGTTCTTCGCCAACCGGCTCGATCATCCGACGGCGATCCTTCGGGTGCTCCACTATCCGCCGCGCAAGAATCTCCCCGCGCTCGCGACGCCGCCGGACGTCGGCTGCGGCGCCCATTCCGACTACGGCTATCTCACCATCCTCGCCCAGGACGCGGTCGGCGGCCTCCAGGTGCAGAACCGGGCCGGAAAGTGGATCGACGCGGTTCCGCTGCCCGGCGCCTTCGTCTGCAACATCGGCGAGCTGATGGCGCGCTGGACGAACGACCGCTTCCGCGCGACCCAGCACCGGGTGATCAGCCGCCATCCCGGCTCGCGCTATTCGGTGCCGTTCTTCTTCCATCCCAACCCGGAGGTGATGATCGACTGCCTGCCGGGCTGCGTGGGCGCGGGCGAGACGCGCAAATATCCCCCCATCCAAAGCGGCACCCATATCGAGAGCCGGCTGCGCGAGGGATACGGTTGAGCGGTTTCGTGACAGGCTTGGGGAGATTCGAGTTCGGCGTCATTCCGGAAGCTTAGGCGAGCCCGGGAAAAGCCGAGCTTTTCCCGGTCGCGAGCCTTGCTATCCGGAATCCATGGGCGGGCTCGCGCCGCCCCGACCATGGATTCCGGATCGCGCAAATCATCGCATGTGCGATGATTCGCTTGTCCGGAATGACGAACCAGAAGATAAATGTCCCCTGTCTTGGACGAATGCCGACGACAAGCGATGGAGGACGACATGGCGGATACCGCGACCGTCACCACGGCCGAGGCGCGCGAGCGCGGCAAGGCCCCAGCCGCGCGCGAGGCGCCGCGCATTCGCGGCCTGCTCTCCCCGGTGGTGACGCCTTTCAAGGCCGATCTCGGCGTGGATGCCGCGCGCCTCATCCGCCACTGCCGCTGGCTCGTCTCGCAGAACTGCGGCCTCGCCCCCTTCGGCACCAACAGCGAGGCGAACTCGCTGAGCCTCGAGGAGCGCCTCGACCTGCTCGCGGCGCTGATCGAGGCCAAGATCGATCCGCGCGTCATGATGCCGGGCACCGGCTGCTGCGCGCTCCCCGATTCCGTGCGCCTCAGCAAGCGCGCGGTCGAGCTCGGCGTGGCCGGCGTGCTCATGCTGCCGCCCTTCTATTACAAGGGTGTCGCCGACGACGGGCTCTTCCGCAATTTCGCGGAAGTGATCGAGCGGGTCGGTGACAAGCGCCTCCGCATCTACCTCTACCACATCCCGCCGGTCTCAGAGGTGCCGATCAGCCTCGCGCTCATCGAGCGCCTGCTCAAGGCCTATCCGGGGACCGTCGCAGGCGTCAAGGACAGCTCGGGCGATTGGAAGAACACCGAGGCGATGCTGAAGGCCTTTCCCGGCATCTTCGACGTGTTCGCGGGCTCCGAGGCGTTCCTC